>CAZMEL010000567.1:0-1543 GCA_964565225.1 uncultured Thermoanaerobaculia bacterium | reverse complement strand
ATCCCACCACCTCGTGGATGACCGCGGCATCTCCCGCCGAGACGAGCCGCAGGCCGGCGGCCAGGCGTTGCGGCGGCAGGTCGAGAGCGCTGCCCAGCTCGGTGCCCCCGGCGTCGTAGATCCACGGCGCGGCGCCGAGGTGCCCGGCCCCGTGGGCCACGAAGACCACGGCCCCCGTACCCGGGGAACGGACCGCCCGCGGCGGTCTTCGAGCCGGCTCGGGCTCCGGCGGGCTCGGGGTCCGGCGGGCGCTCGGTGTCGCGGGAGCCTCGGCCCAGGCCACCTTCGAAACCTCTCGCGGCTCTTCCGAGGACGACGCCGGAGCCGGGATCTCTCGGGTCTCCTCCCCCGGCTCCGGCGCCTCCTCGAGCTCGGGCAGGGCCTCGGCCAGCTGCACCGCCGGCTCCTCTCGAAGCCGACGCTCGAAGCGCAGGTGCCCCGCTTCGAGCAAGACCTTCACCGCCTGCCGCAGATCTTCCAGGGGTGGTGCCGG
Organism: uncultured Thermoanaerobaculia bacterium; assembly: GCA_964565225.1. Lineage (GTDB taxonomy): Bacteria > Acidobacteriota > Thermoanaerobaculia > Multivoradales > J023 > CAZMEL01. The sequence goes on along the minus strand of CAZMEL010000567.1, from coordinate 1,050 downwards.
CACCTCGACTACCACCCGAACCTGCACCGCGTCGTCGAGGATCTCGACCCGCTCCTCCGAGGGAATCTCCACCGCCGCGGCGATGGTTCCCGCCATCGACGAGCGCAGCTCCTGGCTCATCTCTCCGAGGTCCCGAATCGTCGTCTCGGCGTCCACCGTCAAACCTCGGATCTGCTCCGCGGCCCGCAGCTGGGCGTAGTAATAGGCCTTCCAGCGGGCTCTTTCGACCGCCCGGGCACGATCCCCCGCGCTCACCGTTCCGGCCTTGCCGGGCGGCAGGCTCTCGACCCCCAGGCCGCTCACTCGCACCGCTTCGGGCCACTCCGGCTCCCAGGCCATCTCCACCCGGGTGTTCTGGGCCCACCAGGCGCCGAGGACCAGGAGCAACAGCAGCAACGACAGTCCCGGAATCCAGCTCTTGTTCATCGTCTCGTCTCCTCCTGCGTTCGAGGTTGCAGATCCGAATCGACGTCGAGCGTTACCAGGAGGGTACGGATCTCGTCGCGAAAGCTGGAAACCTCGGGAGCGCTGCGCAACAGTCGCCGGGCGGCCGCCGGGTGCCCTTGTTGGAGCAACGTTCGCCCCAACATGAGGCGCAGGTCCCCTCGCTCGGGATGCCGGATCAGAGCCTCTTGCAGGTGCCGACTCGCCGCGGTGAGCCCTCCCGGACCCTGCCTCGACAGCAGCAGAGCGAGTCGCGACGCCACCAGGGGATCTCCCGGATGCGCCCGTGCCAGCCGCTTCAGCGCCCGCAGATCCCGCTGCTTCCAGGCCACCTCGACCTCCGCGGGGTCCGCCGGTTCCGCGGGGGGCGGCACGAGCGCACGCGCGGGTGGCGCCGCGGGGGTGGGTCGGACCTCCGATCGCGCTCTCGGCGGCTCGGTTTCCGGGCTCGGCTCCGTGCTCTCCGACGCTGCCGGTATCTTCGTCGCCAATGCCGGCTCCGGAGCCTTCGGGGCAGCAGACTCACCCCGGTTGCCGAGCTCCGGGGTCGCCACCGCGGCCGGGCCTTCCGCAAGCTCACCATCGTTCGACGCCACCTGCACCGAG
>CAZMEL010000566.1:0-1561 GCA_964565225.1 uncultured Thermoanaerobaculia bacterium | reverse complement strand
GTGGGAATGAACGGCAGCGGGCTCCGGGTCGCCGTGCAGGCGGCCGCCAGCAGATAGGCGGGCCAGGAGCTGGCGAAGAGCGAGGCTCCCTTGAGAAGCAGGCCGTCGCGGGCCGCGGGCTCGTGGGCCCAGCGGCGCAGCGGGAAAACACGCAGCAAGAAGGCCGAAATGGAGAGGGGCAACAGGTGGATGGTGAAACCCTCGACATCGAACACCGGCCAGTAGAGAGTGAGCGCCACCAGAGCGAGATTGCAGAAGAGAAGAACCCCGAAGAAATAGTAGGTGAAACGCGTGAGATAACAGAGCTTCTGCAATCCTTCGAGACGCCAGAACGTGCCGGTCATCGACCCCAACCCGGCCTCGAACACCCCGTGGGCCCACTTCAGCTGCTGTTTCAGGAATGCCGGCAGATCCGTGGGGCTCTGGCCGGGGGCAAGGGCCTCGCGGACATAGGCCGACCGCCAGCCGGCGCCGTGGAGGGCCAGGGAGGTTTCGAGATCTTCCGCGTGGCCGGGCTGGTAGAGACCGGTACCGAGCAGGGCGGTCCTTCGCAGCACCGCATTCGAGCCCATGAGACTCGCGGCGCCGCAGCGGTCTTTCCCCACGGCCGCGATGTTGTAGTAGTCGTAGGCGGTCTGCGCCGCGGCCTCGGCGAACAGACTTTCGTCCCGGTTCCCCGCCGTCACCATCACCTGCACGAAGCCGATCTCGGGATCGTCGAAGAATCCGACCGTGTGATCGAGGAAGCTCGGATCGGGTCGGTGGTCGGCGTCGAAGATGGCGATCAGCTCTCCGTCGCTGTGGTCGAGGGCATGGTTGACGTTGCCCGCCTTGAATTCCTCGCTCCCGTCGCGGGCGATGTACCGGGCTCCGAGACGCGCCGCCAGAGCGGCGAAGGCGGGATTCCCGCCGTCGTCGAGGAGATAGGTCTCGTGCGGATGACGCATCTCGAGTGCCGCCTGCAGGTTCTCCGCCACCATCTCCAGGGGCTCGTCGACCACGGTCAGGAAAACGTCCACCGTTCGCCGCTCGGAGGCCGAGACGGCCGGTGGCACCTCGCTGAGGCGAAAGCGGAGCGCGAGGAAACCGGTCATGCAGAGATGAAAGATCGGCAGGGCCAGAAAGCCGCAGCTGACCACCAGGCTCAGCCACCGCTGCTCGGGAGTGACGTCCCGCTGCCACAACCAATCGAAGAAGTGGAACAGGCTGGCCCCGGCCAGAGCCAGCAACAGGACCACCATCCAACGGTCACCGGCCGGGGGTCGCCATCCGTCGACCCGAGCCGGGCGCTTCGATCTCTCCCAGGATGTCAATGGAGCTCTCCCTCGGCCGGGCTCGAAACGCCACCGGTGCCCTCCGGCCCGGCGACGACGGCTCGAAGCAGGCTGGCGCCGGGATCCAGAAACCACTCCGAGGCGACCTCCGCCATTTCCGCCGGCCGCACCTCGGCAAGCCCCGAGCCGAAAACCGGCTTTTTCTGGTAGATCGAAACGCCGATCTGCAAACGGCGAAAACGGTTGCCGTCGAGATCGGCGATCGAGCGGTCCTTGACCGCGATACC
>CAZMEL010000565.1:0-1620 GCA_964565225.1 uncultured Thermoanaerobaculia bacterium | reverse complement strand
TGCCGGAACCGCCCTGGCCCCCGCAGCCTGAGGAGACCGAGACCGTGCGACGACAGCTCTCGTTTCTGCGGACCCTGTGGCGCAACCAGCGCCGGCAGCCGGATCTTCCGCGGTTCTTGACCTATATTGTGACCTTCAGCTGCAACGCCCGTTGCATCATGTGTGACTCGTGGAAGAAGCCGTCGCCCAACGACCTCACTCTCGACGAGATCGAAGGGATCTTCCGCCAGCTGCCGCCCATGGACGCCGTGCGTCTGTCGGGCGGCGAGCCCTTCGTGCGTCGCGACCTGCTCGAGATCGCGCATCTCGTGCAGAGCGAGCTGCGGCCGTTCTTCCTGCATATCACCACCAACGGTTTCCTCACCGATCGCATCGTGCGTTTCTGCGAGCAGCGCCGCAAGGACATCCCCCTCGAACTCCTGATTTCGGTCGATGGCCTGGAAGACAAACACAACGAGGTCCGCGGGCACGGCCAGGCCTGGAGCTACGTCAACCGCACGCTCCAAGCCCTCACCACCCGGCGGCGAGAGCTGAACCTCGACCTGATGATCAACCAGACCATCGTCGATGCCGAGGGGGCGGAGCACTACCGCAAGCTACAACAGCACCTGGAGCCCCTGGGCGTTCGCAACAACGCGGTGCTGGCCTACGACGCCAGCGCCACCTACCATCTCGAGGACTCGGTGGAGGTCGCTCCTACCGAGATCGGCAACTTCACCACCTTCGGTGATTTCGGCGCCGAGCGCCTCGAAGCCCTCTTTACCGAGATGGAGCAAGACCTGCCTCGCTACCCGCTGGCCGAGCGCCTCGCTCGCCGCTACTACCTGCGTGGCATCCGCAACCGGCTCCTCGGCAACCAGGGAACGCCGAACCCGAAGTGTGTGGCGCTCAACTCACACCTCCGGCTCCTGCCCGACGGCAAGGTCCCCACCTGCCAGTTCAACTCCCGCACCGCCGGCTCTCTACGTGAGCAGACCTTCACCGAGCTGTGGGAGAGCGAGACGTTGCAGGCCCAGAGGCGGTGGGTGCAGTCGTGCCCCGGCTGCTGGGCGGAGTGTGAGGTGCTGCCGAGCGCGATCTACACCGGAGATCTGCTGACGCCCGGCTGGCTCCGGCGGCGACCTCCGAGTGATTCGAAGACTCCGCGAAGACTCGAGGAACGCAGAAGCCTGCCGGTCGTCTGAGGATCCGGAAGCTCGGAGCGACCAAGGGAAACAGCAATGCAGAGATTGGTCGAGAGCGCAACCCACCCACCGATGACGGCCGCCCCCGGCCTCCCGGACGTCCATCCCTTCACCGCCTTCGAGCTGCCCCTCTGCTTGCGCCTGAACCGCCTGCGCAGCCCGTTCGCGGTCGAGCTCCTGAAGGCCGTCAGCCGGCTCGGCGACTGGCCCCTGTGGGTCGTGCTGCCGGCCTCGATCTTCGTGCTCGAGGGCTCCCGATGTGCCACGGCCCTTTTCCACATCGCCCTGCTGGCCCTGATCTCCCTGCCCTTGTACCGGACCTTGAAGAACGTTCTCGCCCGGGAACGGCCCTACGCCGTGCATGCCGAGATCGCGCGTCGAATCGCTCCCCTCGACCGCTACAGCTTCCCCTCGGGACACACCCTGCACGCGGTGG
>CAZMEL010000564.1:0-1634 GCA_964565225.1 uncultured Thermoanaerobaculia bacterium | reverse complement strand
TCCAGGAACGCCGACTCTTCCGAGCTCGAGGTCGTCATCTGACAAAGTAGAACTACCTCGACTGTCGCGAATTCGGTTCGGGTCGGATAACGTGGCGCCCGGGACGGGATGAAACTCTCCTCGTCTCGCTGCCGTACCAAGACCGACTCGACGTCCCGCCCCGCTCCGAGAGCTCGAATTCGCAATGTCCCATGCCAAAGAACCCCACCGTTTCGATCGCAGCCTGATCGAAGGGCCTCTGCATCTCTCGGTGTGGAAGCTCGCCTGGCCAACCCTGCTGCAGAACCTCTTCTCCGGAATCCAGGGGTTGGTAGACCACGTGATGGTGGGCCACTACGTGGGGTTCCGAGGCAATGCGGCGATCGGGGTGAGCTGGCAGATCTTCTTGGTGGTGGTGGTGTTGATCGCCTCGCTCTACACCGGCATGGGAGTCCTGGTGGCGCGTTATGCGGGGGCGGGTGACCAGGATCGAGTCGATCGCGTGGTGTTCCAGGTTTTCCTGGCGTCCACGTTCCTGGGGATCTTCGTCCTCGCCCCCACCGGATATTTCCTCTCGCCGATGCTTCTCGATCTGGTGCACGCCGAGCCCGAGGTGCAGGTGGAGGCCCTGCCGTATCTGCGCATCCTCTTCGTCTTCAGCCTCGGCACCATGCATTTCTTCCTGATCGGAGGAGCCCTGCGTGCGGCGGGTGATGCCCGAACGCCGATGCGCCTGGGCATCTTGTTGACGGTGCTCAACCTGAGCCTCAACGTGTTGTTGATCCGCGGCTTCGGTCCGATTCCGGCATTCGGCACCACCGGCGCCGCGATGGGTACGGTGATCGCTTCGGCCCTGGTCTCGCTGCTGGCCTTCTATCTCCTGTTCACCGACCGGCTGGTGATCCAGCTCTCCGGCCAGCTCGGCTGGCGGCTGGATCCGAGAATCCTGAGCTCGGTGCTGCGCTTCGGCCTGCCCACGGGGTTCCAAGGCATCGTGATGAATATCGGCGGGGTGTTGATGATTCGTTTCGTCGGATTTCTCGAGCACAGCGCCGAGGCCCAGGCGGCGTTTGCCGTCGGCTACACGCAGCTCTTCTCCTTCATCACCTGGACTTCCAGCGCCATGATGGCAGCAGCGGTGACCATCGTGGGTCAGAACCTCGGGGCGGAGCGGCCGGAACGAGCGATCCGTACTCCTCTGGCCTGTGCCGGGGTGGGATTGACCCTCACCGTGCCCTTGGCGCTACTCTTTCTCTTCGTGCCCCGCACCCTGCTCGGGGTCTTCGGCATGGAAGACCCGAGAGTGTTGGCCCTCGGCGCGCAGCTGCTGGCGTTCCTGAGCCTCTCGAGCCTTTTCGTGATGGTAGCCCTGAGCTACACCGGCGCGCTCCAGGGCAGCGGCGACACCCGGGGACCGTTCTACATCTCCCTGGTGTCCCAGCTGATCCTGCCCCTCGGCCTGTGTGCGGTGATCGACGCCGTCCGTGGCCTGCACCCGGGAGATATCTGGCTCGCCATCGTGCTCGGGCACCTCACCCGAGCGGCTCTCTCGGTCGGTCGATTCCGCCAGGGGAAGTGGAAGGAGATCGTGGTCTCCTAATTCTACTTTGTCAGATTCACTCGCGAGGTCGAGTCGGTGTTCCTTCCGCCAGGTC
>CAZMEL010000563.1:0-1648 GCA_964565225.1 uncultured Thermoanaerobaculia bacterium | reverse complement strand
GCGAGCCCGAGGCGGCGGAAGAGCTCCGCCGGGAAGCCGAGACGATTGGCTTCGTCAGCGAGGCGGGCCAGTGGCTCGATCGTTACCTGAGCGGGCCACGGGCGGGGTGAGCCTGGCGGGTGGATTCTGCCGGCGAGGGATCGAGACGAGGTGTGGCTGAGGCTCAGAGCAAGTCGGGAGACGTGGCGACCCGGTAGGGGAGAGACTCGAAGCGGTAGTGGGTCCGCTCGGGCCCGTGGAGCACCACCTCGGTGGAGAAGGGAGCGGCCGCGACGACGCGCTCGGGGATCCACAGCCGGTCGCGCGGAACGAGGACCACGTGGCGGTGAGGATCCCCCAGCTTGGTGAAGGTGGGCTGCGGCGGCGCCGTGGGCTGCAGGCCGCAAGCGGCTCCCAGGGCCGCGATGCTGGCGTCCATGTCGTCTACCACCAGACCTATGTGATTGACATAGAGGAGATCGGCGAGGGTGAAGGGGCCGGGCACGACGTCGCCCACATCGTCGCGGGCGATGAGCTCGAGAATGCTGCCATCGGCGTCGGCGAAGTAGACCGCGCGGCGGTTGATCGATCGGAAGTGGAGCTCGTCGCGTCCGTCGGGGGCCCGGAGCAGGGAGGTCCGGGCGGCGAGCCAGGCCTTACCGGCGGCGAGCTTGTTGCAGGGGATGGCCCAGGCGATGTGGTACCTGGGAACGTCGCCCCCGGTGGGCTCGAACACGATCTCGGTGCCTCCGGCTCGCACCCGTAGCGAGCCCCCTTCTCGGACCACCGGCCAACCCAGGGTCTGTCCGTAGAAGAGGACCTGGGCCTCCAGTCGCGAGGCCTGGAGCCGCAGGTGCAGGATTCCGCCTCGGGTCTCCTGACTTGTCGGTCGAGCGGCCGCCACAAGGCCGTCGGCGGCGAGCTCGGCGGCGAGCCATGTGCTGAAGGAAAGAGCGGCAGCGTCGCGCAGAAATTCTCGTCGGTTTCGCATTCTCGTGCCTCCTCCGCAGAGTACGGGGTGGCTCGCCGCCGGTTGCCGGTCTTGACAGAAGGTTTACCGGGCTTCCTTCGGAATCGGCCGATAGTCGAAGAGGGCGAGCTTTTCGCGCACCGTGGCTCTCGGCATCGGCTCGGTGGCGAGGTCTGGCCAGAGATCTCGCCAGGCGACGCAGCTCTCGAGCGCACGACGCAGGCGGCGAGGCAGCTTCTTGCCCGGCTTGCGGTTGGACTCGATCTCCTCGCAGATCGGCGGCCAGTCGTCGGGATCGCCACCGAAGCGTTCGCGCAGCTCCAGCACCTCGTCTCCCCGGAGCACACGATAGGTGAGGGGGCCGTCGCCGCCGCTGAAGTCGAGGTGGCGCTCGCTGAAGGTCAGGTCGACATCGGTGACGGAGCCCGGCGCCAGGTCGAGGGGGAGCCCGACCCTCGCCGCCCGAGCGGCGTGGAACCAGGTCGAAGGGCCCCGACGCACATGGCGCTCGAGCACGATTTCGAGACGGTAGGCCCCCGGCGGGAAGGAGCGCTCGAACTCGAGAGTCTTCCGGCTGAAGAGGTTGCTGGCCGCGGGCACCAGGGTCAGGGGGCGGCTGTCGAGGTAGAGGAAGAGATCCCATTCTTCGGTGTCTTCTTCGAGCTCGGGAGCGTAGCGAAGGGTGAAGCGCACCCGGGC
>CAZMEL010000562.1:0-1686 GCA_964565225.1 uncultured Thermoanaerobaculia bacterium | reverse complement strand
GGGCGCGAATCGTGGCCACCAGCACGATCGCGGCCGGGTCGAGGCCGGCGCTGCGGCATTTGATGTCGAGGAATTTCTCGGCACCGAGATCGGCGCCGAAGCCGGCCTCGGTCACCGTCCAGTCGGCGTGGGCCATGGCCATCTTCGTGGCCACCACGGAGTTGCAGCCGTGGGCGATGTTGGCGAAGGGCCCTCCGTGTACGAAGGCGGGCACGCCTTCTCCGGTCTGCACCAGATTGGGGAGCAGGGCGTCTTTGAGCACCACGGTCATGGCGCCCACGGTGTCGAGGTCGTCGGCGGTGACCGGCTTGCGGTCGTAGGTCTGGGCGACCAGGATCCGCCGCAGCCGCTGGCGCAGGTCGTCGGCGTTCTCGGCCAGGCAGAGCACCGCCATCACCTCCGAGGCGGGGGTGATGTCGAAGCCGGTTTCCCGGGGCACACCCTGGGTCGGACCGCCGAGGCCGACCAGCACCTGGCGCAGGGCACGGTCGTTGAGGTCGATGACCCGCTGCCAGAGGATCCGCCGGGGATCGATGCCCAGCTCGTTGCCCTGGTAGAGGTGGTTGTCGAGCACCGAGGCGAGCAGGTTGTTGGCCGCCGAGATGGCATGGAAATCGCCGGTGAAGTGCAGATTGATGTCGACCCGGGGCTCGAGGATCGCCTTGCCGCCACCGGTGGCCCCGCCCTTCTTGCCGAAGATCGGGCCGAAGGAGGGCTCGCGCAGGGCGACGATGGTCTTCTTGCCGATGCGCGCCAGGCCCTGAGCCAGGCCGATAGAGGTGGTGGTCTTACCCTCGCCCGCGTCGGTCGGGGTCATGGCCGTCACCAGGATCAGCTTGCCCGGCGGCCGCCCCGAGCTCCGGGCTTCCAGGCGAACCTTCGCCTTGTCTTCCCCATACGGAATCAGATGTTCCCGGCGGATTCCCAGATCCTGGGCGAGCTCGGTGACCGGACGAAGAGCATGGGCCATGAATACTTCTCCTCAGTGGATCGACGGATCGATTCGGCGAATTTCGGCGAATTGTACTCGATTCCGCCAGCACCGGAGCCTACGGCTCGGCCCCGGTCTCCTCGGCGCCGCTGGCGACGGCCTCCCGGGCCACCGCCTGCAGGTATGCGAGATCCTCCGCGGCCAGGGAAAGCCCTACGGGCGCCGGCAGACCCCGAGGATCGAGGCCGTAGATTTCGGCGAGCAGCACACAGGCGGCGAGGTAGGTGCCGGCCACGTCGGGATGAGAGCCGTCGGGCCGGTAGAGCACGATGTCGGGCCGCTCCGCTCGGACTCTTTGCCAGGCTCTTCCCACCGGCGCCACCTCGGCGCCGATCGCCGCCCCCACCTCTTCGTAGGCTGTGGCCAGGCCCTCGATCACCGGCGGACGGCGCTCCGGAGCCCAGGTCATGTAGAGCACCACCCGACCTTCTCGGGCCCGGACCGTCTCGGCGAAGAGCCGGGCATGCTCGAGCATGCGATCTTTTTTGTGCAGAGGCGCCTGGGATTGCTCCTGCAAGACCACCACGTCCCACGCCCGGTCGCCGAGAAAGCTCCGTGCCTGCTGGTTGCGCCAGTGAAGGTCCAGGCTGTAGCCGGGGTGAGTCTCCGACGAGACCTCGAGAGCCAGTGGCGGATCGGCCGCGGCGGCGAGGTCGGCCACCATGCCGGGAAGGTCGTTGTAGTAGGTATAGCTG
>CAZMEL010000561.1:0-1709 GCA_964565225.1 uncultured Thermoanaerobaculia bacterium | reverse complement strand
GGCCGGGAGCTGGGCCTGCAGGTCTCGGCCTGGGCCCTGCAGCGATTGCAACGCCGGGCTGCGGGGCCTGGGAGTCGACTGTTGTGGAGCGACGAGGAGCGGGTCGAGCTGCTGGAGCGTCTGCGGACCTTCGATGCGTCGACCGATGGCCGGGCCAGCCTGCAGCAACGAGCCGTAGCCTTCTGGCTGCACCACTACGACACCGAGCTCGATCGCCGGCTCGACTCGGCCGGTGCTTCGGAGCCCGAGCCGGAGTCTCCCGCTCTCCACCTGCTGCGCGCCGAGCGCGAGTGGGTCGCCCTCTTCGACGCCGAGCAGCGCTCCGCCGCCATTGCCAGCCTCTACCGGCTCGCCACCTCGGCTCCCGGGCTGAAGAGCTGGCTCGAATCTCGCCTCCGCCGGCTCGCCACCCTCGACGACCCGCGCCCCGGCTTCGCCCGCCTCGGGGTGCGAGATGCCGACCTCTCCCGCGTCGACCTCGCCCGCCTGCTGCGGCTGGGTTTCGCCCCGGGGCGTTACCGGCGCCAGGCACAACCGCCCGCCCGCCGTCGCCTGGCCCTCGGCCTTCTCGCCGGCCTCGGTGTCAGCGCCCTGCTCTGGGGCCTGGGCGAGAGCCTGCGCACCGATCTCCGGATCGAGGATCCACCCGAGCCGGTGGTGAGCTGGCGCCAGCCGGGCGGCAATAGCGGAGCCCGGGTGACCGTGGCCACCCGGCGGGGGCAGGTGAGCCGGACTCTCGAACCCGGCCAGCAGGCAGTGATCGCCAGGTGGAACGAAGAGCCCGTGCAGTGCATCGAAAAGATCGGAGAAGACTACGAGCTCTGGCGCTGCCCCCGCCTGCCACCCGAGGCCCGCATCGGCGACACCCTCGCCCCACGCTCGGGGGAGCCGTCGCGAGTGGTGGTGGCCCTCGAAACACCCCTGCGCGCTCCGATGGCCGAACGCCTCGCCTTACGCCTGCTCGACAGCGGCTCCGCCGACCTGGTGTTGCTCGGCGAAGATGCCCACCGCGAGATGGCCACCTACCTGCCGCCGGCCGGCTCCAACCTGGCTTTTCGCGGCTGGTCGATCGATCCGAGCCGGACCACGCCGGCCTGGCAGGCTCTCCCCGAGGCGGAACGAGCCACTGCCGAAGATCTCTGGCAGAGACTCGACGCCGCCCTGCTCCGCCTACAAGGGCAGCAGCTCGCCGCCGAGGTCTGGCCCTGGGTCGAGCTCTCCGACCACACGGCACGGCTGCAAGGCTACGACGCCTCCCGCCGCGTGGAGATCGAAATGGTCGCCATCCCCGGCGGCTCGGTGGTGCTCGGCACCCTGCCGAGCGACCCGGGAGCCGAGATGGCGTTTCCGGATGAAGCCACGAACGGTGAGGCGACCTCGGTGCAAGCATTCCAGATGGGGACCACCGAGGTGACCCACCGGCAGTACAAGGCTCTGTTTCCGAATCACGAGACGTACTGGGACAAGAACCTCGGCCGAGACACCGGCGATTTGCCGGTGACCGACGTGAGCCTCCACGAGGCCAGAGCCTTCTGTGAAGCCCTCGGCTATCGCTTGCCGACCGAGGAGGAGTGGGAGTATGCGGCGCGAGCCGGCACCCGGACGCCTTGGTCGTTCGGCAGCGACGAGTCGAAGCTGGGGGAGTACGCATGGTACGGACGCAGATACAGTGAAGGTCCAGAGGCGGTAGGGCAGTTGCTTCCCAATCC
>CAZMEL010000560.1:0-1757 GCA_964565225.1 uncultured Thermoanaerobaculia bacterium | reverse complement strand
GCATCAGGTGGAGAAGGCTGGCCGAGCGCAATCCGACAGCGCGATAGGCGGCCCGGTCGGTATCGATGAGAAGTGGGAACCGGATGCCCGTCTCTTCGCGGAAGGCCGTGGCGTATCGGCGCCCTCCGAGGCCTACCGCCGCAACCTCGGCCCCGGCGGCTCGAATCTTCTGCTCGTGGTCGCGCAACTGCGCGACATGCTCGCGGCAGAAGATTCAGCCGTAGTGGCGCAGGAACACGACCACGGCGGGTTGGTCGTTCCAGAAATCACCGAGGCGGTGAGACGTGCCGTCGGGATCCGGCAGCTCGAGATCGCGGAGTGTCGCACTGTAGGTTCGATCCATGGTGCCACCACTATACCCGGAGGGACGCCGGTAGGGAAACCAAGAGCGTCGGCTAGCGATACAATCGGAGCACGGGTGAGCTGGAGGCAGGGGTCGAAGGAAGGAGGAGCTGCCGTGGAGAGTGTGCAGACGATGGTGGGGATGGCGGCGCTGATCGGAGCTCTGGGCGTTTGCGGAGCCGAGGCGATGAGCTTGCAGGAACCGCCTTCTTCGGGAGCCGTGAACGAGAAGCAGAACGAGTCCGAAGCGATCGCCTCAGGCGCCGTGGCCCTGCCGATCGCGGAGCGTGTGGAGCGGCTGGAGCGGGCGATGTGGTGGAACCACGCAGGGTTGGTGGCGAGCCTGGGCCTGGAAGACTCGCAGCGGCAGGAGATTCGATCTCTGTTCGTGAGGTACTTCACCGCTCGCCTCGAGGGTCGTGAGCAGCCTCCCCGACCCGATCTCTTTCGCCGCGCCGTGGTGGCTACCGATCTGGCCAGGGCGCGGGAGATGATCGATCAGCGGGCCGAGCGGGCCGCCGCCGCCGCCACCGCCGATGCGCGGATCATCGTCGACGTTCTGGGTGTGCTGCGCGACGAGCAGCTGGAGCGGCTGTCGGCACGATATCCGCGGGTGTTGCGGGCGGCCTGGTTCACCGAAGTGTCCGGTGGTCGTGGGCGCCGAGGCGAAGCCCTCCGAAGGGGGCGGCTGCGAGCGGTGCCGCCAGGTCGGCTCGATGAGCACGGCGAGCCGCCCGGTTGACGCTCGCGGGAGGATGACGTACGCTGCCGGCCGTCGTTTTCCAGATCCTTCCCTCCCGATGGGTGAGAACATTCCCAGGACCCAGCATTCATGAATTCCGGAGAATCGGCTCGGCTGATCGGTCGTCTGGCCATCCACTACAAGGTTCTGAGCAAGGAACGGGTCGGAGAGGCTCTGCGCCTGTGGCAGGAAGCCGGTGCGGGCGAGGAGTTCACCTCGTTTCTCGGCGCTCGGGGCTTCATCTCCCCGGCCGTGGGCCCCAAGCTTCTCAAGGCTCGAGACCAATATCTCGCCAAGGAGGCGAGAAAGGCGAAGGCCGCTGGCGCGAGCCCGGCGGCTTCGGAGGCTGCACCCGAAACGCCGCCTCCACCGGCCGTGGCGGAGTCTCCTCCGCGGGAGACTCCGCTGACCCCGGAAGTCGAGGCGCCGCTCGTGCCTTCCGATCCGGGAACGCCCGCGCCCCCGGCTGTGGCGCCCCCGGCTGTGGCGCCCCTGACCGAAGCATCCGCCACCGCTCCGGCACCAGCTCCGCCAGCACCGCCTCCCGTCGAGCCTTCCGCGCGTCCGGAAGCCGAGGCGCCGAGGCGTCCGCCACCTTCTCCGGCAGCCACCGCGCCGATGCCGGTGATCCCCACCATCGAGTCGGTGCCTCGGGACCCGAGCTGGCCGCTAC
>CAZMEL010000559.1:0-1776 GCA_964565225.1 uncultured Thermoanaerobaculia bacterium | reverse complement strand
GGGCCGCTCGCAGGTCGGCGAGGGCCTCGTCGATGATCAAGAGGTTGCGCTCCAACACCTTCAACGTGCTCGGCGAGAGGTCCGACCGGCGTCTCTCGATCGCCAGCCGCAGGGTCTCCTTGGCGCGAAGAACCTCCGCCTCCGCGAGCAGGAACTCGGCATCGCCACCCGACGACGCCAGCGCGATCTCGTGGCCTCTGTCTTCGCCGGAGCTGTCGCCACGCTGCTCGACAGGGTGTTCGACGATGCGCTCGACGGGCGGAACCGGCGCGGAATCCACCAGTCGCTGCAGACCCGCGCCGAGCACCAGGAATCCCAGAGCCGCCGCCACCTGCATGACCACCTGCCAGCTCGCTCGCCGCGGCGGCAGCTGGGCCGTTCGTGGCTGGAGGCGAGGCACGACCTCGGGCCACAGATCTCGCCGCGGAGGCACCTCGTCGGCCAGGCCGCGCACCGCTCTCGCCAGCACCTTGAGCGCCTCCACCTCCTCGCGGCACACACCGCAGGTCTCGAGGTGGGCCTCGACCTCGCGTCGGCGCCCGGGCGACACCTCACCGTCGAGGTAGTCGTCGAGATCGCTCCACGGCCCACGGCAGCCCTCGGATCCGGCGCTTCTCGTGTGCTCGCTCATCTCTTCGATTCCTTTCCTTCTCCTGCCGTGGCGCTTTCGAAACGTCCCCGCAGCAGGCGCCGGGCCCGGTGCAGCTGGGCCTTGCAGGTGCCCTCGGCCAGACCGGTCATTGCGGCGATGTCTCGATGAGTGTAGCCCTCCACGTCGTGCAGGACAAAAATCGTCCGGGCCCCCGGCGGCAGCTCCGTGATCGCCCGTTCCAGGTCGACCCGGTGCCGCGGTCGCGGCTCGTGGCTCGGATGCGCCGCCGCCAGGTCCGCGAAGTCCACCACCTGCTCCCGCCGCCGCCCCTTGCTGCGCCACGCCCCCAACACCACGTTGACCGTCAGTCTGTGCATCCACGAAGAGAAGGCGCTGTCCCCCCGAAACGACTCCAGCTTCTCCCACGCCCGCACGAACGCCTCCTGCACCATCTCCTCCGCCTCCGCCGCATCGCCACACATGCGCAGGCAGAGCGCGTGGATCCGCCCCAGATTCGCCCGATACAGATGCTCGAACGCAGACACCTCTCCGGCCCGGGCTCGCGCCACCCATTCGGCTTGCTCGGCCGCCCCGGGAGAGGGGTTCTTGGGATCGGGGCTCACCCGCCGATGGTACCAGGCGGCGCCGGTGTCTCCACTCATCGCACCTGAGATGCCGGAGGTGAGTGGAGGGTTTGAATCGGGTGCAGATCCGAGTCCCTCAATCCGGCGAGTAGGCCTCTTTCTGGGCCTGGCAGCTGGCGAACATGCGGCCCAGGGACGAGTACTTCCGGGCCATCTCGTCCCTCGCCTGGGTGCTGAAGTTCTCGAAGAACCACTTCGCGTCGGCTTCTGATATCTTCGCGCCTCCCGAGGCGACGGAGATGCAGAAGCAGTAGCTGGTTTCCGGCTCCCGGCGCTCTCCGCCGGTGAGGACTTCGAGGCAGGCGGACTTGATTCCCTGGATGTAGCTGACGTCTTGGAGAATCCGTTTCGGCGGCGCCTCCGCGGCTCGGGGTTCGGGCTCGGCCGGGCGGGCCTCCCGTTCGGCCGGCGTCGGCGCCGGGGACGGCGGAGGTGGAGGCACAGGCCTCGCCGGCGACCGCGCGGCACGGCGACGAGCGGGCTCTCGAACGGGCGGAGGCGGAGGGGTGGACTGGAGAACGGAGGCGGTCTCGACCTCGG
>CAZMEL010000558.1:0-1784 GCA_964565225.1 uncultured Thermoanaerobaculia bacterium | reverse complement strand
CTGGTCCCACTCGGCGCCGGGGGCGAGCTGGGTGATGTGGCCGGTGGCGAAGGTGCTCTCGGCGGTGGTGTCGGTGAGCTTCTCGGCGGCGATGAATTCGAGGCGCCGGTTGCAGATGAGCATCGGCAGCTCAGCCTTGAGCATGAGCCAGCCGGTCTGGCGCAGGGCGCGGGCGCGCTCGGTGTCGGAGATGCTGGTGGCCCAGCCGTGGGCTTCGATGGTTTCCTCGACCCAGATCGAGTCGAGGCCCGACATGGAGAACGGGGCTCGTTCGGGCAGGCGGGTGTCGAAGTTGCCGAGGTGGGAGGTGCCCCAGACCTGGTAGAGGAAGTTCTCGGACGTCGCCAGGCCGCCGTTTGCCGCCAGGGGCAGGGTGCCGGGGAAGAAGAGCGAGACCCACTCGGTTCGATTGCGGGCACGACCCAGCACCACCGCGGTGGTGATCGCCGCCACCGGTGAGGCCGCCATCTCCGACTGCGGCGCGGCCCGGCTCGCGAGGTCTTCGGCGTAGTTGGGAGCCGAGAGCCAGTCGAAGGCGAGGGGCGCGGCGCGGGAGCCGCCGGCTACGTCGGGGAACAGAGCCGGGGCCGATTCGTCGGCGGAGACCTGGTGCTCGTCGAGCCGGGTGCGAACCTGACCGCCGTCGGGTGTGGGGAGCACCAGGCCGTCGAGGTAGTTGATGTGGCTGCTGGGTGTCGTCATGGTGGAACCTCGTATTTCGTCTCGTGGTGGCGGGCCGGCCCACGGTCTGCGCGCGGTGCTCAAACTCGCCTCAGCGTTCTCTTGCCGCTCACCGCTTGTGAAAGAGGTTTGTTGCCGATCCTCACTCTCATCGGCTCACACAAGTTGCGCTCCGTGCTCGACCGTGGGCCGGCCCTTTGGAACCGGTCTCGGCTCGTTTGGGCATGGGCTCATCGGAGACATGGGCTTACAAGCCGGACGCATCCGGCGGCAGGTAGGGAAGGGATTCGATGGAACAGACCGGGAGCCCGCCGGTAGCCGACGCTTCGAGCGCCCGGGCGATGGGAATGCCGGTGCCGGTGTTGTCGTAGCGCAGCTGGCCGGGGTGGGAAGGGTCGAGGCTGAGTTGCTTGCCCAGAAGGGCCGGGCCGCTCACCCGTACTGGGCCGCGACCGGAGACGCGCACCACCACCGCAGTGCCGTTGGGGGCGTCGTCGATCACCACACCGAGGGCGCCGTATTCCGCGGTGGCCGCGGTCACGGCGTCACCCTCGGTCTGGGCGGCGTCCCAGGGCAGCGGACCCACCACGGTGCCGGCGAGGAAACCGAGCTTGCCCGAGGGCAAGACGTCGGTTCCGCCCTGCAGGGTGGCACGGCGCAGCTCGTGCACGGCAAGGGTCTCGCCCGGCTGGCTCAAAGCAGCTGCTCCCGTTCGAGCCTGGCGCTACAGCGGCGGGCGAGGATCTCGGGGTCGACCTGGCCGCGGTGCTCCTGGCGGATGGCCGCCGCTTCCTCGGTGAGGATCGCCAGCTCTCCGGGATCGACCCGCACCTCTTGCGTGCAGCTGTGCCAGGCCGGCGCGCTGGGGTTGACGGTCACGGCGCCCTGGCTGGTGCGCACCTCGCGGAAGACCTGGCCGCGTTTCTGGGCGGCGATGTCGTCGACCAGGCGGCGGAAGACTTCGAGCGCCGTCTCGCCGCCGGCCACAGCGGCCTGGGCGTGGGCGCGGGCCTGCTCACGTTCGAGAACCCCGAGGGCCGTAGCGCGCCGGGCGATGTGGAAGGCGCGAGACGAGAGGTCTGGCGGTGGGGTGGTGGGTTGCG
>CAZMEL010000557.1:0-1791 GCA_964565225.1 uncultured Thermoanaerobaculia bacterium | reverse complement strand
GGGCTCGTAGCCCGAGCGTACTCTCCATATGAGAAAATCCGCCTGGAATCCCCTCGGCTCGAGGAAAACGAGAATCGATTCGAAGATACGGAGTGGAGAGATCGGACGATGAGCAGCCGCGCAAACGATGGGCTCTTCGGGCAGTTCGAGAAGTGGATCGCGAGCTGGTCGTCGCGGTTCCTGGTCTACCTCGTCGGTGGGCTCTTCGTGCTCGATCTCGTGATACCCGATCCGATTCCCTACCTGGACGAAGCCGTGCTGGCCGTGGCCACGATTCTCCTGGCCCGCTGGCGGTCGAGGCAGAAGGGTGCTTCGACGTCTGCTCCGCCGCCCAAACCTCCCCCGAAGAACGTAACCCCCAGTTGATCGAGTCGGAGCCTCAGGGCTCCGATTCCTGCGTCGAGGCTTCCGCGCCGGAGCCGCGTCGGTAGACCTGGATTCGCCGATCCGTCGGCAGGGAACGAAGGGTCTGGCGACGTCCGTCGGGCCACCGCACGACCAATGCCTCGACAGTGGTCGCGGAGCCCAGGCCGAAGTGAGCGGTCAAGGGGTTCTGCGACAGGTAGGAAGACGCGGTACGAACCTCCCGGGTGTGGCGCTGGTTTCCCGCCCGGGCTTCGAGTCGCGAGCCGATGCCGCGGCGGTTGCCGGAATCGCTCCTCAGGTCGACCTGCAGCCAGCGTCCTCGCCGGGAGCCGGCCCGGTTCTCGTAGACCTCGGCGAGATCGTTGGAGCTCGCGATCACCAGGTCGAGGTCGCCGTCGCCGTCGAGGTCGGCCAGGGCCAGGCCTCGGCTCGCACGTTCGGTGGTTTCCAGACCACTGTCTCCGACCTCTCGGAGCCGGCCCTGGCCCAGGTTCTCGAAGAGCTGGTTGGGCTGCCGGAACTTGCTGCCCTCGCGGAAGACCTCCGCGTTGTCGAGAATGTGCCCGTTGGCCACCGCGAGATCGAGGTCGCCGTCGTGGTCGGCGTCCAGCCAGCCGATACCGAACCCCAGCCGCACCAGGGAAGGCTCCGCGAGCCCCGAGGTCCACCGGGCATCGGAGAAGAGGCCCGAGCCCTGGTTGATGTAGAGGGCGTTGGTCTCGAGCTCGAAGTTGGTCACCACGATATCGGGGGTGCCATTGCCGTCGAAATCGCCGAGGTCGACTCCCATTCCCGCCTCGGGTCGTCCGCGGTCACTGTAGGCGGTGCCGGAGAGGAGGGAGAGATCTTCGAAGGTTCCGTCTCCCCGGTTGCGGTAGAGGAAGTTGGGGGTTTCGTCGTTGGCGACGTAGAGGTCGCTCAGACCATCGAGGTCGAGGTCGCTGAAGATCACTCCCAGGCCGGCGCCTCGCCCGCGGTGCAGACCTGCCGCGGTGGTGACGTCTTCGAAGGTTCCATCGCCCCGGTTGCGGAACAGGCGGTCGGGCTCGGGCTCGTACACACCCGGATGACAGTACGAGCGCACCCCGGCATTCTGGTCGCCGCAGAACCGGTGGTTGTCGAGGGAGAAATTCACGTACCCCGCCACGAAGAGATCGAGATCGCCGTCGCGGTCGTAGTCGGCGAAAGCGCTCCCCGCGGTCCACGGGGCGGAACCGGAGAGGCCGGCATTGGCCGTGGCATCCTCGAAGGTGCCGTCGCCGCGGTTCAGGAGCAGGCGATCCGGGCCGAAGGCGGTCAGGTAGAGGTCGAGGTCACCGTCGCCGTCCACGTCACCCGCGGTGCCGCCGCAGCCGTAGAAAGAATCGTCGAGGGGTAGGGGAGAGCGTGCCGTGAGCTCGAGAAAGCGGCCGCCCCCTTCGTTGC
>CAZMEL010000556.1:0-1831 GCA_964565225.1 uncultured Thermoanaerobaculia bacterium | reverse complement strand
CGACGACGTCACCGCCCACCTCTTCGCCGACGAGCCCGCGTTCGGCTCGCAGCTGGCCCTGGGTCAGCGGCATTGGGGCGCTCGCATCGACCGCGCCCTCGGGACCGATATCCTCGGCCACCAGGGACTCGCGGTGGGCGCCGTGAACGGCGACGGGCGGGAGGATTTCTACCTCAACCAGGGAACCAGTCTGCCCAACCGGCTCTTTCTGCAG
This sequence comes from uncultured Thermoanaerobaculia bacterium, assembly GCA_964565225.1. Taxonomy (GTDB): domain Bacteria; phylum Acidobacteriota; class Thermoanaerobaculia; order Multivoradales; family J023; genus CAZMEL01. The sequence goes on along the minus strand of CAZMEL010000556.1, from coordinate 1,617 downwards.
CAGGCCGACGGCACCGTGCGCGACGCCGCGGCGACCGCGGCGGTGGACTACCTCAACAACTCGCCGAGCTCGCTCCTGCTCGACCTCGACAACGACGGCGACCAGGATCTCGCCGTGGCCGTGGGCCAGCTCCTGCTACACGCCAACGACGGCCACGGAAGCTTCACGGTGGAGGCGGTGATCCCCACCTCCACGGTGATGTCTCTCGCGGCCGCCGACTTCGACTCCGACGGCGATCTCGATCTCTACGCCTGCCGCTACAACTCCACCCAGGACACCGCGCCGCGGCCGTTCCACGACGCCAACAACGGCAAACAGAACCTGCTGCTGCGCAACGATGGCAATTTTCGGTTTACCGACGTGACCGCCGCCAGCGGCATGGACGAGAACAACCGCCGCTTCAGCTTCGCCGCCGCCTGGGAAGATTTCGACAACGACGGAGACCAGGATCTCTACGTGGCCAACGATTTCGGCCGCAACAACCTCTACCGCAACCAGGACGGCCGTTTCGAGGACGTGGCCGCCGAGCTCGGGGTCGAGGATCTCTCCACCGGCATGTCGGTGGACTGGAGCGACTTCGACCGCGATGGCTGGATGGACCTCTACGTCGGCAACATGTTCTCCAGCGCCGGCAACCGCACCACCTACCAGCGGCGCTTCCAGCCCCGGCTCTCGGCCACCGTGCGCGGCCAGTTCCGTCGCCTCGCCCGGGGCAACTCCCTGTTCCGCAACACTGGCGCGGGCGGCCCCGTGTTCGAGGATCGCAGTCTCGAGAGCGGGGTCAACATGGGCCGCTGGTCGTGGTCGTCGCTCTTCGCCGACCTCGACAACGACGGCTGGCAAGACCTGGTGGTGGCCAACGGCTACGTGACCAACGACGATGCCGACGATTTGTGAAGCTTCTTCTGGCGGCAGGTCGTGTCGCATTCCCCCACCCGCGGAGACGAAGAGGCCAAGGAGTACCTCGAAGGCTGGAGCGCCACCTACGAGCTGGTGCGCCAGGGCAAATCGTGGAGCGGGAACGAGCGCCACGTCTGTTTTCTCAACACCGGCGACGGCGCCTTCACCGATATCTCCTCTGTCGCGGGGCTCGATCTACCCGAGGACGGCCGAGGGCTGGCGCTGGTCGACTGGGACCGCAACGGCACCCTCGACCTGCTCTTCTCCAACCGCACCGCTCCCCAGGTGCGGGCCTTCCGCAACCGCGGGCCGGCGGGTGAAGCCGGGAGCCACTTCCTCGCCCTGCGCCTCGAAGGGACCCGGGCCAACCGCGACGCCATCGGCGCCCGGGTCGCCGTCTCGGTCGGGGGCGACGAGAAACCGCATCTCCGGACCCTGCGGGCCGGCTCGGGGTACCTGAGCCAGTCGAGCAAGTGGCTGCACTTCGGCCTCGGCACGGCTTCCGAGGTAGAAGAAGTCGTCGTCCGCTGGCCGGGCGGCGAGAGCGAGAGCTTCTCGGGGGCCGCGGCCGACGGCTGGTATCACCTGCGGGAAGGTAGCGGCACGGCCGAGCCCTGGCAGCCGCCGGCCCCGGCCGCGCTCCAAGCGCGTCCCCACGATCGGCCCGCGCCGACCCCGGCGGCGCGGGACCCCGCGCCCCGGCCGTTCCCCCACGCC
>CAZMEL010000555.1:0-1839 GCA_964565225.1 uncultured Thermoanaerobaculia bacterium | reverse complement strand
GTGCGGCAGGTGCCGCTCCAGCTCTCGGGGATCCAGCTTCGACAGAAGCTCGAACGAGGTTTTCCCGTTCTGGTACCCGACCCGCTCGAGGGCCGCCTGGATCTCCCGGCGATCTCGAGACTCGAGGTTTGCCAGGGGGATGCTCGCTCTGCGCCCGAATTTTCTTTCGACCGCAGCGGGATCCGCCATGATCCAGGTCTCCATGCAGGTCACCATCAGCTGGATCTGGTCGTTGGCCACTCCAGGCGGGCGTTCTTGTTTCGTGCGCTCCTGCCAGTGACGCCAGGGCTCGGCGGCATCGGGTCTCTCGTCGGTCTCTGGCACCGGCTCTTCGCTATCGACCAGCAGGATGGAGAAAAGCCCCAGTGCGCCGCCTCGAACAGCAATCGAGAAGTCCCGGAAGGCATTGGTGCCTCCTCCACAGGGAACGATTCGTGGCATCCTCCCGCCGAAGCCGGCCTTTCGCAGCAACTTGGAAAACCCTTCTCTGCATCGAGCCCGAAGGGCTTTCGCCTGCCCGCCGCCCTCCACGAAGACACGAACGGTCACCACCGATTCCCCCCGAGCTGGCCCCGGGTCCAGAGGTCGCCGAGCCGGTACTGTCGCAGCCAATCGGAGAGCTCCGACGCCTCCAGCCGCCGAAGCTCGGTACATCCCCTGTGCTTTTCACAGATCACGATGGACTCGGGGTGCTCGGTCAGGGCATCGACGACAATGTCCGAATGGGTCGTCGCGATGATCTGCGTACGGCCAGACGCTTCGACGAGCAGATCGGCAACTTTGGGTAGCAGATCCGGATGCAGGCCGAGCTCCGGCTCCTCGAGGCAGATCAGGGGCGGAGGCTCGGGGTCGAGGAGAATGGCGAGCAGACACAAGAACCGCAGGGTGCCGTCCGAGAGTCGGGTGGCGGGAATCGAGCGGTCTCCCTCGATCAAGAACAGCTGAACCGTGCCTCCTTCGACGATGACGTCGAAGTCTTCGACCCCGTCGTAGAGATCCCGTAACGCCTCGACGACTTTCCTCCGAGTCGGTGGATCTCGCCGCAGCTTGTTCAGCCACAACCCCAGATTGGAGAAGTCCTCTTCCAGCCGATCGTTCCTCGCATCGGCCCTCTGAGGCGCACGGAAGACGGTCTTCCTACCAAAGGACCAATCCCGGTAGATGCGAATCCTTCGATAACAGTCGGCAAGAAAGGCCAGCTTCGGGTAGAGCTCCGGAGCCTGCCGCTGAGAAAGGATCGACTGCCCGAGGTCCACCTCATTGCGCGACCAGGTCGTCCACTCTCTCTTCTCTTCTGAATCGACTCGAATGCCGATCCGCTGGTCACCTTGCATTTGATAGTACTTGCGATTCCCTCCGCTGCTACCGATCCGTTCGCTCCGGAGCTCGAAGAACTGATGACTGGATCGAAAGGACAGCTCGTGGACGAGAGACGAGGTCGCCTCCATCATCACGACGGCTTTCAGGCTGGCCCTGGGCTCACAGGCTCCTTTGAACAACCATTCTCCGATGCCTCCCCCTTTGCGAATCGGCTCGGCGAAATCGCGAGAGGCGTGGCGGAGAAGATCGATCACGTCGATCAGATTGGACTTTCCGGAACCGTTCGGACCGATCAGCAGGTTCAACGAGCCCAGCTCCAACGGCTGGGAATCCGGTCCGAAAGAGAGCAAGTCTCTTGGATGGATCGACTGCAGAAGAATTTTGGCCATCGCTCCTCGGACCTCGGCTGAGAGTTTCGATCGGGCACAAGGATACTACTTACCTCCCGAGAGAGATCACCTCGTCGGCACAACCCCAGGCGACGGTGAAACCGGCCCCGCCGTGGCCGTAGTTGTGGAC
>CAZMEL010000554.1:0-1850 GCA_964565225.1 uncultured Thermoanaerobaculia bacterium | reverse complement strand
CGTCGGGACGGATGCGGTAGCCCCACACCTCGAAGTCCCACCACAGCCGGGGCAGACGGCCGTAGGTGTCGGAGTCCAGGCCGCCGACCCAATCGAGCAAAGCGAAACGGCACACCACCGGCGAGGGACCGTCGCCGAAGTCGAGGCCACACACCAGGGGCCAGGTGGCGCGGGCCTCGGCGGCGACCTCGCGCCATTCGGGCGTGGCATCGTCGTACGGCACGATCTCGGGGTCGGGCGACCAGATCCGCAGGCCCGACACGCCGCGGAAGTTGCAGCCGTACTCCTGGTCGCGAGCGTCGCGGGTGAGGTCGCCGCCGTTGTCGAGCAGCAGACGGTCGTACCAGGCGTCGTCGCGGCGCGGGTCGATCGACCAGGGGATGGTGAGGCGGTTCTCGTCGCGGGCGGCCTCGAAGCTGTGGTGGAAGGCATTGCCGCGTCCGTTGGGGGTCGAAACCGTCCAGTCGGCGATCGCCACCGAGGTCTGGCCCAGCCGCGAGGCGGCCTGGGTGGCGGCGTCCACGTGGGCGGCCTCGTCGCGCAGCACCACCACCTCGCGGCCCGACCGGGCGAACCGGCGGGTGATGCTCTCGCCGCGGATCACCCCACCGGTGGTTGTGTTGCGGCAGACGAACCGCACGAAGCTCGTGGCGTCGTCTTCCACCTCGTGGCGGAAGTCGTAACAGGGCAGGAGGAAGTTCGGCTGGCGCTCGTAGAGGAACCGGATCTTGCCGAGCAGAGAGTAGGTGGAGCCGTCGTCGACCTCGCGTTTGGTGAGACCGCCGATCTTGGCGGAGAAGTGATCCTCGAAGAGGAAGGGGTGCGCCACCAGGTGACAGCAGGCCCAGCTCACCCCGGCCGAACGGCATTTGTTGACGATGCGCGGCACCGACTCGCCCCGTCGGCGGCCGAGCCACAGGGACTCCAGGAACCACCACAGGTAGGCCACCTGGCCGGGCCAGGCGAGGAAGGGCGAGACCCGGAGCTCGACCCCTTCGGCGTGAGGGTTCTCGATCCAGCCGTACTCGTGGAACCAATGCCAGAAGTCGCCCTTGCACGCCTGGAAGTCGAGGCGGCGGAGCTCCTGGCGCTCGGGCTCGGGACGCATGGTGCCGTCGTCGTGACGGTCGAAGCTCCAGAACCGTTGAGCACGGCGGATCTTCTCGCGCCCGAGCAGCGCCTCCCACGCCTGGCGGGTCACTGGAGCGCGGGCAACCGTTCGGGCGCCGACCCGGTCCACCAGGCGGGCCCACAGCTCCTCGCCGCTGCCGGCGTCGAAAAACTCCCGCCACCAGTCCGATTCGATCGCACCACCCTGGAAGATCGGCGGAGCCGGGGGCGTGGCGAGCTCGCTGGCGTCGATGTGGTCGAGCAGATCGGCGAGCTCCATCAGGCGCGTTTCCGTCGTTTGCCGCGGTAGAGCAGCACCTTGCCGTCCTTGCCGTGGCGGGTGCCGGTCATCTGGTCGAGCAGAGCCTGGGCGGCGTGCGGGTCCTCGGGGCGGGTGCGGTCGTACTGCGGGTGTTTCTCCTCCACCTGGGCCGTGCGCTCTCGGAGCTGCTGCAGATCCGCCGCCAGCTCGATGGCCTTGAGCATTGCCAGCAGGAACTTCGGGTCGCCCGCCTGGGTAATGCGTTCCTCGCCACGTCGCACGTCGCGAGCCGAGGGCTTGCCGTCCGCGCCCACCCGTGCTGTGGTCTTGGTGGTGCTCTTCACCGCGTCGCCGAGGGAACGCAGATACCCCTGGCTCGCCTCGCGGATCAACCACTCGATCTGTGCCAGCCGTCGCCCGGTGGCCTCGCGCACCTCCTCGTCGGCCAGCACGCCGAACATGCGCCGGGCCTTCGCCG
>CAZMEL010000553.1:0-1864 GCA_964565225.1 uncultured Thermoanaerobaculia bacterium | reverse complement strand
CGATACCCCGCAGCAGCAGGTGGCCCTGCTGCGGGGTATCGTGCCGGGGGAGGCCCTGGGTCTCCTGGAAACCCAGCTCGAGCGGCTCCTGAGCTCGCCCTCCTCGGGCCTCGGGTTCGGCGCGGGGCTGAGCCTGCTGGTGCTGCTGTGGAGCGGCTCGAACGGCATGCAGATCATGATTCGAGCGATCAATCTGGTCTACGAGGAGGAGGAGACCCGGTCATTCGTGCGGATGCGGGCCCTCGCTCTCGGCCTGACCCTCGCCGCCCTCCTGCTCCTGATCGTGTCGATCGCCGCCATCGCCATCCTGCCCGGGGTGCTCGAGCGGCTGGGCTGGCGTGGCGAGCAGCTCTCCTTTCTGACCTTCGTCCGCTGGCCCGCGCTCGCTCTCGTTTTTCTGTTCTCGCTGGCCGTGCTCTACCGCCTGGCCCCGGATCGCCGCTCGCCGAAGTGGAGCTGGGTCACCGCCGGCTCGCTGCTGGCCAGTCTCCTGTGGCTGATCATCTCCGGCCTGTTCTCCGTCTATGTCGAAGCCTTCGGAGCCTACGGCGAGACCTACGGCAGCCTGGGAGGCGTGGTGGTGTTGCTGCTGTGGCTCTACATTACCGCTTTCGTGGTGCTGCTCGGGGCGGAGGTCAACGCCGAGACGGAGCACCAGACCGCGGTGGATTCCACCGTTGGGCCCGATCGACCGATCGGCTCGCGCAACGCCTGGGTGGCAGACCACCGACCGACCGAGGATGGGGGCTCCTGAGCCATGGCACCTCTCGCCGCCGACGGGTGATCCGGTGCATCGTGTCGCTCAGTTCTACTTTGTCAGAGGACGAGCTCGAGCTCGGAAGAGTCGGCGTTCCTGGAGCCAGGTCGAGCGGGTCGAGGAAGACCATGCCGAAGATGCCGCCGGGACACAGCGCCAGAAGAGAGCTCGGAGCCGCTCACAGCCGACGCGACCCTTCGAGACCTGGCGGAAGGAACACCGACTCGACCTCGCGAGTGCATCTGACAGAGTAGAATCAGGGAGCTACGTAGAATCAGGGAGCCACGGCGAAATTCTTGGTCGAGCCCTCGGTCGAGCCGAAGCCCAGGCGAACCCCGAAGGAAAGGTGCTCGCGGTCGGTTCCGTAGCGATTGAGGCTCCATTCCACGAAGAATCCCCGCGGTAGCTCGACGGCGACCATGGCCGCCAACGCTTCCCGGTCGAGGTGTGGATCGAGGAGCGCGAGCTCGGTGTCGACCATGCGCCCTCCCAGGGTCACGTCGAGGCTGAATGAATCGCTGGGCTCCCACCGAGCTCGCCAACCGGCCATGACGTTCCAGCGAAAGCCGGGGGTGGCGCTGCCGCCCACGACCGGGCCCCACAACAGGTCGCGTGCCGGGCGCCAGAATCGGCTGATTTCCATCTCGAGATGAGGGTAGTAGTCGTCGGCGTCCGGGAGGTAGTCGAGCTCGACGCGCGACACTCCGAGCAGATCGTGGACGTCGTTCTGGATCGTCTGCCCGAGCAAACCCTCGCCGACGTATGCGACTCCGCCTTCGACCCACACATTCCAAGGGCCGGTCCAGCTCCGGGGCAGGAATCGACCGGCGGTCAGGTAGGTCTCGTCGAACCGAAATCCGTCGGCCCGGTCGGTGAAAGCGTTTTCGACCAGCCGGTAGGACGTCGCGCCGACAGTCAGTCGCAGGCGCATGCCGAACGAGTAGAAATCGTCGTCGACCGAGTTGTTGGTCAGGTAGTCGTTGTTGTGGGCCAGGCTCACCTGCCAGGGGCGGCGCTCGTCGGCAGAGGCAGGGAGGGTGAGGAGCAGGGCCAGAAGCCCGGAGCACAAGAAACAACGACGTCGAGGACGGCGGGTTCCTCGGTAGC
>CAZMEL010000552.1:0-1873 GCA_964565225.1 uncultured Thermoanaerobaculia bacterium | reverse complement strand
ACACCTATGTATACCCGGGCCTGCCTCCCGGACCGATCTGCTCCCCGGGTGTCGCCAGCATGGTGGCGGCAGCCAGGCCCGCCGAATCTTCGTATCTCTATTTCGTGAGCAAGAACGATGGCTCTCACGTGTTTGCCAACACGCTGCGAGAGCACAACCGCAATGTTTACATATGGCAAAAACAATACTGGCGAAAACGCTGGGCCGAAGAGAAGAGAGGGCGCTGAGCCGACTCGACGAAATCTCTGGCCCCTCCGGCCTCGGCGAAAAATGACCAAGGGAATTCGCTGCGACCTCGTGGAAATCGAGATAGAATCGAAAATTCAAAGGGCGTTCATGACACCTGGTTTCCCGCGTCGGACCGCCGGCCGGGCGCTGGGTTTTTTCGGGAAAGCAATGGAGCCGCAATGAATACGCGAGAACAATTCGGCAAGTACCTCCTGCTGAAGAAGCTGACCGAAGATCCCCTCGGCGAGACGTTCCGAGCCGGCCTGCTCGGAGACAACGGCATGGAGCGCGTTGCCCTCCTTCGGATCTTCAACGGCCAGGGCGTCGATGGCTCCCGCCTCTGGCAGGCGACCAAGGAACGAGTCGGTCTGCAGAAGACCCTGCGCAGCCCCAACATCGGCGAAGGTATCGACATCGGCCAGATCGAAGGCATTCCCTTCGTCGCCTACGACTACATCTCGGGCAAGAATCTCGCGACCTTGCTCGAACAGGCCGCCCGGCAACAGAACTTCATTCCGCCCGACCACGCTCTCCTGATCACCGAACGGGTCGCCCTCGGTCTGGCCGCCGCCAGCGAGAGCCGATTCGGTGGTGAAAGGATCCTGCACGGCTTCGTCTCTCCCCACCTGGTGATGATCTCCAACGAGGGCGAATCGAGGCTGCTGGGCTTCGAGGTCTCTCGGGGCCTGCGCAACTTCGCAGCCAACCCCGTGATCCGCCAGCACTTCGGGCGCTACCTCGCTCCCGAAGCCCTCTCCGGCGCAGACCCCCACCAGAGCGACGACATCTACTCGCTCGGTGTGGTGCTCTTCGAGCTGCTGACCGGCAGGCCGCTACCGCCACCAGGTCCCGACGGATTCGCCTCGGTGATCGACCGCGGCGTGGTGGCCACCGAATCCGGACCCATCGCCGAAGACCTCCGCGATCTCTTGAAGCGCAGCCTGGTGCCTCGCGACCAGCGCATCCAGGACGTCTCCTCGTGGCACAAGGCGCTCAACAAGTGGATGCTGACCAGCCAGCACAATCCCACCACTTTCAACCTGGCGTTCTTCATGCACAACCTCTTCCGCCAGGACATCGAGCGGGAGAGCCAGGAGATCGAGGTCGAGCGCACCCTACCCCTGCCGGTGGTCCAGAAGGCTGCCGAGCCCGAGGCGACACCGCCCGCCGCCGATCCCCTGACGGGTGCCGTGCCAACCGCAGCGGCACCGGCCGCGGCGGCCGCCTCCAGCGGCGGTACCGGAGTGCACGAGGTCACCAAGGCCAACGAAAAGACCGAGAACTTCATCCCCGAGTACGCCCGCGAGCCCAAGAAGTCCAAGACCGGCCTTTTCGTCGGCCTCGCAATTCTTCTCCTCGCCCTGCTCGGCGGAGGCTTCTACTTCTTCAGTCAGCAGTCCTCCGAGGCCGCAACTCCAGCCTCCCCTGCTGCTGCTCCTCCGCCTCCTCCGCCCGAAGAGCCGGCCGGACCGAGCGAAGAAGAGATCATGGCGCAGATCAACGACATGATCACCAAACGTGCCACCGAAATGGAAGAGGAGCTCAAGAAGAGCTACGACGACCAGCTGGAAGACCTGCAAGCACAGCTCGAGGTGGCGAAGAAAGAAGCCGAGGAACGCAAGCAGCGTGAAAAGGAGCTCGAAGA
>CAZMEL010000551.1:0-1908 GCA_964565225.1 uncultured Thermoanaerobaculia bacterium | reverse complement strand
GGGCCGGGGAGCTCACGGTGGAGTTCCCCTCGGGGTGTTTCCCGCCTCCGAGGTCTCACATGCCAGCGGGGGACGGGTTTCCTCGCTGGAGAGCGGGGCCTGAGCCGTTGCCGACCTGACCCTCTCGGTCGGTTTGCAGAAATTCTCGAGGAAGAAATTTGCATTTTCGTGGCGCAGACAGTGGAGTTGTGTTCGAAAGCGACTGATCGTCGACGATTGACTGTCATGATTTGTATCGAATCGCCCCTTGGGTCCGGGAATCCGAAAATCGTGCGCAAGAAGGGGTTAGAGGATCGATGTGTAGGCTGAGCCGTGCGCTTCGATCTCTTGCTCCTAGGTTCCCGCGCTTCGGAGTCCGATGAAATTCCGATTTGGGTGGAACCCCGAGGAAGGTACCTCAGGGTGTCACCTGGCTCCAGCCGGAAGCATCTCCCGACTCGAAGCCGTCGACGAAGATGGTGTTGCCTCCCCGTTTGAAGATCGAGAAGGTGTCGATCGTGGCGCCGGTCCGGTCGAGGAAGGTGGCCGTGAGCTCCAGGTCGTGAAAATCGAGAACCACCGAGCCGTAGACAACCTGCGATAGGAACATGGCCGGATGGTCGAGCGGGCCGTTGGAGATCCTGCCGGAGCTTCCGGCCACCACGTACACGGCCCCTTCGTGGGGAGCCGGGCCGCGAGACGGCTTGTGGTAGGCGCCATCGCCGGTTTCGCGGCCGTCTCCGGGGTCGAGGATCATCGCCGGGTCGAGGGTGTCCGATGTGTCGTAGTGGCTGTCGAGGAGAAAGCTCCGTTCGTAGCTGTGACTGTGGCCAGAGAGCACCAGGTCGACACCGTAGTCTTCGAGAATCGGCAGGGCGGCCTCCCGTATTTCCACCAGTTGGAGCTCCTCGTCCGAGTCGTGGCTTCCCTTGGAGTAGGGTGGGTGATGCCAGAAGGCCACCACCCAGTCGGCATCGGTGGTCGCGATGTCTTCCTCCAGCCAGCTCATCATTGCGCCGGTGGGGGAACGGTCGGTCTCGAAGGAGTCGAGGCAGATGAAGTGGATGTTGCCGTGGTCGAAGCTGTAGTAGGCCTCGGTGCCCGAGGGCACGCCGCCGGCCTCGCCGAGGGTGGGGAAGGAAAAGATGTCGTAGTACACTCCGGTCTGGGTGTCGGAATCGGCGCTGTGACCATCGTGATTACCGAGAGTGGCCCACAACACGTTGCGCCGCAGCTGCCGTGGATACACCTCGAAGAGTGCTGACTGGTATTCCTCGTCGGTTCCATCATCGTAGGCGTTGTCGCCCAGCATCAGCCATAGATCCGTCCCTCGCTCGCCGGTGAAGAGCTCATAAGCGTCACGTACCTGACGAGCGAAGGTATCGGCGGTGCCCGAGTCGCCGAGCACCCAGGCGCGAGTAGGCCCGGGGCTGCCGGTCGGTGGAGCGGTGACGAAGGAATGGTCCTCGTCGCCGCCTGCCAGGTCTTCGGCGGTGGTACCGATCGCGTAGAAATAACGGGTGCTGGGGGAGAGACCGTCCAGGGCCCAGCGATGCTCCGAGGTGATGCCGGAGCTCTCCAGTACGAGGTCGAGAGAATCCGGGGATGTGCCATAGCGGACCCGGCTGCTACTGGGCGGGTCGGTGCGCCATCGCACTTCCACCGAGGTCGGCGTGCCCTTCTGCAGGTAGGGGCCGCGGCTCACCAGGACAGGGTGGGTCGAGCCGCTGAGACGGAGGTCGAAGCTGAGGTCGGAGCTCATGGGTCCACGTTGGTGCACCTCTACCGCCAGAACGTTGATACCGTCGATCAGCAGATCGGGGTCGATCTGCTGGCGAAACGAAAGATCCTCGTCCGAGCCGGTCGCGGCAGTGGTAGCTCGGGTCTCGAAGTCGATGGGCCCCTCGGGCATCGCGGAACGGAACACCT
>CAZMEL010000550.1:0-1912 GCA_964565225.1 uncultured Thermoanaerobaculia bacterium | reverse complement strand
AAAGAGCGCGAAGGGCAAGCTCGTAGTGACGATCGAAGACGCGGCCAACCCCATTCGCACGGCGGAGATCAGCATCGATGCCGGTGAATGGCGCGCCGCCGAGAGCCGCGACGGCCTGCTGGACGGTCGGCGGGAAGTTCTGGACCTGGAGGTTCCCGAAGGAGCACGCTGGATTCTGCTGCGGGTGAGCGATGCGGCCTTCAACGTGTTAACCTTCGAGCTGTCCCGTCGGATCAACTGAGCGCCCGTCCGAGAGAGCAGAAGGTCATGGCCAGCGAAAACGCCCCGAGATCGACCCGGATCGCCGTGTACCCCGGCACCTTCGACCCCCTGCACAACGGACATCTGGATGTGATCGAACGCTGCCGTACGATTTTCGACGAAGTGGTCGTGGCGGTACTGCGGAATACCCAGAAGAGCCCGGTCTTCTCGGTGGACGAGCGGGTCGAGATCATCTCCGAGACGATCGCCGGCTACGACAATTGCCGGGTCGATAGCTTCACCGGCCTGTTGGTTCATTTTATGGAGAACGTCGGAGCCCGGGTGATCATCCGGGGCCTGCGAGCGGTCTCCGACTTCGAGTCGGAGTTCCAGATGGCGTTGATGAACCGCCACCTGGACGGCCGCATGGAAACCGTATTTCTAACGCCGAAAGAAGAATACAGCTATCTCTCGAGCCGTCTGGTGAAAGAAGTCTACCGCCTGGGAGGAGACCTCGATGGTCTGGTTCCCGGTGCGGTGCTGGAGCATCTGAAACGGCGCGTCGAACGTTCGTGATCTCGCCCCGGGGGCTCGGAGGGGCGACCCCAGAGGCCGCTCGGGCCCCGTCCCCCTTCCCCGTGCCGCGCTACTGCGCCACCGAGATCCATGGCCGAAACTGCAGGCGATATCACTCAGTTGCTCCGGGATTGGAGCAGCGGCGATCGCGATGCCCTCGAGGAGCTGCTGCCCCAGGTCTACGAGGAGCTCCACCGCATTGCCCAGGCCTACTTCGGCAAGGAACCGGTGGACCACACCCTGGAGCCCACGGCCCTGGTCAACGAGGCCTTCCTGCAGCTGATCCACAAGCAGCGCGTCGACTGGCAGGACCGCTCCCATTTCTACCGGCTCTCGGCCCACGTGATGCGCTGTATCCTGGTCGACCATGCACGGAAGCGGAACTCGGTCAAGCGCTGGGGCACCTCGCGGAAAGTGCCACTGGAAGAGGCCCTGTTCCAATCCGAATCCACCAACCTCGACCTCGTGGCCCTCGACCAGGCGTTGAAGAATCTGGCGGAGATCGATCCCAAGGCGGCGGAGGTGGTCGACATGCGGTTCTTCATGGGCCTCTCGTATGAAGAGATCGCCGATCATCTCGATCGTTCTCCGCGGACGATTCGAAGGAAGTGGAAGACTGCCAGGCTCTGGCTCTTTCGCCAGATGCAGAGCGGTTGATCGTCGATTCTCGCTCTGGCCGATCTCGGTCTTCCGAAAAAAGTTGGCCATTCCGGGCCTCGGTTTCCGCTGGTGAGGGTAGAGGGGAATCGGATTGGGATCGTCGGCCGCCCGATACGGTCGCGATCTTCGCTGTGCGGTGGATCGAATGGAGCCGGTAGAGGGACTGCCCTCTGCCTTTCGATGATCTCGAACTCACGAGGTGTTTCATGGGAAGCAACGACGCAACGACAGTCGAGCGGGAACCCGAAACTGCCGATCCGGCCACTCCGGCCAATCCTGGAGTCCGCAGCGGGGATCCGCGCGGCGACAACAGTGACCAGGAAGGTCGCTGGGACAATCCCCGCGATGGTCGAGGAGACCAGTAAGAGACCATGACCTCGGAGCCAACCTCCCGATGAGCTCCGCGCTGGCAGGTGCCGATGGCCGGAGGATGGACCCCGAGCTCTGGTCCAGGATCGAGGTGATCCTGGATGGG
>CAZMEL010000549.1:0-1914 GCA_964565225.1 uncultured Thermoanaerobaculia bacterium | reverse complement strand
TCGGGGGAGGTGCCAGCCACTTCGGGGGAGGTGCCAGCCACTTCGGGGGAGGTGCCAGCCACTTCGGGGGAGGTGCTGCCCGCCCGGGTGCCAGCCACCTCGGGAGCGGGCAGGGCGCGCCGGTCGATCTTGCCGTTGCTGGTGCGGGGCAGCGACGCCAGGCATACGAAGCGGGACGGCAACATGTATTCCGGCAAGGTCTCGCCGAGGGCTCGCCGTAGCTCGGTCTCCGGAGGCGGACTGCCCGGCCCACCGTCTGTGGGGCCGAGGGTGAAGTAGGCCACGAGCCGCTGGCCTCCCACCGCGTCGCGGCCCACGGTGACCACGGCTTCCTGCACTGTCGGCAGCCGGAGCAACGCGGTTTCGATCTCCCCGAGCTCGATCCGGAAGCCCCGGAGCTTGACCTGGAAGTCGAGGCGGCCGAGGAACTCGAGCTGTCCGTCGCCGAGAAACCGTGCCCGATCGCCGGTACGGTAGAGGCGGGCGCCGGGTGCATCGCCGTACGGATCGGGCACGAAGCGCTCGGCGGTCTGGGCCGGGCGGTGCAGGTAGCCCCGGGCCAGGCCGTCGCCGCCCAGGAAGAGCTCGCCCGGGACCCCGGTGGGTACCGGAGCGCCTCGGCGATCGAGCACGAAGGCACGGGTGCCGGCGATCGGCCGGCCGATGGTGGGCTCTGTCGTCTCGCCGCGAGCCGGGAGGGCCCAGGTGGAGTAGGTGGTGTCTTCCGACGGGCCGTAGAGGTTGAAGACCCGCTCCGCGCCCGCGGCATGGGCGCGGTCCACCAGCTCCCTGCGCAAGGGCTCGCCGGCCACGTTGACGGTGCGGACCGCGGCGGGCAGCCGGCCGGAGCGCAGGAGCTCGGCGAGGGCCGAGGGCACGGTGTTCACCAGGGTCACGCGATCGGCTGCGGAGGAGCCGGGTAGGAACAGCGCGTTCTCCACCAGGACCACCGAGCCGCCCCGGCTGAGAGGAGCGAAGATCTCGAAGATCGAGAGATCGAAGCAGATCGACGTCGAGGCCAACACCGCCGCCATTTCCTCGGAGGAGTAGGTCGAGTGTGCCCAGTCGAGGAGGCGTGCGGCGCTGCGGTGGGTGATCGCCACCCCTTTGGGGCGGCCGGTGGAGCCGGAGGTGTAGATCACGTAGGCCAGCTGGTCCGGGCTCGGGCCGGCGTCGATCTCGGCGCCGGAGTCGGCGTGCTCCGGAGAGCAGGCTCGGTCGTCGAGGAAGAGGTGCCGGGTGCCCGGGGGCAGTCGCTCGGCGAGGGCCTTCTCGGTGACCACCAGGTCGGCACCGGCGTCGTCGAGCATCGTCGCGATTCGTTCCGCCGGGTAGGTCGGGTCGAGGGGCAGGAAGGCGCCGCCGGCTTCGAGGATGCCGAGAATCGCAACCACCAGCTCCCGCGAGCGACCGGGACAGAGCCCGACGGGATCCTCCGGCGCTACGCCCAGGTGGCGGAGCCGCTGGGCCAGCGCCCGAGCTTCGTGCCGGAGCTCGCCGTAGGTCGTCTCGCCGCGGGTGTCGATCACGGCGACCGCTTCGGGCGATCGGGCCGCCTGCTGGAAGACGAGCCGGTGCAGGCAGGCGGCTTCGAAGGTGGAGGTGTCGGGAGCCGAGCTCCACTCCACGAGGAGCTGGGCGCGTTCGCTCGGCCCGAGCAAGGGCAGGGTGGCGAGGGGCTGGTCGGGATTCGCCACCGCGGCTTCGAGCAGGATCCGGAAGTGACCGAGGAGGCGACGGATGGTGGCGGCGTCGAAGAGGTCGGTGTTGTACTCGAGGGCGAGGCTCGTGCCGTCGCCGTCGTCGGCCGCGAGGAGCATGAGATCGAACTGGGCGGCGCGGCGTTCGAGGGGACGCGACTCGAGCTCCAGGCCCGCGAGCTCGAGGTGGGCGCCACCCGTGCCGAGAGCAAAG
>CAZMEL010000548.1:0-1933 GCA_964565225.1 uncultured Thermoanaerobaculia bacterium | reverse complement strand
TCGTCGTAGTCCGGATGTCGTTCCAGGGCCTCACTCTCCAGCACCGACTGTTCCGCGGCTTCGAGCCTGGCCACGGCGCTGGCTCGGGCCGCGGCCAGCTCTTCGCCTTCCTGACCGAGCACCGAGCTACCCGGAAATCCGAGGCCCGCCACCAGTAGCAGGCAGAGCCCGAAGGTTGCGGGAAGAGCTGGTAGAGGTCGCCGTGGCCGAGTCTTCATCTCACCACCCCATCGCCGAGAAATACTCACTGCCCGAGACCTCACGAAATACCACGTTCTGCTCTACCGTCTCTCCGCTCACGATCTCGAGGTCGAGCTCCCGGGTCTCCTCGCTTCCCGGATATCGCGCCACCAGCCGATACTTTCCCGGCGGCAGATGCCAGACGACCGGTGTGTACCGCGACGAAGTGATGAACGGTGTGATGGGTACCTCTTCTCCGGCCTCGTTCGTCAGGGTGACGATCTCGGCCCAGGGCACGGCATCGAAGTACAGGAAACCCGGCGGCAGATCGGCCGCGGCGGGATCTTCGACCGGCGCCTCACCACCGCCGAAGTCGGCCGTGCGGCTGAGGAAGGTCAAGGCCAGTCCGAGGGCCAGGAGCAGCGCCACCGCCAGAGCCGCCTTGCCCAGACGCCGCCCGCCCGGCTCGCTCGGAAGTGCCTTGCGCTGCGTACCCGACCAGAGCTCGGTCGTGGTGGTGCGGAATCCAGTGTCGAGCTCGAGCCCTCCGTGGCTGCGACTGTGACCACCCCGATGGGGGGCGCTCGGGGAGGGTGCAGGGGGAGAAACCGATGTGCCAACGGCCGATGTGGGGGACGCAGGCGAGGCTGCTGCCGGCTCGGGCAACGGCGATCGGCCGTCCAGGGTCAGCTCGAGGACACTCGCTCCGGGCGCCGAGGGCCGGGCCGGGCCGGCAGCAGCCGCGGGGGCACCGGTGGCGATGCCCTGGGTGGGATTCTGCAGCGAGGGCACCGTGCCGAAGGGATCGATTCGGGCCGAGGCCGCGTTCTGCTCCGCGTCGCGATCGAGCAACAGAAGGCTCAGGCGTGATCGCGCGGCTCGCAGCTCGGGGATCTGGCCGAACTCCTGCACGGCCTGCTGCAGGATCTCCAGGGCCCGCCCTACCTTGCCGTCGCCGACCTGGGTTTCGATCTCTGCCATGGTCTCGGCCAGGGTGTGTCCCGGAACCTGGAACGCGGTCGAAGGAGTCGGCGAGGGCTCCCCCTGCAGGACCGACCCTTCCGCCACGTTCTGTGGCGAAGGCTCCGGGGGTGTGGCGACCGGCGGGATCGGCGGCTCGGGCGGCGCCGGGCTCGCGGCGGCGGGGATCGGCGGAGGCGGTGGTGAGGCTTCGGTGCGAGCCTCGGGTGACGTCGACCCATCCGACACCGGCTCCGAGGCAACCGATTCTTCGTCGAGCCGCGCTCGAGCCACCTCGTAACGCATTCCTACGAGCTCCTTGTGATCGCCGAACGCCGTCTGCGCCCGATCGAGCGCCGCTGCCGCAGCCTCGGACCGACCGGCGTGGAGCATCTCCCGCAGATCGGTGACCGTGCGCTCGATGGCCGCCGTCTGCTCGACCTCCTCGTCGCGGAACTGGAGACAGGCATCGACCGAAACCAACGTGGCCCGTGCCTCCCGGTGCTCCGGCTCCCGCTCCAGGAGTTGCTCCAGCAGCTCTTTGGCCGCCGCGAAGTCCTCGTTCTGCGCCTTGCGATGGGCCGACGCCAGCAGCTCTTCGATTCCGTTGCCCTGCGCCGCAGAGCTCGCCTCCGGCGCCACGGGGGCCCCGATCGACGGAATGGGAGGAATCGGCACCGGGGAGCCGAGATCGGTCACCGTCTCCTGACCTCGAAGCTCCGCGATCCGAGCCTGGAGCTCACCCCATTTCGGGTCGGGCACTGAGAAGACGGCGGCATCCGCCACGCCAGGC
>CAZMEL010000547.1:0-1968 GCA_964565225.1 uncultured Thermoanaerobaculia bacterium | reverse complement strand
GACCAGCTGATTCCCAGGCAGGTGGTCCGTTCGTGGGGGCTCGAGGATCTGAAGGCCGAGATCGAGCGATTTCCGACCGTGGCCCTCACCCTGCCGGGAACCCTGGGGCCAGCCTCGAGAGTCTTCGGCCTGACCCAGCTCGAAGCTCGGCCGGGCTCTCCGCCGGAGCTCCTGCAGCAAGTCGGGGAGCTGGCGAGCCACGGCATCGTCTTTTCCCGGCTCTCGGTGCTGCGCGACCAGATCCAGGGTGCGGGAAAGACCCTCGACAATTTGCGCTGGTCGAGCATCGATCTCGCCGGCACCACTTCGTTCGGCGGTGCGGATGCGCCGACGCCCGGAGATCTCTTGCGGGTGGGCGATCGGGTGGTGGTGCTGTACGAGGATCGCGGCCAGGAAGGCATTCTGGACTATGGCGACCTCTGTTTCGACTATGCTCGGGGGGCGGTCGTGCGGGCTCTGGAAGAGGTTTTCAGCGGCGAAGGACAAGATCTGCAGTGGGCTTCCCTGGGAAGCGGATCCAACGAGTGATGACCCGATTCGAGGCGACGCATCGACGCATCGAGTCAGAAAAGAGCTGACTCCGACCAACGACTCCATTTCGACACGAATCAATCGATACGGGCTCAATCGACCCCGTGTGATGACCTGAGGCGAGTCGGGAGCGGGCGAGAGCTTCGTCCCACCCACGGACCTCGAATCGAGGAGCGACCATGACGACGACAGTGACCCTGCTGCCCGGGGATGGGATCGGGCCGGAAGTGATGGACGCCACCACTCGAGTGGTGGAAGCCACCGGCGCTCAGCTGGGATGGGAACCCTATGCGGTAGGCCTGGAAGCCTTGGAGTCCGTGGGAGTGCCGCTCCCTCAGGACGTCCTCGATTCGATCCAGCGCAACAAGGTTTGCCTCAAGGGGCCGGTGACCACGCCGGTGGGCAAGGGCTTCCGTTCGATCAACGTGCAGCTGCGCCAGGAGCTCCAGCTCTACGCCAATCTCCGGCCGGCTCGTTCGATTCCGGGGCTCGACAAGCGGTTCCAGAACGTCGATCTGGTCGTGATTCGCGAGAACACCGAGGGGCTCTACAGCGGTCTCGAGCACCAGGTGGTGCCGGGTGTGGTCGAGAGCCTGAAGATCATCACCGAGAAGGCGTCGACCCGGATTGCGGAATTCGCCTTCGAGTATGCCAAGGCCAACGGCCGAAAGCGGATCACCGCGGTGCACAAGGCCAACATCATGAAGCTCTCCGACGGTCTCTTCCTCGAATGTTTCCGCGAGGTGGCGAAAGGGTATCCCGAGATCGAGGCCGACGACCGGATCATCGACAATATGTGCATGCAGCTGGTGATGCGGCCCGAGGACTACGACATGTTGCTCATGGAGAACCTCTACGGCGACATCGTCTCGGATCTCTGTTCCGGTCTCGTAGGGGGCCTGGGCGTGGCGCCCAGCGCCAACCTGGGTACCGGAGTGGCGGTTTTCGAGGCGGTCCACGGCAGCGCCCCGGACATCGCCGGAAAAGGGGTCGCCAATCCCCTGGCTCTGATGCGCTCCGCGGTGATGATGTTGCGGCACCTCGAGCTCTCCGACCAGGCCGAGCGGCTCTCGAACGCCCTGCGCCAGGTGGTGGTGAAGGACCGGGTGCTCACCGGTGATCTCGGTGGCAAGGCCGATACCCGCACGTTCACCGACGCCATCGTGCGGGTGATCGAGGCCGGCGACTGAAGGAGGCGCTCATTTCTCCGAGTCTGTTCGACGAGCTCGACGATTCGCCGACCACGGGCGGCTCCGCCCGGTCGAGTGCCGACGCCCCGGCCTCGTCGACGGGGACTCCCCTCGCCGAACGCATGCGGCCGCGGAGCCTCGACGAGGTTCTGGGGCAAGACGAGGTCGCTGGCCCCGAGGGGTTTCTGCGTCGTGCCATCGCCGAGGATCGTGTGCCCTCGATGATCTTCTGGGGGCCGCCCGGCAC
>CAZMEL010000546.1:0-1979 GCA_964565225.1 uncultured Thermoanaerobaculia bacterium | reverse complement strand
GCCCTCGACCCTCGGCTATTTCTTTCTGCTGCCCAACGTCTGCTTTCCTCTCTTCCCGGTAATCGACAGCAAACGGTTTCGCCTCGGATTTCGCCCCGAGGCACCCCCGGAGCTGGCGCAGAAAGGCCTGGGCTGGATGTTGCGCGGCGTCACCCACCTGCTGCTCTACCGGCTCGTCTATCACCACGTGACTCTCGCTCCTTCCGAGGTCGGGAGCGCCGCCGAGCTTCTGCGTTTCATGCTCGGCGCCTACCTGCTCTACCTGCGGGTCTCGGGCCAGTTCCACCTGATCGTCGGCCTCCTCCTGCTCTTCGGCTTCGACCTGCCGGCGACCCATCGCCGCTACTTCCTGGCTTCCAGCCTCAGTGATTTCTGGAGAAGGATCAACATCTACTGGAAGGACTTCATGGCCCGGTCCTTCTTCTTCCCCTGCCACGATCGGCTGCGCCGTTTCCCCGCCCTGGGCGTGCGGGGCCCCGTGGTCCTCGCCACGGGCTGGGTGTTTTTCTGCACCTGGGCGTTACACGCCTACCAGTGGGCCTGGCTCACCGGTAGCTGGACCTTCGGTTGGAACGACGCCCTCTTCTGGGGATGGCTCGGGCTCCTGGTGATCGTCGACCAGCTGCGAGACTCGGGCTCGCCAGCTCGACGCCTCACCGCGGGCCGGCCATCGCCCCGACAGCGGATCGCGCACGGCCTGCGAGTGGCCCGGACGTTTCTGCTGCTCACCGTGTTGTGGAGCCTCTGGAGCACCGACTCCCTCTCCCAGTGGCTCGACCTGTGGCGCCGGGCGCCGGGCCTGGCGCCGGCTCTCGGGGGTCTGTATCTCGCCGCGAGCGGCCTCGCCGCTTGGCTCGAGAGCCGAGGGACCGACACCCCGGCCGCGCCACGGCTCCGGGCACCTCGCGCCGGGTCGTTCCCCCTGCGCGCCGCCGGCACGACCGCGGCTCTGCTCGCCCTGCTCGCCCTCGGCCAGCCGCGGATCTACGGCAACCTCGGCCCTGCCGCTGCCGGCGCCATCGAGCTCATCGCCTCGTCCCGGCTCAACGCCGCCGATGCGCGGACCCTGGAGCGCGGTTACTACGAAAACCTGATGGCCGTGCGCCAGCACAATCCCGGTCTCCACCAGGCCTATACCGGCCGGCCGGCGAGCTGGCTGCGAATCGACCAGGTCGCGGCCTGGCGACCGCTCGAGAGCCTGCGGATGGGCGAGCTCGTGCCCGGGGCCGACCTGGAGTTCAAGGGCGCCAGGCTCACCGTGAACGAGCACGGCCTGCGCGACCGCTCCTACTCCCTCGCCAAGCCCCGGGGAACCGTGCGCCTCGCCTACCTCGGCTCCTCGCACACCATGGGCTCCGGCGTGGCCGACGACGAAACCTTCGAGAATCTCCTGGAAGATCATCTCCTCCGCGCCGGCCTTCCCGTCGAGAGCCTGAATTTCGCCGTCGCCGGGCACAGCGTGATGGAAGACCGGATCGTCCTGGAGCAAGAGGCCCTGGCCTTCGCGCCCGATCTGGTGGTGCAGGTCGGCCATACCCACGACCTGCGCAAGCTGGGGCGGTACCTCGCCCGAGTCGTACACGAGAAACGTCCGATTCCCTACCCCGAGCTCCGCCAGCAGCTCGCCTTCCTCGATCCCGCCGCGCCGCCGCGAGTCCTCGAGCAACGCCTGCGCCCCCTCCTCCCGGAGCTGCTCGCCCGGACCTACCACGAGATCGCGGAAACCGCCGGCGCCGCCGGGGCCGAGCCGCTCTTCGTCTTCCTGCCTCTGCTCGAAGGCGAGCGCCCGCGGGAGATCGACGACCTGCTCACCCGCGCCCGCCGCGCCGGCTTCCGCGTCTTCGATCTGCGCCACGTCTACCGGGACCATGCCGTTACCGAGCTCGGGCTCGCCCCCTGGGACTACCCCCCCAACGCCCGAGCCCACCAGCTCGTCGCCGAGGCCCGGCGCCGAGACCTCGAGGCCGCGACCCGCAAGC
>CAZMEL010000545.1:0-1985 GCA_964565225.1 uncultured Thermoanaerobaculia bacterium | reverse complement strand
CTGTGAGCAGCAGCAGACCCTCGGCCAGGCGGAGGGATGACGGCTCGGCAGCGTTGGATTCGAGAGAAGACATGGCGTTTCGATGAGATTTTCGGCTCGACTCGGTCGAGCTCTCCTCCTTCGCCGGGTCGCAGGATTCACGGAGGTGGCCGAAGGAAGGCCGGCACCCTACCACTTCGATGTCACTCCCGGGACGAAACGTCCTTTGGATCCGGGCTCTCCGACTCTCTCCCTGGCAACACCGGCCCTCACGCTATCGCCGATAGAATGGGCCCATGGCACGACATCCCGCGCCGCCCCCGTGATCGAGCTCCTTCGAGGGTGGAACCTCGCAACCGTAGGCGGAGCCGTGAAGCGAGTCACCCTTCAATCGCCAGGGAGAAGTCGAGGCATGAGAAAGAATGAGACCTGGAAGCTGGGTCGAGCCTTGTTGGGTTGGGTCCTCTTCTCGTGGGCCGGCGTTGCCGCGGGTAACTCCATCACCGACCCTCCCCGACTCTGGATCGCCAACCCACCCACCGTCCACCTGTTGCATCCCGACGCCCCCGGTCTCGATGCCCAGCTCCCCGGCTTCGCTGGAGCCCGCGCCCTGTCCGTCGATGCCGAGAGCCAGGAGGTCTGGATCTACTCCGGCTCCGGACTGAGCCTCCTCGACACGGGCGGCCAGATCGTCCAGTCGTGGCAGCCACCTTCGACGCCCGAGAGCACGGGTCCGGTGCACCTGGCCGCCGTTTCCGCCGACGGCTCCTTGTGGGTGGCCGAAGGCTCGTCGCTTCACCTCTTCTCCCGCGGCGGACAGCTCCTCTTCGAGCGTGGCTTCCCCGCGGACCTTCAAGCGGTAGCGCTCGACGAGATCCGCGGCCGCCTTTGGATCGCCACCTCCTCGACAATCTCCAACCTCGACGCCACGAGCGGCACCGAGCTTCTCGTTGTCGACCCCGCGGGCGGACCGGCGCTCACCGCGCTGGCCATCGATCCCGTCTCTGGTGACCTCTGGGCCGGCCACTCCACCGGTCTGCTGCGCTTCACCGCCGAAGGACAGCCCGTGCTCGACCCGAGCTCCGAGCCCGGTCCTGGAGCGGTCGACGCTCTGGCGCCGGTTCACGAGGCCGAGGTTTTCCGCGGACTCTGGGTCACCCACGGCCCCGAGATCGCCTTCTACGATCCCGAGCTGCGCCGTACGTTCCATCTCGAGCCCTTCGGTCCCGAGGCCACGATCTCGTCCCTCACCACCGACCCGAGCACCGGTGCCGCCTGGGTGAGCGACGGCCGGCGGCTAGCACAAATCGTCGCCGGTGGCACGAACGAGGTGCGATACGTCCTCCAGGAGGACACTTTCGTCGAAGACCTCGCCATCGTCCGCCCGGTGCGGCTGCCGAAGCCTCCCGAGATCGAAATCGTCCGCCCCAGGGACGGCGAGGTGGTTCGAACGTCTCTACCGGAGATCGAGGTCCGCTGGACGGAGGGTGACTACGAGGTGGTGCCGGAGTCGCTGGAGATCAGCGTCTCGGGATCGGTGCTGGAGGTCGAATGTGAGCCGGTCGATTCGGGCCTGGTCTGCGAGCCGGTCGCCGAGCTTCCACCCGGTCCCGTGTTCCTCGGCGCGTCGGTCGCCGATCGCGAGGCGCTGCGCAGCTCCTCGGCAGTGGTGAGCTTCCGTATCGAACGAGACGACGAGCCACCGACCAGTGACCCCACCAGTGATCCTGGCAGCCACACCGACGGCCCTGGCGAAACACCGACCTACACACCGATCGTCTCACCGCGCGGCATCCGTCCCAATGTGCCCTTTGTCGCCGGCTCCGACATCGACCGGGTCGATCCTTCCTCTGGCAATCTGACCCTCGACATCCCCTTCGGCCAGACCTACGAGGTCGGTCCGCTGATCCGCTATCAGGTCCGCGCGGTCTACAACGCCAAGGTGTGGGAACACCACGAAGTGGCCTGCTCGCTGAGCGACGGCGGCTGCGGCGCCGGGGAGTCGC
>CAZMEL010000544.1:0-1988 GCA_964565225.1 uncultured Thermoanaerobaculia bacterium | reverse complement strand
TGGTCTGTGTGGTCTGGTGCCTCGGATCGTGGCTGCAAACGGGGTGTCGGGCGGGGGGATGGTGTATGGGGGGAATGCGCCGCCGGACCCCTTCAAAGGTGGCTCTTCACGGATCCGCCGAAGCCCAGGGCCCGGGCGCTCTCCACTGGTGCCGGAGCGTGAGTGCGCAACTGCTCCCACACCAGACCTTCCCGGCGGGCTTCGAGCTCCACCGCGCGTCTAGCCAGCCCCGCATGCTCGGGGACGATGCGGCGCATCTTCTTGATCACCGCCAAAGCCTTGTCGAGGAAGCCCTGTCGATCGAATTCCGTCGCCAGACGGTCGAGAACCTTGAGCCCTTCGATGCAATCACCCTTCAGGATCAGCAGATCGGCCAGACGTTGCCGCAGGTGAACGCTCTCCGGCTCCTTGGTCAGCAGCCGGCGAAGAATTTTCTCCGCCCGGTCGTATCTGCGACGCGCGATCAAACTTCCGATTTCGTCGTTCCCACGGTGCCACAACAACATACCCGGCTCCTCGTTCTCACCCGTTGAAGGCGGCTTCCAGAGGCTCGCGGCAGATTCCGGTCTCGGCTTGCCGCGGCGCTTCGAAGCTTTCGTTCTCGGGTACGACTAACAGCAAGGGGCGTGCCAGGCTGCTGGGCTGGAAGAATGGCGTCGCGCCGGGGTTTCTGGTTCCCCACACGGCCGGGTCGACCGAAACCGACACGTCACCGACATGTCGGTTTCGGCGTCGGGCTTTCAGTCGACGTCGCGGGCGATCGCGATCCCCAGCTCGGCGAGCTGCCCCGCGTCGACCTCGGAGGGCGCTTCGGTCATCAGGCAGGTGGCCGAAGCCGTCTTGGGGAAGAGAATCACGTCGCGGATCGAAGGCGCTCCAGCCATCAACATGATCATCCGGTCGAGGCCCAGGGCGATCCCGCCGTGGGGCGGCGCCCCGTACTTGAGCGCATCGAGCAGGAAACCGAAACGCGACCGGGCTTCGGCCTCGTCGATCCCGAGCAGCGAGAAGACACGGCTCTGCAGCTCGTTGCGGTGGATACGGATGGACCCCCCGCCGAGCTCGAAACCGTCCATCACCACGTCGTAGGCACGCGAGCGCACCCGGCCGGGATCCGTTTCGAGCAGATCCAGGTCCCGCGGGTCGGGGCTGGTGAAGGGATGGTGCAGCGCCGTCCAGCGTTCGGCGTCCTCGTCCCACTCCACCAGCGGAAACTCGGTCACCCAGAGCAGCGCGTGTTTGCCCTCGGGAATCCGGTCGTAGGCCCGCGCCAGCTCCTGGCGCAGGGCGCCGAGCGCCTTGGCGGTGGTGGCTTCCGGGCCGGCGACGATCAGGGCCAGGCCGTCGGGCTCGAGCCCCAGGCGTTCGGCAGCCGACTCGAGCTCCCCACTGTCGAGCGCCTTCTTGACCTGGAACTGCAGCTCGCCGTCGCGATGTCGCAGGGTGAGGCACCCCATCGCCCCGTGGCGACGGGCGAGCTCGTTCCAGCCGTCGACCTGCTTGCGGCTGGCGGCCGCGGCCCCCGGCACCACGAAACCCCGAATCACTCCCCCACTCTCGGCCGCGGCCCGGAAACCCCGGAAGCCGGAGTCGGCGAGCAGGTCGGTGAGGTCGGAGATCTCCAGGCCGTAGCGCAGATCGGGCCGGTCCGACCCGTATCGCGCCAAGGCTTCGCGGTAGGTGAGGCGCGGGAAGGGTGCCTCGAGCTCGATCCCGGCGAGGGGAAAGATCTGCAGGAAGAGGCGTTCGATCAGGTCCATGACCTCTTCTTCCCGGGTGAAGGAGAGCTCGAGGTCGACCTGGGTGAACTCCGGCTGGCGGTCGGCCCGGAGGTCTTCGTCCCGGAAGCAGCGGGAAACCTGGAAATAGCGCTCGAAACCGCTGACCATCAGCAGCTGTTTGAAGATCTGGGGCGACTGCGGGAGGGCGTAGAAACGCCCGAAATGCACCCGGCTCGGCACCAGGTAGTCCCGCGCTCCTTCGGGGGT
>CAZMEL010000543.1:0-1992 GCA_964565225.1 uncultured Thermoanaerobaculia bacterium | reverse complement strand
GCATTGTGTCTCCGAGGACGACCGTGATCGCCTGGGCCACGGCACCGCCTGCTGCGACATTCTCCTCAGCGTCGCCCCCGCAGTCGAGATCTTGCCCCTGCGGGTCTTCGGCTCCGCCTTCGAGACCTCCCCGGAAAGCCTCGGCGTCGCCATCAAGCTCGCCGCCGAGCGCGGGTGCCACCTGATCAACCTCAGCCTCGGCACCCTGCGCGAAGACGTCGCGATGCCACTCTATGCGATCTGCGAGGACGCCCGGGAGCAGGGCATCCTGGTGGTCGCCGCCGTGCAGTTCGGCCGCGGCACGAGCTTTCCCGCCGCCTTCGACAACGTGCTCGGTGTGCAGGCCGGGCGGTTCGCCAACATCTTCGACTTCGAGCTGCGTCCGGGGCGGGCGGCCGAGATCATCGCCCACGGCGACCGCGAGGTCCGCTGGCTCGACGGCCAGCGCCGCCGGATCTACGGCTCCAGCTTCGCCGCTCCCCACGTCACCGGCATCGTCGCCCTCTTCCGGGAGTTGCATCCCGATCTCGACCTCGAAACCACCCGCGAGCTCCTCGCCCGCCACGCCCTCTCTCCCGGCACCTGCACCGACCAGGGCCCCGATCACCCACCCGTGGTGACGCCGAGAGAGCTGGCCATGCTCCCGGTCTGAGAGGGCGAGAGATGGTCGCCTGGAGCCGGCTCCTCGAATCCGCGGAACATCGCCCCTGGCGTCTGCCCGAGAGATCCTGGGCCATGACCATGTCGTGGTGTGATCTGCTCTTTGCCCACTGGCAGGTACCGGTAGGAACCCTGCGAGAGCTGCTCCCGGGCTGCCTCGAGATCGACACCTACGAAGGCAGGGCCTACCTCGGCGTGGTTCCCTTTCGCATGGAAGCCGTCGGGCCGCGAGGACTGGGCTGGCTCCCCGGGCACCTGCCGTCGCCGCGAGCCTTTCCGGAGCTCAACGTCCGCACCTACGTGCGGGTCGGCGACCGCCCGGGGGTCGTGTTCTTCAGCCTCGACGCCACCTCCGCCCTCGCCGTCTGGGGCGCCCGCCGCTTCTTCCACCTCCCCTACTTCCGCGCCGCCATTACCTGCCACAACGAAGGCGACACGGTCCGCTACGAGAGCCGGCGGAACGATTCGCGCACCGGCCCCGGCGATTGGCGCGGCCGCTACCGCCCCACCGGCGAGGTCTACCACGCCGAGCCCGGCACCCTCGAGCACTGGCTGACCGAGCGCTACTGCCTCTATGCCGTCGATCCCCGGGGCCGGGCCCACCGCGGCGAGGTCCACCACTCTCCCTGGCCCCTGCAACCCGCCGAAGCCGAGATCGAGATCAACACCGTCGCCGAGGCCCACGGTCTCGATCTGCAAGGCGCTCCCGAGCTCCTTCATTTCGCGCGCAGGATCGACGTCGTGGCCTGGTGGCCGGAGCTCTGCAACCCGGACGGGCCCCGATCCGCACAACAGGGGAAAGGAGCTGGATCCGAACGATGAAAGCCTCATGTCGCGTGTCCTCGCTGGCCCACCCGGGCTCCACCCTCGCCCTCCTCGTCCTGCTGGCAGGTGGGTCGATCACGGCCTGTGCCTCGGCACCGGAGCCCGAGCCTCGGCCAGCCACGGAGGAAGAAGAGCTCCAGGCGATGTTCGCCGAGGCGCAGAAAGCATCGCAGCGGATGCGGGAGCTGGTCGGGCCGTATCGAGAGGCGGGCAACCTGCTCGGCGAGATGATTCAGCTGCGGGAGCTGGTGGCGGAGCGCGAAGGGACCGGCGGGATGGTGGAGACGATGTTCGCCCAGGTGGCCGCCACCACGGAGTCGTTCCTCGGCAACCATCGAGCCGCCCTCGAAACCCATGACCGACTCGAAGAGGCCCCGACCCCGGAGGCGGACGAGCAAGACCCTCCGGACCTGACCGACCTCCGAGCCGAAGACGCGGTAGAGGTCGTGGTGCGGGCCGCCCGGGACTCTCGGGCCGTGGTGATCAACGAGGCACATCATGTAGCCC
>CAZMEL010000542.1:0-2001 GCA_964565225.1 uncultured Thermoanaerobaculia bacterium | reverse complement strand
GATCGATCCTCCTCCCATCCTGCGTCTTGAAGCTGATGGGCCGACCGACGATGCGAACGCGGTCGCCCTTGCCCAGGCGGAAGATGCCGAAGTTGCAGCTGGCTCGTGTTCCAGGCCACCAGTCGGTGCCACTGCCTACCCTTCTGGGGCCCGCGCCAGCTGTGGGTGGCGAGCGAGAGCACCGCGAGCTCTCGTGGCTGGATGTCGACCTCCTGCTCGACGGCCTCCTTGACGCACCTTGCCAACGAGCGCCGAGTCAGCCGCTCGACCCAAACGCAGGCCCTCTGTGCTCTGATCTTTCTCTACAAGAAGGTGCTCGATCAGCCCATCGGAGAGCTGGAGGGATTGATCCGAGCCAAGGCCAAACGCAAGCTCCCGGTCGTGCTGTCTCGGAAGGAGATCCAGCTCCTCTTCCGCCATATCCCGGAAGAGCATCTGCTGTTCTTCCGACTCCTCTATGGAACCGGTATGCGATTGCTCGAAGGTCTGAGGTTGCGAGTCAAAGACATCGACTTTGCCTACCAACAGATCGTGGTTCGTGACGGGAAGGGGTTCAAAGACCGCATCACCATGTTGCCCGAAGCCATCGTTCCCGACCTTCGAGACCAGCTCCAGCGAGCTCGTGCTCTCCACCAGAAAGATCTGGCTGCCGGCCACGGGCGGGTCCATCTGCCGTACGCCCTGGCCAAGAAGTACCCCAACGCGCCCAGAGAATGGTGCTGGCAGTATGCCTTCCCATCGGCGTCCCTCTCCACCGATCCACGCTCCGGCCGAATCGGCCGCCACTACGTGCACGAGAGAACCATGCAACGGGCCTTCAAGAACGCCCTTCGTCGGTCCGGTATTCCCAAGAAAGCCTCATGCCATACCCTGCGCCACAGCTTCGCAACTCATGTTTTGCAGAGCGGTTACGACATCCGGACCGTACAGGAGCTTCTCGGCCACAAGAATGTGAAGACCACCATGATCTATACCCACGTCCTGAATCGTGGCGGCCAAGGAGTGCGAAGCCCGCTGGATTCTCTATGAATCGTGTGTATCCTGCGTAACCTGCCGTCGAGCTCGCTCTTCTTCAGGAACGATTTCTTCGAACCCGCCATGAAGTGCAAGGTACTCGTTGACCGCTTCTCGGAGGATCGAGGTCATTGGCCGCTTCAGGCGGACCTTGAGGTAGTAGAGAGCCTTGACTTGCTCCGGTCGTAGTGCAGGCTGGTACATTTCCCTCTCTCCTTCTCGTTCCAGTTATGAAAAGGTTTAATTAGCGTCTCGTATTCTATCATTTTTCGAGCGCATGAGCAGCAAGAAACATCAGGTCAAGAGTTGCCAGAAGAGTCGCCTGCCATCTCACGCCTGTCGAATAAGAATCCGACGGAATGCGACACCATGAGTCGGATAAGAGCCTCGCTCCAAAGGGGCGTTCGTAGGGCGAAATGCCTGCAAGTGAGTGGCTTGGAGACGGCGGGGATCGATGGGAGCGAGCCGAAGTACGAAGTCTTCGTGTCGGGTATGACCGGACTCAACAGAACGCGGCAGATTAGACGGCATCAAGAGAAGCGGACTCGGGAAGTAAGCCTCTTGCTTGCCGCATTTCGAGTCGGAAGTTCTGTGTCCTATAAGAAGACATTCAAGCCCTCGGCCATCTCTCCCCAATATACGACACGCTGACGTCGCGATTGACTCCTGCAGATTTCCTGGTGTAGCCTGGAACTCGTTTCAACGGAGGGAGTATGCTGTCGTCTCGATCAAGACCATTAGCGCCTTATCCGACATCCCCGCCGGCTAAGAACCCAGGAGGGTCTTTCGCCCGGCATCAGACCTTATCCGACAGCCGTCTGGGGAGGCATGGTGTCAGACCGCAGTGTGAATGCGCCTCCCTTGACTGGGGGCTGCAGGGCCCGTATCGCCTTCGCGATCGGGTGCCGCGGGTTGGCGTCGAATATGAAGAGGTTGAACAAAACCGCTCCGCGGTATCCCCTCCATAAATCTTTCTT
Organism: uncultured Thermoanaerobaculia bacterium; assembly: GCA_964565225.1. Lineage (GTDB taxonomy): Bacteria > Acidobacteriota > Thermoanaerobaculia > Multivoradales > J023 > CAZMEL01. The sequence continues at coordinate 10 of CAZMEL010000542.1, read as the reverse complement.
TTGCCATACT
>CAZMEL010000541.1:0-2015 GCA_964565225.1 uncultured Thermoanaerobaculia bacterium | reverse complement strand
GCCCGGCAGCGCTCCAGGATCCGGTGCCGGGTCTCGGCGTCTTCCCCGAGCTCTTCCCGGTCCCACTCGGTGGTGCCACCGAGGAAGACCTCCCGGCCCCGAGGGACCATGTAGAGGGGCTCGGCATGGGAGGTGTCGTCGATCAGGTAGCGCACCGGCGCTTCCAGCGACACCACCGCCAGCTGCCCACGGATGGGCCGAACCTCGGGATCTTCCGCCAGCTCGCGGGCACCGAGCCCCGAGCAATTCACCAGCAGATCGGCACCGGGTTCCTCGCCGAGGGCTTCGTCGAGAGATCTCAGGCGTCGCTGCTCGACCTGCCCTCCCCCCTCGCGGAAACACCGCAGCAAGAATTGCAGATAGCGGCTCGAAGGCACGAAGGGAACCCGGACCGCCAACCCTGAACGGTACCCGGCCGGAAGCTCGTGGATTTCCACCGATCGGTGAGGGTACTCCGGGCGCAACCAGAACGGAGACTCGAGGTGGGTGCCGCGATGGATCTGCACCAGCTCCACCATCTGCACGCCGGTGGCCGGGTCGTCGGCTTCTCGCCGGTAGCGCCGGTAGCTGGTGGCCGCCCAGCGGCCGGCGCGGTCGCGGGGCTCGATCTCGAAGGGCTCCCAGATCGCCGCCGCCCGGTCGGAGGTGGTTTCGGGAGGCAGATCCTTCGCCAGGATCTTCACCGCCCAGCCTTCTTCCCGGAGCCGGACCGCCGTGGCCAGGCCGATGATGCCGCATCCGATGACCACCGCTCGTTCCATGGCCGCCATTCTGCCGGTTTTTCGTCTCCCGGAGCCAGAGGGAGAGGGTGTAGAGTCGGCGAGCCATCCATCGAAAGGAGCTCCATGCGACGGGATCCAGCCCCGGAGATCCGTTTCCACCATGCGGCACTGCCGATCGTCTGCCTCGCGGCGCTGGTGGTCTACGGCCTGATCCTCCGGCCCCAGGTCTGGGAACTGCCTCCCTTCCCACTGGAGGTGGTCTTCCTGCTGGCGGCCGCGATTGCGATCACCGAGCTTCGCCTCCTGGGGTTCCCCTGGGCACAGATCCAGGGAGCTATCGTCCACAAGCTCACCAAGGCTCTACCCGCCTTCTTCATCCTGCTGGCGATCGGCCTGGTCATCGGCAGCTGGATGGTCTGCGGCACCATCCCCATGTTGGTGTATTACGGGCTGCAGCTGGTCGACCCGGCGCTACTGTATTTCTTCTCCTTCGTGGTTCCGGTGATCTTCTCTCTCCTCACCGGCACTTCCTGGGGCTCGGTAGGGGCGGTGGGCATCGTGATCCTGGGGATCTCCCAGGCCCTGGGCGGGCACCCGGGTATCACCGCCGGGGCGATCATCGGCGGGGCCTTTTTCGGCGACAAGATGTCGCCCCTCTCCGACACCACCAACCTCGCCGCTCTCGCTGCCGAGGTGGATCTCTTCGATCACATCCGCTCGATGACGGTGACCACCGTGCCCTCGGCACTGATCGCGTCCGCGGCTTATCTCGGCCTGGGATTCGCGTATCCTCCCGATCTCGAGCCTCGCCCGGGAACGGGGAATCCGCACCCTGATCGACAACACCTGGGCCACCCCGATCTTCCAGCGCCCCCTGGAGCTCGGGATCGATCTCGAGGTCCACTCGTGCTCCAAGTATCTCGGCGGCCATAGCGACCTGGTGGCCGGAGCCGTGATCGGCTCGGCGGAGGCGATCGAACGATTGACGGTGCGAGAGCTCGAGCTCCTGGGCGCCAAGATGGCTCCCTGGGAAGCCTGGTTGCTCACCCGCAGCCTGCGGACGTTGCCCATGCGCATGGCCCGGCACCAGGCGAACGCCCTGGCCGTCGCCCGTTACCTTGAAGGCCACGAGGCGGTTCGCAAAGCTCGTTATCCCGGGCTCGACAGCCATCCTCAGCGCTCCCTGATCCGGCGGCAGATGCGCGGCACCAGCGGCCTGCTGAGCTTCGAGCTCGCCACCACCGACCTGGCGGCGATCCGCGCCTTCGTCGATGCGCTCCGGATCTTCCAGAT
>CAZMEL010000540.1:0-2026 GCA_964565225.1 uncultured Thermoanaerobaculia bacterium | reverse complement strand
GGGGCATCCCTTCCCTGGGAGACCTCGCCCGGCTGCCCCGAGCCGAGGTGATCAGCCGTCTCGGCAGCGCAGGCCAGGAGCTGCACACCGTCGCCCTGGGGGAAGATCCCTGCCCGCTCGTGCCCCGCAATCCGCCGCCGACCTTCCAGGAGGGTATGGAGCTGGAGTGGCCCCTGGTGAATCTCGAGCCCTTCCTCTTCACCGCCCGTGCCGCCCTCGAACGCCTCGCCCACCGCCTGCAGGGGCAGGCCCTCGCCTGCCAACGCCTGGAGCTCTCCCTCGCCCTCGAGCCCGATGGGCACCACGAACGCTCCCTCGATCTGCCGGCGCCCACCCGCGACGTCAAGACCCTGCTCACCCTGCTGCGGCTCGACCTCGAGCGCCAGCCGCCGGGCGCCCCCATCGCCGCCTTCCAGATCGTCGCCCACCCCGACCGACCGCGCCGGGCCCAGCTCTCCCTCTTCGGTCCCGAGGCCCTCTCCCCCGACAAGCTGGCCACCACCGTGGCCCGGCTCTTCGCCCTCCTCGGCGACGACCGGGTAGGCTCGCCCCGCCCCGCCGACAGCCACCGCCCCGAAGGCTTCCAGCTCGTGCCCTACGCTCCGCCGCCCCCACCCCGGGTGCGCACCAAGGGCCGGGCCCGCGGCGGATTCCTCGCGGTACGTGTCCTGCGGCCTCCGCTCGAGATCGAGGTTCTGACCGAGGCCGGCGCCGCCACCGAGCCATCCACCGCCGAAACATCCAACACGTCCGAAGGCCCCCTCACCGAGCAGGCCCATCCGCCGAGCCATCCCCGCCCGCGCGCGCTCAAATCCCTCGCCCGGGAAGAGGAAGCCAAACGCCTGCAGATCGACGGCCGGATCCGTGTCGCCTCGGGCCCCTGGGCGATGGAAGAAGAATGGTGGGGAAAACGCCGCGAACGCGACTACTGGGACGTAGAGCTCGCCCAGGGCGGCCTCTACCGCATCTTCCGCCAGCGCGCCACCGGCGACTGGTTCGTCGACGGGATCTACGACTGAGATCGGGAAAACTCGACAATAGCCAACCAAGAATTCCCGCCAGGTTTCAATCCGGTGGTCCATCTCGGACTTCGTCCCCGCGTTGTAATGCAGTCGAGACGCCCGACGGCTCAACCGCCGAGGCGCCGGCACATTCACAACCTTATGGAGGAGTAAGATGGCCAATTACGCAAGATTCGACCAAGAAAAGATCGATGCCGCCCTCGAGACCGCACGGCGACACAATGAAATGGTGGGTCTGTCGAAAGTCCACGCGGGAATGGACGTTCATTCCGGCGGCGAATTCTCGATCACCGCGGGCTGCATTTCGGTTACCGTCAAAGATGGAAAGGTCTGCATCGAGCTGCCACTGGGCTTTGGCAAGTATTGCCTACCTGTCCCGCGCTGGATTCCCGATGGCGCAGAAGTGAAGGCCTGTCTCGATATCTGCACGACCTGGGGTTTCCCTACCGGCGTGAAGCTCACCGTCTCGTTCAACGGCTCGGTCATCTTCACCAAGACTTTCGGAAAGTGCTGATCTAGACCATATGGAACGACCGGCCCCTCGATCGTACTATCGAGGGGTAACACAACCTCGACGGCGTAACCGCCATGTTCTCGCGGGTTAGCCCCGCCAGCGGGCGGTGCCAGAGCCGCATTTTCTAGAGGAGCCGGTCACCATGGATGCTACCACCTACGTTGGACTTGACGTGCACAAGAAAGACATCGTTGTCGCCATGCTTCTCCCGGGAGAAACTTCACCGGTGGAGTGGAAACTTCGCAACGAACCAAGGGCCATTCGGCGCTTCGCCAGGCGCGTGCGGCGCGAAGCTCCCGGCGAAGCGCTCTGCGTCTACGAGGCAGGGCCGTGCGGATATGTCCTGCAACGGCAGTTGCTCAGCGAGGAGATCCCGACCGAGATCGTGGCGCCGTCTCTGATCCCGGTCAAGCCTGGCCAGCGGATCAAGACGGATGTTCGCAACAATCGAAAACTGAGCCACCCCAACGATCGGAAACTGAGCCACCCC
>CAZMEL010000539.1:0-2046 GCA_964565225.1 uncultured Thermoanaerobaculia bacterium | reverse complement strand
CGGCACGAAGAATCTGCCGAGACGCTCGACGGTCTCTTCGTCGTCCTTGGCGGTCTCGACCTGCAGGCCCGCTTCGGAGAGAATTCCGCCGATTTCTTCGAGGAGCTTCGAGTGGTCGTGAACGATCAGTACAAGTTTACGGAGGAACATCGCCTTTCCAGAGCTGGGCTGGCTTTCGCCCCGCGGGGAGGAGAGCCAGTGTGGGGGTTTCGAATCTCGCCGGTCTCGTGCACCGGCTGTCGAACGTTGTTTCGCCGGTCCGAGCCGAACGGATGGCTCGACAGCCATCGAAAGAGCCCGACTCGAGCTCGAAGAGCCTACGCCCCCGCACACCGAGACCGGGATGATGTTCCGGGCCGTGTGGATCTCGCCGTTCGAGGTCCGAAGAAAACCGCCTGATCATGCGTATCCGAGGGGACGGTAGAGGAATAAATGTATACATCGACTCTTCCGAAATTCCGTACGGCGGGTCCCGTCGTGCAGAATCATCTGTCTTCGTGGAGGTAAACCGTGCACAGAGCCCTTCTTCGACTCCTTCTCCCCGCCCTCTTCTTCGCCATTACCACAGCCCCCACCTCGGCTCGGGAGCTCTTCCTGCGGCAGCAGGCCAAGGACGCACCCTCCTCGCCGACCGCCGTGCTCGAGGACGAGGTCACAGTCGATCTCTCGGTGCTCCGCGAGGGCTCGCAGGAGATCGTGCTCACCCTGCCGGACGGTGATCGGCACGTAGTCACCCGTACCGGCTTCGAGCAGCGGGACGATGGCGTGACCTGGCGCGGACACATTCCCTGGCGCGGTCTCGACCTTCCCGCAGCCGTGACCCTCACCCAACACGAGGATCTGGTGCTCGGCACCTTCTCGACACCCGAGGCCCTCTACGAGCTCCGTCCCCGGCCCGACCGCTCCCACGTCCTCGCCAAGATCGGCTCCTCGGAGCACGAAACCTGTGCCGGCGCCCCGGTCCCGGACGAGCTGGCGCAGACGTCCGATGCTTCCGAGCCGCCCTCCGGCGCCACCGGCACTCCCGACAAGAACCCCATTCTCGACGTCCTGGCGATCTACAGCCCCGAGTCGCGGAATTTTCTTGGCGGCCCGAGCCAGATGTTGGCCTTCATCCGGCATTCGATCGACTATACGAACACCTCGTTCGCCAACACCGGCGTCGGCGCTCGCGTCAGGCTCCGTCATGCCGAGATCTTCTCGCTTCCCAAGAGCACCTGGGAGACTCTCAGCGTGCTCCGCAATCACTCGGCGGTCGGGGCCCTGCGCAACCAGGTGGGTGCCGACCTCGTGGCCGCCTATCCCCACCAGGTCAACGGCTGTGGTCGCGGCTTCCTGATGACCAACCTCAGCCCCGGATTCGCCCCCTTCGCCTACTCCTACACCGATGTAACCTGTCCGATCCAGGTCGTCGCCCACGAGATCGGCCACAACCTCGGCCTGCACCACAACCCCGAGAACGCCGGATCCGAGCCGGCGTTCCCCTGGGCCTACGGCCACTACGTCGACCAGCGGTTCCGCACCGTGATGTCGTATTCGAGCCAGTGCTCCGGCTTCCACTGCCCGTTGATACCCAACTTCTCCCATCCCGGCATCCACTACCAGGGCCTTCCGATCGGCATCCCCGACCAGAGAGACAATCGCCGCGTGCTCGCCGTCACGGCGCCGATCGCCGCCACCTTCCGGGCCTCGCAGAACGGCCTCGACGCCGCCTTCGTCCACTCGCCCGAGCTTCCCCTGCCCGGCGAGACCGTGACCTTCTCCGACCGGTCCACCGGCTCGCCCGATACCTGGAGCTGGAGCTTCGGCGACGGCAGCTCCTCGAATCGTCGCAATCCGACCCACTCCTACGCCGAGGCCGGTACCTACACGGTGCGATTGACCGCCCGTCGCGGCGGCCAGAGCGACACCGTGAGCCGGGATCTCGTGGTCGAAGACGTGGTCTCCAGCTTCGAGGTGAGCCCCGGCTCCCCCCGGGTCGGCCTGCCCGTACAGTTCATCGATACCTCGACCGGCGCTCCCGATACCTGGAGCTGGAGCTTCGGC
>CAZMEL010000538.1:0-2061 GCA_964565225.1 uncultured Thermoanaerobaculia bacterium | reverse complement strand
GTGCTGGCCGCCGTCCGCATTCGCGAAGCGCTCGACGACTGGAACGACGAGCGGCGGCGTGAGGATCTGCCCCAGGTCCGGATTCGGATCGGTATCAACACCGGCCCGGTGGTGGTGGGAGACATCGGCAGCAATCGCCGGGTCGACTACACCGTGCTCGGCAATACGGTCAATGTGGCGGCACGACTGGAAGAGGCGGCCGCCGGCCCCGGCGAGATCGTCATCGGCGAGGAGACCTACCGCCAGCTGGCCGGGCGTATCCCCGCCGTGACCATGGGGGATCTGCAGCTCAAGGGGCTCAGCCAGCGGACCGCCGTCTATCGGGTCGAACGCCAGTGAACGATCTGCCCGCCTTCGTTCTCGTCACGGGCAACGCCAACAAGCTGCGGGAGGCCGAACGCATCCTCGGCTTCCGGCCCGAAGCCCTCGACATCGACCTGCCCGAGATCCAGGCGCTCGATCTGGAAGAGGTTCTGCGCGCCAAGGGAGAGGAAGCCTGGGCCCGGGTCGGCGAGCCCCTGGTGGTCGAGGAGACCGGCCTGGAGCTGCCGGCGCTCGGTGGCTTTCCCGGTCCCCTGGTCAAATGGATGCTGAAGGCCATAGGTCCCGAAGGAATCGCGCGTACCGCCAACGCCCTGGGCGACCCGAGAGCCACCGCTCGCTGCGCCCTGCTCTTCCGCAGCGCCGAACGCACCGTGGTCGCCAGCGGCGCCACCTCCGGGCGGCTGGTCGTCGAGCCTCGGGGCCACGAAGGCTTCGGCTGGGATCCCGTCTTCGTCCCCGAGGGTTTCGACGTCTCCTACGCCGAGCTCTCGGCAGCACAAAAAGACGAGCACGGCCACCGCGGCCGCGCCTGGCGCGCCCTGCGCCGAGCCCTGGCCGGTTGAGCCTGCACGATGGCCCTCAGTTCACCAGGGTGAGTCGTGGCTTGGTCTCGGCATCGGCGGTGTCTTCGGAAACGGTTGCCAACGCCCTTCTTGCAACCTTCGCCGTATCCCTCGACCTCCAGTCGGTGAGCAGAGCGAACAAGAATCTAGGAAACTCTTCGGGCATGGGATGCCGGAGCTGCAGCTCGGCCCAACCCTGGGTGCAGGTGTTGCGGAGCCGAATCGCCGGAGTCCCCATGCGCTCGCAGAGCGCCTCTTGCTCTCCGAGCTGGGCGATCGCTTCTCGGTACCTTCCCGTCGCGATCTTGGCGATCGCTTCGAGATGGTCGATTTCCAGCCGGAGGCGAGGGTTGGAAGCGGTGTCGGGGCGAGATCCGAGGCCTTTCAAGAGATGTTCGGCCATAGGGGCGATCCCCTGCAGGAGCAGGGTGCGGACCAGGCCGAGCCGTCCCTCGTAAGAACGACCCGGAATCTGGCTCGAGGTGAGCGCTGTGATCTGGAGTAGAAAAAGTGCCTGGGCCTGCTCCAGGTTCCCGGCTTCGAGGGCCCAGCGACCCTCCAGCTCCACCAGGCTCATCAGGCTCTCGGCCCCCACCGCCGCCGGGCCGGTCCAGTCGAAGGCGAGCTCGTTCAGCGAGCTGTCTGGATCTCGAATCTTCTCGACGAGAGCCGCGGCGGTGCCGCGCGCGAGGGTCTGCCAGGCCTGGTGGTACTCCTCCACCCCTTCGTCGGCACCGCCATGGTACCGCCGCTCGCGGGCGAGGTAGGTGGCAACGAGCCCTTCGAGATCGGCCAGGTGCCGGCACCGGAATCGGGTCTGGGCAACGTGGTGAGAAAGCGGGAGCTCCGGCTCGGTGGCGACCACCTCGGCAAAGAGCGTCAGGTCTCGGCGGGCTCGTTCGAGCATGGCGGCGAGGTCTAGGTGGAAATTCGGCGTCTCCAGGTCGGCCGCTTCCTCGATCAACAAGTGGAGAAAGGCGAGCGGTGCCTCGCCGTGCTGGGCGAGGTAGAGATGCCGGGGCCAGAGCCGATCGGCCCCGGGCACCCGGTGCGGCCCCGGGAGCCGGCGCCGGAGGGCCCGCAGCAGGGGATCGAGAGTGGCGCTCGGCGGTGGGCAGGTGTCGGCTCCGCCGGTGCCTTCGGGTCGCAGCCGGGCACTGCAGATCTCGCAGTC
>CAZMEL010000537.1:0-2076 GCA_964565225.1 uncultured Thermoanaerobaculia bacterium | reverse complement strand
TTTCGTGGTCGTGCTCGGCGCAGGGCACGAGGGCCTTGTGCCGCTTGCCCTCTTGCTTCGCCGCCGCCAGGCGAGACGCCTCCCGGACTCGCAGGGCCGCGGAGCGTGAGACCTCGGAACAGTCGAGATCTCGAAACGCCTCAGCGCTGCCGGCGGCCTGGGCCGTGGCGCGGACGAAGTCATGCGCGATCCCGGCGGCCAGAACCCGGGCGAGCTTCTCCGCGCCCGGGGCATCCTGCTCGGCGAGGGAGCCGGCGAACACCCAGGTGTATCCCTCGATCACTGGGGTGATCTCGTCGGCCAGGAATCGCGAGAGATCTTCGGCGAAGCCGTCGAGCTGCCGGCGCCTCAAGCGGTGCGCGCCGCGGCGCTTCGCCTTGGCGAAGCAGGCCTCGAGAAGGTTTTCGAGGCCCTTGAGCGGCGCGGACCCCCCGTGCGCGGCGGCCGCCGCTCCCTGGGTGATCACCTTTCCATCCGGCCCGATCAGGAGGAAATTTCCCGGCGCCCGGAAGCGGCTGCCGAGCCCTCCGGGCCACGGCGGAAGGTTCTCTCGGGCCCGGCACTCGTCGGGGCTCATGACGCTGTGCTCGATCGCCTTGCCGTAGGCTTCCATCCGGTCGGGCAGCGAGGCCCGGAGAAGGGAATCGAAATCGAACTTCACGAAGTACCGCCCGGGCTGGCCGGGAGGCATGCACTTCATGTTGATTTCCTTCTCGATCCGGACCGCCCATGGCATCAGGGAGTCGTCGACCCAGTGGCGCTGCTCCCCTTCGACCGAGTTGTACTTGTAGTCCACCAGCTGCTTCAGCTTGTGGGGCGGGACGTTGAACCAGCGGGCGATCTCCTGGATCTGGAACATCCGGCTGGGGTTCGCCTGGGCCTTCTCCGGATCGTCGGCGGTGCGTACGAACCGCAGGCCCTCCTCGAGCACGGGAATCTCGCGGAACGCCGCGTCGGGCCCGTGGTGCGCCTCGTGCTCTTCCTGGAGCCGCTCCTTCGCCGGATCCGAGAGGGTGGAGGGGTGGGTGAAGTAGCCCTTGAACGCCGCACCGTTGCCGAAGTAGGCGGCGCCGAAGGTCTCGAGCGCGAGCGCCAGGCCGATCGACTGCGCCGCATGATGGATCCGCGAGAGCCCGGCCACGCCGTCGTGGGTGAGACCCCGGATGTGCAACACCTCGTGCGGCCAGAAGAACTGCCGGCCGCCGAGCCGCTTCGCGCGAGCCGGCGCCGCGGGATCCCACATCGGGTACCAGTAGACGAGACGCCCGTCCGGCAGCCGATCCGGGTGGACCTGGTAGGGGTTCAGGAGGTGGAACGCTTCGACGTCGCCGTTGCGCCGGAACTCGATCTCCGCGAACCCGCCGTTCTTCGACGTCAGAACACCGACCATCAAGGCTTCGAGGAAGTCGAAGGACGACATCTCTTCGTTCGCCGATTCGAGGAGAACCCGGCTCAGATGTCGCCCCCGAGCCGCTTCTCTGCGGCCGCCCGGGAACCGCTCGAAGAGCTGGAGATCCCTCGTCGCGATCCCCTTCGACAGCACCTCCACGGCGCAGAAAACCGCCGATAGTGCCATCGCCACGTTCTCGTCGACGGGCACCCCCGAGCGGTTCCTCATCGGCGCCTCGGAGGCGGCCCAGGAGGGCGGCTCCCGGTCCGAGAGCTTGTAGAGGTCCGTCCGGGTGCGCAACGCCATCGCGCCGAGCTGGGCAATCGCCTGGAAGATCACTTCGCCCCCCTCCGCTCGGCGAGGAGCACCGCACCGAGGACCACGGCGGCCGCCGAGACTCCGTACACCGACCCCGCGAGCTCCGCGACCCCGAACCCGGCGCCGAGGGTCATCAGGAGGGCGCCGGCAGCCCGCTGCAGATCAGACACGAACCCGGAGAAATCCCCGATCTTCATAGACACTCCTCTTCGGTTTTTCGACCCGGATCACCCGGGCCAGAGCCAGCACCAGGGCCATGATGCCGTCGATCTTGCGGGGGCCCTTGCCCCGAACCGGCCGGATGTCGGCGCCGTCGGTGACCTGGTCGACGTCCCCCTGGTGCTTCTGGCGTTTGGTCTTGCGGATGG
>CAZMEL010000536.1:0-2107 GCA_964565225.1 uncultured Thermoanaerobaculia bacterium | reverse complement strand
GGTGGCGGGTGTGTTGCGGCAGCTCATGGCCCGCCGGGAGACCAAACCATGAGCCGACCTGCCGAATCCCTGGACGAGCTGTCTCACGAAGAGCGTCGCGAGCTCCTGCTCCGCCTGCTCGAGGAAGAGCAGAGCGAGCCCGACGTGGCCCCTCTCTCCTCGGCCCAGGCCCGCCTGTGGTTCCTCGACCAGCTGGTGCCCCTGAGCCCTCTCTACAACGTCACGCTGGCGTTCGAGATCCGCGGCCCCCTCGACCGCGGCGCCCTCGAACGCAGCCTGCACGCGGTGACCGATCGCCACGAGATCTTGCGCACCGCCTTCGAGAGCGTCGGCGGCAGGCCGCAGCAGGTAGTGGCCGAGCGGGTTTCCCTACCCCTGCCGCTGGTGGATCTGGCCGCCCTGCCGGCGGCGGCGCGGAAGGCCGAGACCCGGCGCCTCACCCGCGCTGCCGCCCGCCGCCCCTTCCACCTCGACCGTTGCCCTCTGGTGCGTGCGCGGCTCCTGTGCCTCGGCCCGGAATACCACCAGCTCGTGCTCACCCTGCACCACATCCTGGCCGACGGCTGGTCGATGGGTGTTCTCTACCGCGATCTGGCGGAGCTCTACCGCGCGGCCACCGCGGGCCGTCCACTCCCCCGGGCCCTGCCGGAGCTGCCGATCCAATACGCCGACTACGCCCTGTGGCAGCGCGAATGGCTGGCGAGCGAAGAGCAGCGGCGGCAGCTGGCCTACTGGTGTGAGCACCTGGCCGGAGCGCCCGCACGGCTGCCCCTGCCCAGCGACCGCAGGCGCCCCTCCCGGGAGCGGTTTCGCGGCGCCCAGCACACCTTTACCTTCGGCCGCGAGCTCACGGCGAGCCTCGAAGCCCTGTCGCGGCGGTACGGTCTCACCCTCTTCATGACCCTGCTGGCGGGTTTCGCCGCCCTGCTGCGGCGCATCAGCGGCGAGGACGACCTGGTGCTCGGCACACCGATCGCCAACCGCCACCGGCAGGAGGTCGAGCCCTTGATCGGCCTCTTCGTCAACACCCTCGCCCTGCGCCTGCGGCCGCACGGAGCCGCACCGTTCCACGGCCTGCTGCGCCAGGCCGAACAGGTGGCTCTCGGCGCCTACGCCCACCAGGATCTGCCCTTCGAGCGCCTGATCGAAACCCTGCGACCGGAGCGCAGCCTGAGCCACAACCCGCTGTGCCAGGTGCTCTTCGCCCTGCAGAACTATCCCGCCGAGCCCCTCGCCCTGGGCGAGCTGGAGCTCGAGCCCCTGGCCGAGACCGCCCTCGACACCGGCACCTCGAAGTTCGATCTCACTCTCTACCTCTGGCAGGTCGACGGGGAGCTGAGCGGCCTCTTCGAGTACAACGTCGACCTCTTCGACGCCGCCACCGTGGCGCGCCTCGGCGAGCAGCTGGAGCCCCTGCTGCACGGGGCGGCGGCCGACCCGGCCACCGCCGTCGACCACCTCCCCCTGTTCCCGCCGGCCGCGCGGCGGCAGCTGCTCGAAGCCTGGAACCCGCCCTGTGACCAGGCTCCGAGCCTCGACCTCGCGGAGCGCTTCCGGGCTGTCGCCCATCGCCGGGGAGAGGCCCCGGCCCTGCGCTTCGCCGACGGCGATCTCTCCTACCGCCAGCTGCTGGAACGGAGCGAGACCCTGGCCCGGCGCCTGCGGGCTCTCGGGGTCGGCCCCGAGGTGCCGGTCGGGCTGGCCCTGGAGCGTTCGGCGGCGATGGTGGTGGGCATGGTGGGGGTCGCCCTGGCCGGCGGTGTCTACGTGCCCCTCGACCCTTCGTATCCACCGGAGCGCCTCGCCTTCCTGGCCGCCGACGCCGGCCTGGGAGTCGTGATCTGCGAGCCCCGGACCCCGGCCGGAATCGCCTCCGCCGGCCGGGTGCGGGTCGAGCTGGCAGCCGGTGGAGACCTCCTCGGCGAAGACCTCCTCGACGAAGACCTCCTCGGCGAAGCTCCCGCCCACCCCGGCCGCGCGGAGCCCTGGAGCCCCGCGGCCCAGGAGCAGGCCGCCTACATCATCAATACCTCCGGATCGACCGGAGCCCCCAAGGGGGTGGTGGTATCGCAGCGCTCGATCCTCGGCCTGGTGCTCGGAGCCGACA
>CAZMEL010000535.1:0-2110 GCA_964565225.1 uncultured Thermoanaerobaculia bacterium | reverse complement strand
GGCTATCCATCGCCCGATCGCCGAGCCTCTGATCCTCGGAATGCTCAGCTCCGAGCAGCGGGAGCTGCTCGAGGCACACAAGCAGCTGGACTTCGCGCACGAGATCGAAGGGGTCGGCCGCTTTCGAGCCAACGTCTACTACCAGCAGCGGGGGCTCGACGGAGTGTTTCGGGCCATCCCTCCCACCCCGCCGAGCCTGCAGGATCTCGGGCTGCCGGAGACCTTGGCCAAGCTCTCGTCCTATCACCAGGGCATGGTGCTCTTCACCGGTCCGGCGGGCTGCGGAAAATCGTCGACCATGGCAGCCATGGTGCGCATGATCAACGAGTCGCGCCCCGACCACATCATCACCGTGGAAGACCCGATCGAATACGTGCACGAATCCGATCGATGCATCGTCAATCAGCGCCAGGTCGGGCCGCATACGGAATCCTTCGCCCGGGCGCTTCGTGGCGCCCTGCGAGAAGATCCCGACATCATCGGGATCGGCGAGCTGCGCGACCTCGAGACCATTTCCCTGGCGCTCACCGCGGCAGAGACCGGGCACCTCGTCTTGGGAACGCTGCACACCAGCAGCGCCATCCGCACCATCAACCGGCTCCTGGGGGTGTTTCCCCCCGACCAGCAGGCCCAGATACGCACCATGGTGTCCGAGTCTTTGCGGGCGGTGGTCTCTCAGCGCTTGTTGGCGCGTGCCGACGGGCAGGGGCGGGTGCCGGCCCTGGAGATCCTGATCAATAACAAGGCGGTGGGCAACCTGATCCGCGAGAACAAGACGTTCCAGATCTTCTCGGTGATGCAGACCGGAAGCACCCACGGCATGTGTCTCCTCGATTCCTCCCTCTCGTCCCTGGTCAAGAGCGGCACGATCACCAAGCAGGCGGCCCGGGAGCAGGCGGAAAAGCCGGAAGCCTTCCGATAAGGAGCAGGACCCTTGGCGCGAATTCACGAGCTGTTCCGTTACCTGAAGGACGCCGGAGGCTCCGACCTCCACCTGGCAGCTCCTCTACACCCGCGGATCCGTCGCCGTGGTGAGCTCGAGGACGTGGAGGGTTGGGAGCCCCTGTCCGACGACGACCTGCTGGCCCTGCTACGGGAGATCGCCAGCGACGAGCAGTGGAAGGAATACGAGAGCTGCGGCGATCTCGACTTCGCCTACGGTCTCGAGGGCGTCGCTCGTTTCCGCGCCAATTTCTTGCGCCAGGAGAACGGCGCCGCCGCCGTGTTTCGGATCATTCCGGAGAAGATCCTCACCGCCGACCAGCTGGGGGTTCCCGAGGCGATCCGCGGGCTCGCCGACCTGCACCAGGGGCTAGTGCTGGTCACCGGGCCCACGGGCTCCGGCAAGTCGACCACGATGGCGGCGATCATCGACCTGATCAATTCCAAGTTCGTCAAACACATCGTGACCATCGAAGACCCGGTGGAGTTCGTGCACCCCAACCGCAAGTGTGTGTTCTCGCAGCGGGAGGTCGGCGCCGACACCGAGAGCTTCGCCGCGGCGCTGAAAGTTGCGGTGCGCCAGGATGCGGACGTGGTCCTGGTGGGTGAGATGCGCGACCTGGAGACGATCTCCCTGGCGATCACCGCGGCGGAGATGGGCACTCTGGTGTTCGGGACCCTGCACACCAACAGCGCGGCCAAGACCATCGATCGTCTGATCGATGCGTTTCCCGCCGAGGAACAGGCCCAGGTGCGGACGACCCTTGCGGAGTCGATCACCGGCATCGTTTCCCAGCTCCTGCTGCCCACCGCCGACGGGAAGGGGCGCTGCGCGGTGCACGAGGTGCTGCTGCGCACCAGCGGCCTGGCCAACATCATTCGCGAAGGCAACACGCCGATGCTGCAGTCCATCATCCAGGGCAATCGCAATCGTGGCATGTGCATGATGGACGACTCCCTGCAAGAGGCGGTGGAGTCGGGCCGGGTGACGGCCGAGGCGGCTTATATGAAGGCCACCGACAAAGGCCGATTCGAGCCCCTGGTGAAACAAGAAAAGGCCGCCGGCGGCTTGCGGTGAGCCGGCTCCTGGCCGCTCGCCCCGAGGGTACGGCCGGCTGGCTCCTGCTCGCCTTCCTGGTGCTCCTGCACGGGGCGCTGTGGTGGATCG
>CAZMEL010000534.1:0-2122 GCA_964565225.1 uncultured Thermoanaerobaculia bacterium | reverse complement strand
GGGGATCTAGGGTAGCATCCGGCGGCTATGAGAAGAGTGATTGTAGTTGGTGCCGGTGGGCAGCTTGGAAACGATCTGGTCCCCCGGCTGCTGGCGCGGGGCGACGAGCTGGTGATGGTGGATCGGGCGGAGCCGGAGGCGACGGGGGCGTGGGAGACGTTTTCGGCTTGTTTTGCCGAGATTCCGGATTGGCGCGAGCGTTGGCGGACGCTGGATGCGACGAATGCGGAGGCGATGGGCGCTCTGATCCGCGAGGTGTGCCCGCACGAGGTGTATCACCTGGCGGCGTTGCTCAGCGCCCGCTGTGAGGACGATCCGGACGCCTGCTGGCGGGTCAACATGTCGAGCTTTCGCAACGTGTTGAATGCTTTGATGGAGACCTCGGCGGATTGTGATTTTCGGCCGAGGCTGATCTGGCCGTCTTCGATTGCGGCGTTTGGCCCTCCGTACGACGGCGATGGGCCGTACGAGGCGGAGAACGAGTCGCCGCTGCTGCCGCGCACGCTCTACGGGGTCACGAAGGTGGCCTGCGAGATGCTGGGCGCCTACTATGCGCGGAAGAAAGGTGTGGACTTTCGTGCGGTCCGGTTTCCGGGGCTGCTGAACACGGCGGAGCCGGGAGGCGGTTCTTCGGACTACGCCAATGCCATGTATTTTGCGGCGGCGGCGGGAGAGCTGGAGTCGGTGTCGTTCGTGGAGCCGGAGGCGAAGATTCCCTTCATGTACATGGGAGACGCGGTGGAGGCTCTGCTACGTCTAGCCTCGGCCGACGAGTCTCGCCTGACCCGCCGCACCTACAACATCGCGGCGTTTTCCTCACCTTCGGCAGCGGAGATCGCGGCCAGCATCGCGGCGGAGGTGCCGGGTTTCGAGGTGCGCTACGAGGTCGACAGCCGAGCGGCCAACGTACGGTCGTGGCCCCAGGACTTCGACGATCGGCCCGCCCGGGAAGACTGGGATTGGAACGCCGAGATCGATTCTCTCGAAAAGCTCACCCGTCGCCTGCTGGCGGATTTTCGCGCTCTCCGGAGCTGAAGCCGTAGGTCACCTGGCCGAGGAAACCCTTGGGGAAGTGATCGTCGCCGGGAAAGCCGAGGGGGATGTCGCGGCCGTCCTCGGGTATGCAGGCGGTGCCGAAGAGGTAGTCCCAGAGGCTGAGGGTCAGGCCGTAGTTCATGCCGTGGGGCCGGCCCTCGGGCAGGTTCTTGGCATGGTGCCAGATGTGCATCTGGGGGTTGTTGAAGATGTACTTCAGCGGCCCCAGGGGAAGGCGGAAGTTGGAGTGGTTGAAGTGCCCCACCGCCAGGGTGAAGATGTGCACGATGAAGAAGTCGTCGATCCCGAAACCGATCAGGGCCAGGGGTAGATACTCGAGGGTCCGGTAGACCACGGTCTCCATCCAGTGGTAGCGCAGATGGGCGGCGAAGCCCATCTGCTCCACGGAGTGGTGGACCTTGTGGAACCCCCAGAGAAACGGCACCCGGTGCAGCAGCCGGTGTACGTTCCACTGCACGAAGTCGCGGACCAGGAAGAGGGTCAGGAGCTGGGCCCACACCGGCCACGAGCCGACCTCGATCGCCACCAGGTTCTCGACGCCGACGCTCGCCAGCAGATCGCGGAAGAAATGAACCGCCACGTCGGAAGCGGCGTTGTAGATGACCAGCGAGAACAGGAAGAAGTTGAAGAACATGTAGAAGGCGTCGAGCCAGAAGTCCTTGCGCAGCTTCGGCTGATCGGGACGCCAGGGGCGCGCGAGCTCGAGCAGGAAAAAGAAAAGGGAGACGCCGACGAGCCACACCAGGTAGCTCTTGGGGTGGGGGTGGGTGATCTCGTTCCAGAGGTACGCGGCATAGCCCCGATACCCTTCGACGAAGACGCTCCAATATTGCTCGAACCGGGCCATGATTGCTTTCGATTCCTCGCGTTTCGACCTCTCATCCGACGCGGTTGAGAGGTGCGAGTTGCCGGAGAGGGAAATCCTGATGTCCTGCGCGCGGTGCCCTGGCCTGGCGCCTCGAAGCTCGCCTCCAGATGGTCTTGGCGCACAAGTCTATTGCAGAAGCCATTTAGCCCGGATAATTCATGAGCCATCCCGTTTTCTCCGGGTTCCAAGGGTCCAGAA
>CAZMEL010000533.1:0-2131 GCA_964565225.1 uncultured Thermoanaerobaculia bacterium | reverse complement strand
TAGTCGTTGAGCCGGTCGACGCCGATCCCCACCATCTCGAAGAGCTCGGCCGCCTCGACCTGGTGATCCTGAACGACGCTCCCCCTCTCCTGGCCCATCGGGCGATTTCTGGACAGCGGCTCCTGGTGCGAGACGAGGTGGCGCTGGTGCGTTTCTCGGTGCGTACGGTCGCCATGTACGCCGACCAGCAGCCCTGGCGAGAGGCTTTCCGCCGGGCTCGGCAGCAGCGACTGCAAGAGGGAACCTTTGGTCGACCGTGAGACCTTCGATGCCCGAATGGCGAAGCTGGAAGAGCTCCTCCGCCGGCTACGCCGGCTCGCGGAGACCGATCGCGAGACCTTTCTCGAAGACGTCGCTCTGCAAGCTCAAACCGAGCGCTGGTTACAGCTGGCCGCGGAGAGTAGCCTCGACCTGGGTCAACACCTCATTGCGTCCCGAGGCTGGCGTACTCCCTCGAGCTATCGCGAGACCTTCCGAATTCTGCGGGAAGAGGGTGTTCTCTCGCCCGAGCTCTCGGCGAAGATGGAACAGTGGGCGGGTCTACGCAATGTGCTCGTACACCTCTATCTCGAAGTTCAGTACGAGCTTCTCTATGGCGTGCTGATCCGGGACCTCGACTCTCTCGCCGAGTACGCGGCAGCTCTCGGCAGTCTCGTAGAGTAGACGTCAAGTAGTAGACATCCACCGTCTCGTTCCGGCCAGCATCGCCAGGGCCAATCTCCCGACTGTTATCATGGAACGATGGAAGCACTGAAGGTACGTGTCGAGAATGGGAAAATCGTCGGCGAGGCGCCGAAAGGTTTCGCCGACGGAACAGAGCTCGAGCTCTGCCTGGCCGATCCTCGAGATGAGATGACTGATCAGGAGCTTGCAGCGCTCGGACAAGCCTTGGACTCTGGATGGCAGTCGATGCTGGACGGAAGAATTCGTTCCGCTCGGGAAGTGGTGCAAGAGCTTCGCAACAAGCGATGACAAGGATAGCTTTCAGAATTCCCCGACATCGGCTCATCATTCCAGAAAACGAAGCTCCCTGGCATTCGCCGGAACCAGTTTTGAAATCGCCCAGCCTCTCCGAATCGCCCCTCAATCCAAGGACAAGCTCGCCACCGTGACCTGCTCCACGTGGCACTGCTGGCAACGCACCCGCTCGGGGTGGGTGGTGCGGATCTCTTCGCGGGCGGCGGGGCCGCTGTGGCAGGCCTGGCAGTTCTCGCGCATGAAGACGGCGTGAGGGACCACCGGTGGGGCCAGGGCGTGGAGCCGCTGGCCCTTCCGGAGATCCTGACGTAGGCCGCTGAACGAGCTCTCCCGCCAGGGCCCGGGGTTTCCGGAAGAAAAGACGTGGCATTGCTCGCAGCGCGAGATGGCGCTCATGCCCGCGGTTGCCAGGTGAGGGGAAGGCGGAGAGAAGCCGAGACCTTCGACCGCCAAACCTTCTTCGTTGTGGCAGGAGATACAGGCCGCACCCAGGGGCTCGTGGGGGATGGTGGGGGGAGCCCCATCGAAGAGACGGCGTTCGGCGCGTTCGAGGGCAGCGGTCTTGGTGGCGCCGGGCCGATCGGGCACGGCTACCCCGGTGGAGTCCCTGGGCTCGGACGAGCTGCACCCGCCGCAGAGAACGGCGAGGAGCAGACCGAGTCCCAGGGCCGTCGACCGCATGATCACACCCTCTCGATGCGGACGGCGCATTTCTTGTAGTCGGGCTCCTTGGAAATGTTGTCCATGGCATCGAGGGTGAGCTCGTTGATCATGACCGCCTCGTCGAAGAAGGGCACGAAGATGGTGCCCCGGGGCGGCTGGCCCCGGCCGTCGACCTGGGCCACGAGCTCGATGGAGCCGCGGCGAGAGGCGAGGCGCACCCTGGAGCCGTTGGTGATGCCGAGCTCTCTCGCGTCGGCGCGGTTGAGCTCGGCGAAGGCTTCGGGCACGGCCTGGTGGAGCTGGCGCACCCGGCGGGTCATGGAGCCGGTATGCCAGTGCTCGAGCACCCGCCCGGTGGTGAGCCAGAAGGGGTAGTCGTCGTCGGGCACCTCGGCGGGCGGGTGGTAGGGACGCAGCCAGAAGGCGGCCTTCTCGCCGTACCCCTTGGCCTTGTAGAAATGCACGCCGCGGTCTTTCTTCACGTAGGGAT
>CAZMEL010000532.1:0-2146 GCA_964565225.1 uncultured Thermoanaerobaculia bacterium | reverse complement strand
AATGGACCGGCCACCAGCGCGACCTGCACGGCTTCAGCGACTACATGATGGGGCGTACTTGCCTCTATCCGCTGCGGCGCTTCGCCAGCGTGGATCCGGCTCGGGATGGGTGGAATCTGTATGCGTACGGGCGCAACAATCCGGTGAAGTATGTGGATCCGGACGGGCAATTCGCCCAGCTGGCTGCGATCGCCTGGGCTGCCGTGGAAACGGCAGGGTCGGTCGCCGATCTCTACGAGGCGGCAACCACGTTGATGGACGAGTCCGCAACGAGCTCGGAAAAGGCGGCGTCGGTATTCTGGGTTGCCTTTGGAGTCGTGGCCCCGGGAGGAGGCTACAGCAAAGCCGATGACGTGATCGAGACCTCGACGGACCTGGTACGATCCACGGATCGAGCTCTGGATACATCCAGGAAAGCAGGTGAAGCTCTCGAGGAATTCTCCAGTGTTGTCACTCGAACCACACGTAAGAATGGACCAGGGGTTAGGCTGACCCGCCCGGACGGTAGCGTCATCGACATTACCAAAGAGCGTGTAAAGGAATTCGTACCGAATACGCATCCGGAAGCGCCACCAGGAACTCTCCAAAAAGTGAATTTCCCGAATCCTCAACCAGGAACGAAGGGGTTCAAGCGAGATCCAACTTCGGAAGAGCTTCGCCTGCTCGAAGAGGTATCCAGATGAAGTCTTCTGTGGACGTAGTGATGCGGGTATTTGCTGACTTCTTGTCGGCAAGTTGGGGCATTGCGCACCAGGTGGCCAGCTCGCTGGAGGAAGTCGAGGGCTCCGAGTTAGTGTCAGACTGGGCGCAGGCGAACTGGGAGATTCTTGTAGAGGCGCCGCTTAGGGAGATGGTCGGCTCTGGAGCCGCGTTTCTCGATCCTTACAGTGACGGGGCTGAATGCAACGGGAAAAGTTCTCGCGTTTGGGAACCCGAAGCACTTCCTACTCACCGAATTGTGTGCCTGCCACGCCCGGGTGCTGCGCTTCTCGACTTACTGACCAACCGTGTGGTCGAAGTGAGCGGTAGTCCCTTGATATTCGATCATTTCGCGATCCATTCGGAGCAAGGATGGCACGAGGAAGCGACCCCATTTGATTGCGCCTTGGCATACCACGACGATCAAGAAATTCTACTACGGCTCGACCAAATATCTTTCGCTGCCGAGGAGCTGGCCGGCCCTCTAGTGGACAGAGACCGAAGAGAACGAGAGTGACTTCAGCCGCCAGCTCGCCACCTCGCCACCTCCTACCAAGATGTCGATGCCTTCGACCGTCCCCAGAAGCGGATCGCCCCCGATGGCCAGGAATCCCTCCGTGGGGCCGCTACACCTATCACCCCAACTTCCAGACCGCCAGCCTCGACACCCGCAACGGAGTCCAGGGCCGATTCGGCCAGGGCACCAACGGCATGGTGCGGCCAGAGCAGATCACCTTCAGCCGTAACGGTTCCGATCTCTACGACCCGGGCGATTTCGCCTACGACGAGCTCGGCAACATTCACCAGATCGGCGACGACGTCTACCGCTACGACAAGGCGAGCCGCCTCACCTACGGCTCGGTGTCCAGAGCCGGCAGCCGGTGGGAGGCGTACCAGTACGACGTCTTCGACAACATGGTCGAGCGCCAGGGCGAAGCCGACCCCACCCCGTTCCCGATCCACGTCGATCCCCAAACCAACCGCGCCCTGGGTGACGGCGACATCGAGTACGACCCGTACGGCAACCTCACCAAGGTCGGGCCGCCGAGCTTCACCATGAGCTACGACGCGCTCGACATGCAGGTGTACTTCGAGCAGCACTTCGGCAACCCAACCGAGTACCTCTACGCCTACGGCCCCGGCGACCGCCGCCTCCTGACCTTCGAGGTTCCCACCGGCAAGCTGATCTACCAGCTACGGGGCCCCGGCGGCGAGGTGCTCCGCGAGTACGAGGTGCTGGGAAGCGGCGGCGCCTCCTTCGCGCACCAAAAAGACCTCATCCACGGCCCCGACGGCCTGATTGCCACCATCAGTCGCAGCGGCGACACCCACTACTTCCACAAAGACCACCTCGGCACGCCAAGGTCCGTGACCGACTCGGCCGGGGTGCGCACCGGCAAGCACGATTACTACCCCTACGGCCAGGAAACCCCGAACCACCCCCAGC
>CAZMEL010000531.1:0-2163 GCA_964565225.1 uncultured Thermoanaerobaculia bacterium | reverse complement strand
CCCGCGACGCCACCAGGGCGAGGGCGTCTTCGAAGGAGAAGACCTCGGCCAGGCAGGCGGCGACGTACTCGCCCAGGCTGTGGCCGAGAAGGGCCGCGGGCTCGACCCCCCAGCTCTGCCAAAGCCGGGCGAGGGCATAACCGAGCAGGAAGAGGGCCGGCTGCGCCAGACGGGTAGAACGGAGCTGCTCCTCCTGGGCCTCGCCCGGGGTGAGCAGCAGATCCCGGAGGTCGAGCCCGAGCTCCGGCAGGAGCCGCTCGGCGCCGCGGTCGACGAGGTCACGGAACGCCGGCTCGTGTGTGTAGAGGCCGGCGCCGACGCCGGCTCGCTGGGCACCCTGCCCGGGAAAGAGAAAGGCTACTCGCCGCTCGGCCCCGCCCGTGTGCCGCTGCAGCCGGCGTCCGGGATCCTCTCCGGTGAGGGCCCGGCGGACCTCGGCGACGTCTCGGCCCACCGCCACGAGGCGATGGGGAAAGGCGCGGCGGCCGAGGCGCAGGGTGTGGGCGGCGTCGGCCAGCCAGGCGTCGGGGTCGACACCGGCAGGAGGATGGGCGAGGCGTTCGCCGAGGCGCGACGTCGCCGCCTCGAGAGCGGCCGGGTCGCGGGCGGAGAGGAGCACGAGCTGCCAGGGGCGGGAAGGGCCCGAGGGCGGCCGCGGCGGAGCCTCTTCGAGCACCGCGTGGGCGTTGGTACCGCCGATGCCGAAGGAGCTCACCGCCGCCCGCCGGGGCTCTCCGTCGGCGAGCCATTCGCGGCGCTCGGTCGGGACGTAGAAGGGCCCGGCCGCGAAGTCGATCTCCGGGTTGGGGCGCTCGAAGTGCAGGCTCGGCGGCAGCCCGCGGCGCTCCAGGCAGAGAGCCGCCTTGATCAGGCCGGTGGCTCCGGCGGCGGCGTCGAGATGGCCGAGGTTGCCCTTCACGGAGCCCAGGGCACAGGTCCCCGGACCGCGACCCGCGCCGTAGGCCCGGTGCAGGGCCCGGACCTCGATCGGGTCGCCGAGGGCGGTGCCGGTGCCGTGGGCCTCCACCGCGCCGATCGATCCGGCCTCGATGCCGGCGAGCTCGAGGGCGGTGGCGATCACCGACGCCTGGCCCTCGACCCCCGGGGCGGTGTAGCCGATCTTGCGGGCGCCGTCGTTGTTGATCGCCGTGGCCCGGATCACCGCACGGATCGGGTCGCCGCTCGCCAGGGCGTCCTCGAGGCGGGCGAGGGCGACCACCGCGAGACCGCTGCCGTCGACGGTGCCGCTGGCGCTGGCGTCGAAGGGGCGGCAGCGGCCGTCGGGAGAGCGGATGCCTCCCTGCTGGTGGAAGTAACCGGCGCCCTGGGGCACCTTGATCGAGACTCCGCCGGCCAGGGCGAGGTCACATTGGTAGGCGAGCAGGGCCTGGCACGCCAGATGAACCGCCACCAGGGAGGTCGAGCACGCGGTCTGCACGTCGAGGCTGGGACCGGTGAGGCCGAGCTTGTAGGAGACCCGGGTGGTGAGAAAGTCGCGACCGCTGGCGAACAGGGCGGCGGCACCTCCCAGGCGCTCCAGCCGCTCGGCCTGGGGCAGGAGCTGATTGAGCAGGTAGGAGCTCTCGCCGCAGCCGGCGAAGACCCCCACCGCGCCGCCGTCCTCTTCCAGCCGGCGGGGATCCTGGCCGGCGTCCTCGAGCACCTGCCAGCAGGTTTCGAGGAAGAGCCGGTGCTGCGGGTCCATCAGCTGCGCTTCCCGCGGGTTGACGGCGAAGAAGTCGGCGTCGAAGCGCTCGATGTCGTCGAGCGGGCCCCCCGCGGCCACGAAACCCGGTGCCTTCCGGCGCTCGGGGCTCACTCCGGCAGCGGCCAGCTCCTCGTCGTGCAGCGGCCGCAGACCCTCACGCCCTTGCCACAGGAGCTGCCACAGCGCCTCCACGTCGGCGGCGCCGGGAAACCGGCCCGCCATGCCGACGATGGCGATGGGCTCCAGGCCCTCGAAAATCTCTTCGTCGAGGGCGGGCTCGTCGATCGGCTCGTCACCGCCCGGGCTCCGGTCTCGCGAGCTCATCGTCGGCCTCCCCGCGGCCGGCGAGGTCGACGTTTCTGCGCCGCGATCTGCCGCGCCGCCCGCCGTTTCTCGTCTCGAAAGGTGGGGTCGACGGCCGCCGGCTCCGCGCCGCTTGCGGTGGTGGTGCCACC
>CAZMEL010000530.1:0-2169 GCA_964565225.1 uncultured Thermoanaerobaculia bacterium | reverse complement strand
GCACCAGGTGGGCCGGCAGCCGGTCCGATGTGAAACGCCGCAGCCGGGGGCCGAGGCGCCGCCGCCGACGCGCCGCGGTGGGGGCGCTCGCCGCGGGACCCTCGGCGGCCAGGAGCGGGCGGCGGGGCACCGGCGTGCCGCGCGGCCAGGCGAGGAGGTCGAAACGCCCTTCGGGGTCTCCCCGTTCCCAGCACAGATCCAGGTTCCAGGGAATCTGGTCGGCCAGCCGCCAGAGCGCCTCGGGGTCGATTCCGGTGGTGGGGCCTCCCGTCTCGAGCTCCCGGCGCAGGCCGGCCACGGTCGCGGCGCCCGCTCCGGTTGTGGGGTCGACCGCTTCGTCGAGCCAACGTTGCAGATGGACCTCCTTCGCCAGCCGTGCATTGGGGACATCCGCGAAGAGCCACGTCTCGTCGCTGCTCGCTTGCAGGTGGTGGTGCAGGTCGCCCAGGCTCCAGCCCTCGGGCCAGGGCTCGCGCTTCGGGGTGGCCTCGGCCTGCTCGGAACCGGTGGCGAGCCCGCCGCGCCGCAGCACGACGTCGGCCCGGAAGCGGGCCAGCTCGTTGTCGCCCCGTCCCCGTTTGGGGCGGATCTCGATGCCGGCCAGCTCCGGCAGCCGCCTGCCGAGACGGTGGAAGAACGCCGGACCGAGCACCAGCTCTCCCTCGGCCGCCACCGTCGCCGCGACCCGGGCCCGCAGGTGGCTGCGATCGAGCTCGCCGGGGGCGCGAAACAGCTCCAGGGCCCCGGCCAGCAGCGGCAGCACCGGCCGGAACCGCAGGTCGCCGAGGAAGATCGAGCCGCCGGGGGCCAGGCGCTCGAGGGCCGCGCGGATCACCGTTTCCAGGTAGGCGGCATTCGGGAAGTACTGGACCACCGAGTTGAGCACCACCAGGTCGAAGGAGCTGTCTTCACCGAGCTCGGCGAGGGCAGCGTCCACGGCGGCGAGGTCGTGAGCCGCGGCCGGGAAGAGCCGCGCTCCGGGAACGGGATCCGCCGCCAGGCGCCGTTCGAGGAAGTCGAGAGCGACGCGGGAGAAGTCGGTGCCCCAGTAACGGCGGCATTCGGGAGCCAGCGGCACGAGCAGCAGGCCGGTGCCGCAGCCGATCTCCAGCACCCGAGACGGCTGCAGACCCCGCAGCCGAGCCACGGTGCCCTCCACCTGCTCGCGCAGCTCCGCCTCGGGGATCGGCTCGCCGGTGAAGCTGCTGGTCCAGCCGGCGAGGTCGCGGTCGGGATGGTCGCGCCCCGGATCGGCTCCGCCGTCGCCGAGATCCTGGTAGATGGCACTGTCGTAGACCTCGCGCCAGGCCTCGAGGCTCTCGGATTCCGCGGCCGAGGTGGAGAGATCTCGGGGCTCCTCGCCGCTGGCGACGAAGGCCACCAGGCGCCGATCGCGGGTGCCGTCGGCGGTGGAGCTCTCGCGAGCGAGCACCACCGCCTCGTCGACCTCCGGATGTTGGCGCAGCTGGTGCTCGATCTCGCCGGGCTCGACCCGAAAGCCGCGAATCTTGACCTGCTGGTCGTCGCGGCCGAGGAAGAGCAGGGCGCCGTCGCCCCGGCGGCGGACCCCGTCGCCGGTGCGGTACAGGCGCGCTCCGGGCTGCGCCGGGCCGGCGAAGGGGTCGGGCACGAAGGCCATGGCGGTGCGTGCGGGCTGGCCCAGGTAGCCGCGGGCGAGGCCCTGGCCGCCGATCCACAGCTCGCCCGGCACCCCGGGGGGCACCGGCTCGAGGGCGCGATCCACCACCTGCAGCCGGGCGCCGCAGACCGGGCCGCCGATCGCCACCGTGGGGGCTTCCGGCGGCAGCTCTCGCACCGGGTGCCAGGCGGCGAAGGTGGTGCACTCGGTGGGACCGTAGACGTGCAGGAGACGGCGGGGCGGTCCGGCGTCGAGCACCCGCCGGACCTTGTCGACATCCACCCGCTCGCCGCCGAAGAGCAGGTGGCGCAGGCCGGAGAAGGCGTGGGGATCGGTGGCCGCCAGCTGGTGGAAGAGGGCGGTGGTGAGGAAGAGGGCGGTGACCCGCTCGCGGCGCAGCACCGCGGCCATCTCCGCCGGCTCCAGCGTCACCTCCCGCGGAATGCCGAGCAGCAGGGCGCCGTTCAGCAGGGCGCCCCAGACCTCCCAGGTGGCGGCGTCGAAGTTGGCGTTCGAGGCCTGGGCCACGA
>CAZMEL010000529.1:0-2228 GCA_964565225.1 uncultured Thermoanaerobaculia bacterium | reverse complement strand
CCGCCATGCAGGAGAAGGCACCTCACCTGCCCGAGGTCGACGCCAACCAGATGGCGGCCCTCAAGACCCTCCGCCAGATCGTCGATTCCATGGGCTCGGGCGATGGGGAGGCCGAGGCGGTGGCCGGAGCCGCCGTGGAGACAGCACCGGAACCCGAGGCGGCGAGCCGGGAAGAGATGGGGCGCTTCGCCCTGCGCCTGGTGGAGACGCCGGCCCGAGGCCTCGGCCTGGCGGGCCTGGCAGGCCCCGGGACTCTGTGGATCTCCCGCGACGACCGCGGAGTCGCCGAAGCCCTGAGCGAGCGCCTCCAGAGCTCCGGCATCGCGACCCGGGTGGTCGACCTCCAGGCCCTCGAGGCGAACGCGCAAGACGTAGAGGCTGCGTCGGGCCTGGTCTTCCTCGGAGGCCTCGACGCCAACATGGACCCCGACCGAGCCATGGACGTGAATCGCAACGCCTTTCTTGCTGCCAAGGCCCTGGCGGGTCCCCTCTCCAGTCGAGGAGGCATCCTGGTGACGGTGCAGGACACCGGGGGCGATTTCGGGCTCGGCGGCAGCTCGCCCGAACGCGCCGCTCTCGGCGCCCTGGCCGGCCTCGCCAAGACCGCGGCCCAGGAATGGCCGGAGGCGGCGGTAAAGGCGATCGACCTCGAGACGGGCGAACGGCCGGCCGTGCTCCTGGCCGAGATCCTGTGCCGGGAGCTCCTCTTCGGTGGCCCCGATCGTGAGGTCGCTCTGCCGGCCGACGGTCGGCGCCTCACCCTCGAGAGCTACGCCTCGGAGGTCACCGGCGACCACGAGGTCAAACCCTCGGTAGGCCCCCACTCCGTGCTCGTGGCCACCGGCGGTGCCCGCGGTGTGACCGCGGCGACCCTGGTCGAGCTGGCGCGCGACGCGGCGGCTTCCGAGGGTGGCCCGGCGCTGGTCCTGCTCGGACGCACGGCTCTGGCCGACGAGCCCGAGGCCTGCCGCGGCCTCGAGGAAGACGGACCTCTGACCCGCGCTCTGCTCGAGATCGCTCGGGCCGCGGGCGAGACCCCGACTCCGAAAGAGCTCGGCGCACGGGTCGCTCGCCTGCGGGCGGCCCGCGAGATCCGCGCCACTCTCGCCGCTCTCGAGGCGGTGGGCAGCAAGGCCCGCTACCTGCCCGTCGACGTTCGCGACGCGACCGCCCTGCGCTCGGCCCTGGCCGACGTCCGGGCCGAGTGGGGACCGATCACCGGTCTCGTGCACGGTGCCGGAGTGGTGGCCGACAAGCTGATCGCCGACAAGACCCTGGAGCAGTACGAACGGGTGGTCGGTACCAAGGTCGACGGCCTGCGCGCCCTGCTCGAGGCCACCGCGGAAGACCCTCTCGAGCTGATCTGTCTCTTCTCCTCGGTCACTGCCCGCTGCGGCAACCAGGGCCAGTGCGACTACGCCATGGCCAACGAGATCCTCAACAAGATGGCGGGGGTCGAGCTCCGGCGCCGGGGTGGCGCCTGCCGGGTCAAATCCCTGAACTGGGGGCCCTGGGAAGGGGGCATGGTCACCCCGGCCCTGAAGAGCCGCTTCGAGGCGCTCGGCGTTCCCCTGATCTCGCTGGCGGCTGGCGCCCGGATGCTGGTCGACGAGGTGCAGCGAGCGGCGCCGGAAGAGGTCGAGGTGGTTCTGGGCGGCGAGCCCCGGCCCACCGCCCTGCTCGCCGAGGAAGATACGTCGTCCTGCCGGCTCGCCGTGGTGGTCGACCAACGCAGCCACCCCTACCTCGAAGGTCATCGCATCGAGGGGCAGGTGGTGCTGCCGGTGGTGCTCGCCATGGAGTGGCTCTGTCGCCTCGCCAAGACCCACCGTCCCGATCTCAGCCTGGCCGGGCTGCGCGACGTGCGGGTGCTGCGCGGAGTGCAGCTCGAGGGTTTCTACGGTACGGGCGATGCCTTCCGCCTGCTCAGCTGCCAGGTCACCAACGGCAGCGGCGCCGAGCTGTCGCTGGAGCTGCAGGACCGCGACGGACGTCCCCGCTACCGGGCCACCGCCGAGATGTTGCCGCCGGGAATGGAGCCGCACCGTAAGCTCGAGGCTCCGCTCACCGGTGCCACGGCCACCTGGACGGAGACGGTCTACGACGGGGAAGCCCTTTTCCACGGCTCGAGCTTCCAGGTCTTGGCCGAGACGCCGCAGATCTCGGACGAAGGAATGTCGGGCAGCCTGCGCACCACCCACGCCATGGGCTGGCAGGAAGAGCCATGG
>CAZMEL010000528.1:0-2337 GCA_964565225.1 uncultured Thermoanaerobaculia bacterium | reverse complement strand
GGCCAGGAGCGCCACTGGTAGCCGTAGACGGGGCCGAGCTCACCGTCGGCGTCGGCCCATTCGTCCCAGATGGAGACCCCGTTCTCCTGCAGGTAGGCGACATTGGTTTCCCCCTGCAGAAACCACAGCAGCTCGTGGACGATCGACTTCAGATGCACTTTCTTGGTGGTGACGAGGGGAAAATGGGGCTCGAGTGGGTACCGCAGCTGGGCTCCGAAGAGGCTGCGGGTGCCGGTGCCGGTGCGGTCGCCCTTGGCGACTCCCTCGTGGCGCACGCGGTGGAGAAGCTCGAGATAGTTCTTCATGGTCGATGGTTCCGCGGGGTTATCATGCCTCTGGGCGCGGATCTTACCTCGTGGAGCTCCTTCGGGAAGAGCCCCGCACGTGAACGACCGGCGGATAGGTGGAGAGTCGATGGAACAGCGAGCGAATCTCTGGTGGCGGATGCTGCGGAACCTGTGGCGCGGAATCGATCTCCTTCGCCGCCTGGTCCTGAATCTGGTCTTTTTCGGATGCCTCCTGGTCTTGCTCGGCTGGTGGCTGGTGGACGCCGCGCCCGAGGCGCCGGAATCGGCGATCCTGGTGCTCGACCCTCGCGGGGAGCTGGTAGAGCAGAAGACCGGGGATCCGCTGGAGCAGGCGTTCCGGACGGCCAGCGGCGACGATCTGCCCGAGGTGTCGATCTGGGACCTGATGACGGCGGTGGAGGAGGCAGCCGAGGATCCGCGGATCGTGGCGCTGCATCTCGACTTGCGAGGGCTGTTCTGGGGCGAGCTGAGCAAGCTGCAGGATCTGCGAGATTCGATCGATACGTTCGCGGCCACGGGCAAGCCGGTGATCGCCAGCTCCGATCTGTTTTCCAAGGGGCAATACCTGCTCGCCGCCGGGGCCGACGAGATCCATCTCGACCCCATGGGCATGGTGATGCTCGACGGTTTCGGGGTCTTCCGCAGCTACCACCGGGAAGGGCTGGATCGGCTGGAGATCGACTGGAACGTCTTCCGGGTCGGGGAGTTCAAGTCGGCGGTCGAGCCCTATCTGCGCAACTCGATGTCGGAAGAGGCACGGGCGGCGAACCGGGACTGGCTCTGCGATCTATGGATCGACTACCTCGACGCGGTGGCCTCCAGCCGCGGTCTCGACGCGGGGCGGATCGCGGCGGCGATCGACGACCTGCCGCGAGAGCTGGAGATCTCGGGCAATGACGGGGCGGCGCTCGCCCGGCGTCTCGGTCTCGTGGATCATCTCAGCGACCATCTCCAGCTGCGGGCCCGGCTGGCGGAGCTGGCCGGGGTGGAGGGCGACGAGGAGCCGGAGCAGATCGCTTATGCCGAGTACCTGGAGCTTCTCGATGCCGAGCGGCTCGGCCGGTCGACCGACGAGGGGAGCAACCCGGATGCGGGGGATGTGGCGATCGTGGTGGCCCGGGGGATGATCTTGCCGGGCCATCGGCCGCCGGGAACGATCGGTGGCGACAGCACCGCGGACCTGGTGCGCCGGGCGCGGAAGGATCCGGAGGTGAAGGCCCTGGTGCTCCGGGTCGACAGCGGGGGCGGCAGCGCCCTGGCATCGGAGGTGATTCGCCGGGAGCTGGAGGCGTTTCGCGACGCGGGCAAGCCGGTGGTGGTCTCGATGGGCTCGGTAGCGGCCTCGGGAGGGTATTGGATCGCCACCGCTTCCGACGAGATCTGGGCCAGCCCCACGACGTTGACGGGCTCGATCGGCATCTATGGCATGTTGCCCACGTACCAGAAACCCCTGGCACGGTATCTCGGCACGCGGGTCGATGGCGTCGGAACGACCTGGCTCTCCGGGGCCTACCGCCCCGATCGGTCGCTGGATCCGGACCTGGCCGAGACCATGCAGCGGATGATCGAGGCGACGTATCGCACCTTCCTCGAACGGGTCGCGGAAGCCCGGGGGATGACTCCGGAAATGGTCGATTCCGTGGCCCGAGGGCGGGTCTGGAGCGGGGAGGATGCGCTCGACCTGGGCCTGGTAGACGCGCTCGGCGGCCTGGAGGATGCCATCGTGTCGGCGGAGCGGCTGGCGGGTCTTGCAGAGGGCGAGGCAGGAGTGCGATGGATCGAGCCCGAGGTCGACGAATTCGATCAGCTCGTGGCGGATCTCCTGGCACGAGCCGTGGGAGAGCGCTGGCCGCGGGTCGTTCAGCGGTTGCCCTCGGCGATGGAGCGGTTGCTCGCCGGGCTCGAACCTTCAGGAGAAGCGCTCGCCCGTCTGGAAGATCCGATGGGGATCTACGCGCACTGCGACTGTGAGGTGGAGTAGTTCTACTCTGTCAGATTCCCTGGCGGGGTCGAGTCGGCGTTCCTTCCG
>CAZMEL010000527.1:0-2364 GCA_964565225.1 uncultured Thermoanaerobaculia bacterium | reverse complement strand
CCCTTTGCTCAAGCTCCAGAATACCAGGAGAAGACCCGCCAGAACAGCCGCCGCGAGCAGCGGTCCCGCCGCGCCGGCCCAGGCGTATCCCGGGCCGGAGGGTGCCTTGCCGGAAAACACCGCGACGCCGGCGATGACCACCCCGAGCAACCCTTCCCCACCGACCAGGCCGGAGCCGAAGAGCACGCCTCGCTCGCGGCGATCGGCGGTCTCGTCCTCGGAGCCCGGAACCTTCTCGATCAGATGGCGCAGAATACCGCCCAGGAAGACCGGCACCATGGTCGCCACCGGCAGGTAGACTCCGACAGCGAACGGCAGGCTGGGAATCTTCAGCAGCTCGACGACCAGGGCCAGGCCCACCCCGATCGCCACCAGGCCCCAGGGCAGGGAGCTCTCGAGAACGCCTTCGATCACCACTTTCATCAGAGTGGCTTGGGGCGCCGGGATGTCTTCACTGCCGAACCCCCAGGCCTTGCCGATCAGGATCACGGTGTAACACACCGCCATGGCGCAGGTCAGGACACCGATCAGCTCGCCCAGCTGCTGCCGCTTCGGAGTCGCCCCGAGCAGGAAACCGGTCTTGAGATCCTGAGAGGTATCACCGGCGATCGACGCGGCGATCGCCACCACACAACCCACGGTCAAAGCGGCGATCTTGCCGGTATCTCCGGTCCAACCCATGAGCAGGAAGATCGAGGAGGTGCCGAGCAGGGTGGCGATGGTCATGCCGCTGGTGGGATTCGAGGTCACCCCCACCAGGCCGACGATTCGCGACGACACCGTGACGAAGAAGAAGGCGAAGATCACCACCAGCACCGCGGCGATGGCACGGATCCCGAAATCGGAGATCGTGCCGAAGGCATCGGGCACGAAGGCCAGCACCAGGGCGATGACGACCGCACCGACCCCCACCACGGTGAGGGGAAGATCCTGTTGGGTGCGTTCCTCGGTTTCTCCTTCTCCACCACCTCCCATGCGCTCGCGGATCTGCCGGCTGCCGATCTTGAAGCTCTCGATCATCGTCGGCAACGAACGGATCAGGGTCAGCAACCCGGCGGTAGCCACCGCCCCGGCGCCGATATAACGCACGTAGCGGTTCCAGATCTGGCCCGGCGTCATGTCCCGGATCAGGGCCGTGGTCTCCGGATACATCGGCAACGTACGACCCGCGCCATACCAGTCGATCAGGGGAATGATCACCACCCAGGAGAGCAGCCCGCCGCCGACCATGATCGCCGCGATCCGCGGCCCGAGGATGAAGCCGACCCCCACCAGCGCCGAAGAGACCTCGGTGGCCACCTCGCCCTTGCGGATGAACGGGAGCTTGAGGGTCACTTTTTCCGGCAGCAGGTGGAGCCAGGCGAAGAGAAACTTGAAGAATGCGCCCACCCCGAGCCCGAGGAAGACGTTGCGCGCCTTCTCGCCGCCGGTCTGGCTGGCCACCAGGACCTCGGCACAGGCGGTACCCTCCGGGTAGGGCAGACGCCCGTGCTCCCCGGCGATGAGGAATCGGCGCAGGGGAATCATGAAGAGCACACCGAGAAGCCCGCCGCTCAGGGCCAGCAGGGTCATCTGCAGGAGGCTGGGATCGAAGCCCCAGAGAAAGAGAGCCGGCAGGGTGAAGATCACTCCGCTGGCCACCGAGCTCGACGCCGAGCCCGTGGTCTGGGCGAGGTTGGCCTCGAGCAGGCTCGACCGGATGCCGACGCCGGCCAGGCCCCGGAATGCCGCCACGGTCAACACCGCCACCGGAATCGAGGTCGAGATGGTGAGACCGACGCGCAGGCCGAGGTAGGCGTTGGCGGCACCGAAGAGGACGCCGAAGACGATGCCCGCGAGCACCGACTTCAGGGTCAGCTCATAAGGGCTCTCGGTTGCCGGGATGTAGGGCTCGTACCGTTCTCCGGGAGCCAGCTCTTTGTATGCCTGCCGGCTGAGTCCCTTCTTCTCTGCCATCTTCACTCCTCTCTTCGGGTCCGTGAGGCGCCCGAAAGGGCCGCCGGAAACATGGATTCACATCCGTGGAAGGTATGTAGGCCACCGCTGCCGATCGGGCTGCCGGGGGGCGGTGGCGCGGCGCCGATTCGTGCCGAGGATGCCACTTCCCTCCGTTCGAGGAAGCGCGAGACGTCGGCGACCATCGAGCGCCGCTCGGGGCCCCGGGCCTCGCCACCGGCCTGCAATCTCTCGGCGATCCGCTCCAGGGTGTGCTCGAGGTGGGCCCGGACCTCCGGCGGCACCCGCGGCATCGCGGCGGTGACCATCAAGCGATCGATCACCGCCCGCTCCACCACCAGGGCCAACGTGTGGTGGCGCGGCGAGGCGCCGTCGTCGCCTCGGAAGGCCTTGGCGACCAGGGCTCCC
>CAZMEL010000526.1:0-2377 GCA_964565225.1 uncultured Thermoanaerobaculia bacterium | reverse complement strand
CGCTCTGGTCGATCACGCTGCCCAGCGGATTGGGCAGGCCCGCGACCTGCTCCAGGCGACCCTCAACGCAGAGACCTGGCCTTCCTTCGCCAGTGCCCAGGTCTTCGCCCTGGAGGACGCAGGCCGCTCCCAACTGCTGATCCTTCCAGGCCCCGTGGTTCCCTGGTCCATCTTCTTCGGTGAGCCTGTCGAGGTGTTCGACAGCGGACTCTCCTCGTTGGCGCAGGATCTCGGGCTCTTGCCATCGAGCCCGAGCCCTCCGACCTCGAATGTGAGCGCCCTGGTGTCCGGAAGCCTGGTGTCGTTTCCTGCGCTGAGCATCACTCCCCGGCTCGACCTGGAGATCGAGGGGATCTCGGGCCGGGCCGTGTTGCCCCGCCAGCCAGCCGACGGAAACCTGGCCGAAACGGCGCAGCTGCTCGAGCGGGCGATCCGTTCGGCCACCTCGCTGGGCGGTGGTGGCGATTTGCCTTCGAGGTTCACGGACGCCGAGGTCCGGCTTCTCGCCGACTCCGACCCGACCGATACCACGCCGGAGGCCCGGCTGCTGATCCTTCCCGGTCCCGACTCCGCAGGCCAGCGCACGTCCGCTGTCGTTGCGTCCGACCCGAGCCCGGGCATTGGACCCGATACCGCCTCGGACCTCCAGCTCACCAGCGCCAACGGCGGCGTCCAGATCAACGGGCTGCTGAGCGAGGATCTCGCCGACTTCGACGGCCTGCGCGGCAGAGCTCCGGCGATCTGGGCCGGCATCGGCGACGCCGGCCCGGTGCGAATCACCCTTCCCCTCCTTCCGGAAGACATCATCGGCACCGCGGACGCACTCGAGCAGGCATTTGCGGACGATCCACGGATCGCTTTCCGCAACACGACCGTAGAGGTTCTCGATGGTCGCCTTCTGATCACGCCCGGAGTTGCCCAGGAGATCACTTTCACCGCCGATCCCGACCATCCGGCCGCCCTCGACCTGCTCGGGCTGGACGCCCCCACCCCTGCCGGAGGCCTGCTCTCTGGCATCTTCGTCAACGATCCCGACGACGACGCCCACTTCGCCCCGCGAGGCAAATTGCAGCTGACTCTCGAGCTGGGAGGGGTCGGGCCCGAGCCCATCGTGCTCGACGAGCGCCCGGGGAGCCTGGCCGAGGCGGCCCAGCTGCTGGAAGAAGAGATCAATGCCAGCGCCGCCTTCTCCGGGGTCAGCGTCGAGGTGCGGGAGAATCGCCTGCTGGTACGCCAGGGAGGGCTGACCGGCGACCTCATCGTTTTCGGCGCGGTGGCCGGGATCGACGAAACGACCGTTTTCCGCCTGCGCCTGGACCCCGCCAACGCAGAGCCCGCCGACGGGCTCCTCTCCGGCGATCTCGCGGTCTTCCCGAGCTTCGGAGCCCGGCCCGCCGTCCGCCTGACCCTGGGCGAGGAGGGTCCACATCGCGTCGAGCTCCCTCTGTTGCCCGCCGACCTCGACGAAGCCCGCGAGGCATTGGAGCAGGCGATTCGTCAGGCGCACAACAGCCCGGCCTTCCTGCTCGCCCGGGTGTTGCGGGTGAGCGACCCGGCAGCAGCCGGTCGCCTGGTGATCGTGCCGGGCAAGCCGGTGCCGGTAGAAGCCCTGGCGACTGCGGAGACCCCCGAGGCTCTGCCCGGACTGGGCCTGGTGGGCAGCGGCAGCCGGCGAGTCCTGGGCTTGCGATCCGGCGCGCTTCCCGGCCAGGCCACGCCGACGGCCACCCATCCGCGGCTCCGGGTGATCATGGCCCGGGACGGCCACGAGGACGGTCCTTTCGAAGCGGTGTTCCCGACTCCCCCGACTACCCCGCCTCCGCCGCCATACACGATCGACGACCTCGCGGCGAGCCTGGAAACCGCCGTTCGAGCTGCCCCCGATCCGGACGCTTCCGAGGCCTTCTCCCGCACCCTGGTGGTGGCGCCGGACCCGGAGCATCTCCTCGTGCTTCCCGGGGCCGACGGCGCCGCGGTCGGTTTCACTACCGCCGACACCGACGACACGACCCTCGGCGAGCTACGCCTCGGGCTCAGCCGCGCGGTGGGAATCGGCTTCAGCGCACAGACCTTCGGACCCCCGATCTCTCTGTCGAGGAGCACGGTCCTCGGTCGACTCCAAGTGAGAGAGCTGCGCCTGGCCTCCGAGGTGCTATTCACCGCACCGGTCGAGGTGCAGCGCCGACAGGTGGGTCGAGCTCGCTACAGCTACCTGCCCCCGGGCTCGGTGGTCCCGCGCTGCTTCCGCTGCCAGCCGGAGCTGGCCCTGACGAGCGCCATCCGCGACGCCCTGGAAGCCGCCGCCCGCCGCCTGGGGCTGAGCAGCCTCGAAGATCTCCCCCTGCCCGTTGACAGCCACAACGTATTTTCCAAGAAC
>CAZMEL010000525.1:0-2379 GCA_964565225.1 uncultured Thermoanaerobaculia bacterium | reverse complement strand
GCATGGGCGCGCCTGGAGTCGGAGGCCCTTTCGGTGGTGGACGACCTGGCCCAGCTCGAGGTCGTGACCGCCGAAGCTCTCGGTGCGGTGGTGGCGCCCAGCACCAGCGGCCTGCTACAGCGCAGCTGGTTCCGCGCCGAGGACGGGGCGTTTCCGGCCCGAGAAACCCGGGAGCTGGTCCCCCTCGACGAGGTGCGGCCATTTGCCAATGCCGTTCCGTTCTACGAAACGGTCGACGAAGCGGCCGAGAGGCTCGGCGAGCCCGAGGAGAGGAGCCAGGAGGCGGCGCGGCAACACCCCGGGGGGTACCGCTGGACCGGTATCGACGGCCGGCTGCGGCCGGCTACGGACCTGTTCGTCGTGGCGCTCGAGCTGCGGGCGCTGGAGCGCCGGGTACCCGTGGGCTCGTTCTGTCTCTTTCGGATGGTGGCGGGAGGTTGGCGCCCGAGCCCCGGCCGGCTCGTCCTGGTGCGGCATCGCGATATCCTCGACCCGGAGCTCGGAGGCTCGACGACCGTACGGCTCTGGGACGGCTTCGTACCGCAGGCCGGGGAATGGGAAGGGCTGCGCGCCGTCCTGCGCCCGGCTTCCAGCGATCCGCGATTCGGACCCCTGGAGCTGTCGATGGACGAAGGAGATCTCGATCTGATCGCCGAGATGGTAGAGATCCTCCCTTGACCCGAGTGTAGTGCGTCCCACAGATGGGGCCTTGGATTCGAAGACAAGGCGCCAGATTTGTGACGCACTACACCAGCCCCTCGTCAGACGCTCGAGGCTGCGGCGCGTATGGAGAATGGTCCCCGGAGCCGAACTCAACCAACCGGCATGGTGTGTGCCCGTTGCCGGTCGACCCGTTAGGAGAATCGATGATGTGGTCTTTCAAGATTCGAGCCCTCTTTGGGCTCCTGCTCCTCGCCGCCGGCGGGGTGGCTGCCGAAACCCCGAAAATGACGGCGGAAACCCTGAGCGGGCTGCAGATGCGCAGCCTCGGACCGGCCCTGATGTCCGGGCGGATCTCGGATCTGGCGGTCCATCCCACGGATCGCAGCATCTGGTACGTGGCAGTGGGAAGCGGCGGCGTGTGGAAGACCATCAACTCCGGCACCACCTGGACCCCGATCTTCGACGACCAGGGTTCCTACTCCATCGGCTGTGTGACCATCGATCCCAACCGACCCGACGTGATCTGGGTCGGCACGGGGGAGAACGTCGGCGGGCGTCACGTGGGGTACGGCGACGGGATCTACCGCAGCCTCGACGGCGGCGCCAGCTGGGAGAACATGGGGCTCGAGAAGAGCGAGCACATCAGCAAGATCCTGGTCGATCCGCGGGATTCCCGGGTCGTGTACGTGGCCGTGGAGGGCCCCCTCTGGTCGGGTGGCGGGGATCGCGGCCTCTACAAGACCACCGATGGTGGCGCCACCTGGAACGCCATTCTCCAGGGAGGTGAATACACCGGTGTGACCGACCTGGCGATGGACCCGCGCGATCCCGACGTGTTGTACGCGGCCAAGCACCAGCGATTCCGGACGGTGGCGGCGTTGATCAACGGCGGGCCCGAGTCGGGAATCTTCAAGTCGATCGACGGGGGAAAGACCTGGCGCGCCCTGACCGCCGGCCTGCCGACGGAGGAGAAGGGACGGATCGGGCTGGCGATCTCGCCGGTGAATCCCGACGTGGTCTACGCCACCGTCGAGCTCGCCAGGCGCAAGGGTGGGTTCTTCCGCTCCACCAACGGCGGCGGCACCTGGGAGAAGCGCAACGACTACATCAGCGGCGCCACCGGCCCGCACTACTACCAGGAGATCTTCGCCAGCCCCCACGATCTCGACCGGGTGTACCAGATGGACGCCAGCCTGCACGTGACCACCGATGGCGGCGCCACCTTCGAGCCGGTCAACGAGGAATTCAAACACGGCGACAACCACGCCCTGATCTTCGATCCCGTGGATCCCGACTACCTGCTCGTGGGCTCCGACGGCGGCCTCTACGAGACCTGGGATCTCGGCCATACCTGGAAATATGTCGCCAATCTGCCGGTGACCCAGTTCTACAAGGTGGCCCTCGACAACGACGAGCCTTTCTACAACGTGTACGGCGGCACCCAGGACAACAGCACTCAGGGCGGCCCGTCGCGCACCACCAACGTACACGGCATCCGCAACAGCGACTGGTTCTTGACCCTCTTCGGCGACGGACACCAGCCGGCGGTCGACCCCTCGAATCCCGACATCGTGTACTCGGAGTGGCAGCAGGGCAACCTGGTGCGCTACGACCGCAAGACCGGTGAGATCGTCTACATCCAGCCCCAGCCGGAGCACGGGGATCCGGCGGAGCGCTGGTTCTGGGATTCGCCGATCCTCATCAGCCCTCACGATC
>CAZMEL010000524.1:0-2379 GCA_964565225.1 uncultured Thermoanaerobaculia bacterium | reverse complement strand
ATTCCCTTGCTCGTATTGCTCGGCGGGCAGAACCCCGGCGTCGCCTCCGGCGCCTTCGGCTGGGCGATGATCCTTACCCTGCCGCTGAGCGGGCTGGTCAACGTGCTGCTGGCGGAGCTGCCCTTGCTGGTCGGCCCGGCCGAGATTCGTCGACGAGTGCTCGGGGCCGACGAGATGCCGTGGCGAGGATCCCTGCGGGCCCATCTCCTACACGGAATCGCCCTGATCGCGGCCCTGCCGCTGATCGGGTTGAGCCTGGTCCACGGCCAGGCTCTGGTGACGCGACAACGTGCCGAGACCGAGCAGCAGATGGCGGCCACCTCGCTCGCCCTGGCCCGGGAGATCGATGGCTACCTGGAGCGGCACCTCGAGGCGCTGTCGGTGCTGGCGGAGGATCTACGCTCCGAGATCGACGACCGCGACAAGATCTTCATACGCCTCCAGGCGTCCCATCGGGTCTACCACGAGCTCTCGACGCTGCGCTGGCTGGACCGCGAGGGGCGTTGCACGGCCGCTTCCCCGAGATCGCGGCTAGAAGGGCTCGTGGAGCTGCCGAGCTTTCGCGAGGATCAGACCTTCCGCTGGCCCTCCAGCAAATCCAGACCGTATATCTCCGAGATCCTGGCGGCGGAAGAGCAGGGCCAGGGCATCTCGGTGGACCTCGCGGTGCCGGTGCTCAGCGAAGACGGCCTGCCCTCGGGGGTAGTGGTAGGCACCCTGAGCCTGCGCTCGCTCGCTACCCTGGGCCAGCAGCACGATCTCCTGACCCGTGGTTCCTGGTCGCTGCTCGATGGCCGACGGCAGGTCGCCTGGAGCAGCGACCGTGCCGGGCCGACAGGTGCTCCCGAAGGCGCGCTGGTCGAAGGCGGGCGAGCCCGGCGGGCCTCGAGCGAAGAGGTCAGCGCCAGGGCCCAGACCACCGTGGTGGACTGGGAGGTTCGCGTCGACCTCCCGCGGGCGGAGATCTACCGTGGCCTCGACCGCTACTTCTTGTGGATGTCGTTCTCCATCCTCGCCGCGGTGGTCTGCTCCATCCTCATGGCCCGCTGGGTCGCCGGACGGGTGACCCGGCCCCTGGAGGATCTGATGGCCCGGTTTCGCGATCGGGCACCGGGAGACGCGGTTACACCGCCCGGCTCGTCGGTTGCGGCTCCTCTCGAGGTGCGGCATCTGGTGCAGGAGTTCGAAGCCCTGGCCGCCCGCCTGGCCGGCTCCAACGAGGATCTGGAAGAAGCCCTGGCTCAACGGGAGTCCCTCAACCGTGAGCTCCAGGCCGTGCTCGCCGACCTCGACCAGAAGGTCCGGCAGCGAACGCGAGAGCTGCGCGAGGCCAAGGCGCGGGCCGAGGACGCCAATCGTGCGAAGAGTGAGCTGATCGCCACCACGAGTCACGAGATCCGCACGCCGATGAACGGCATTCTCGGCCTGGCCGAGCTGCTGCTGTCCAGTGATCTGGAAGAGCGCCAGCGCCACTACACCGAGAGCATTCACGACTCGGCCGAATCGTTGCTCCGGGTGATCGACGACCTGCTCGATCTCTCGAAGATCGAGGCCGGCAAGCTCTCTCTCGAAGAGGTGGAGCTCGATGTACGGGAAATCCTCGAATCGGTCCGAGCGCTGCTGGCGCCACGGGCCGAGAGCCGGGGGTTGATGCTGGCGGTGGAGGTATCTCCCGATGTTCCGGAGTCGTTGGTGGGTGATGCCGATCGACTGCGGCAGGTGCTGATCAATCTGGCGGGAAATGGGGTCAAGTTCACCGAGGAGGGGACCGTGATGCTGGCGGCTCGCCTCGAGCACCTGCAGGGCAGCCGAGCCGACCTCTATTTCTCGGTGGTCGACACCGGTGTCGGAGTTTCCTCGAAGGCGAGGGCTCGGCTCTTCGAGCCTTTCAGCCCTACCGATTCCGATTCCGTGAGCAGGAAGGGAGGCACCGGTCTCGGGCTGGCGATCAGCAAGCGTCTGGTCGAGACCATGGGCGGCGAGATCGGTGTGGAGGCGCGCGAGGTCGGCGGCTCGAGGTTCTGGTTTCGGGTTCCGCTCGAGGTCGGTGGCCGGTCGGAGCCCGTATCCGAGGCACCGGGAGGCGAGAGGGTATCGAGTCGGCCCGAGAGCCCGGCTCCCGGCTTGCGCGAGCCGGGAGAGTTCCGGATTCTCCTGGCCGAGGACAACCGGATCAACCAGACGGTGGCCCTCTCGCAGCTCGAGGCTCTGGGCTATCGCACCGCGGCGGTGGAGAACGGTCTGCGCGCTCTGGAGGCTCTGGAGCGGGAATCGTTCGATCTCGTGCTGATGGATTGCCAGATGCCGGAGCTCGATGGCTACGATGCGGTGCGCAAGTGGCGGGAGCGAGAGCCGGACGGGAGCCGGATCCCCATCATC
>CAZMEL010000523.1:0-2389 GCA_964565225.1 uncultured Thermoanaerobaculia bacterium | reverse complement strand
AAGGTGGGACGACGCTCGCAGCCCCGGGACTCCGCGAGCGCGGGGGGCGGCCGATCGCCGCCCCCCGCCAGCAGGGAGAGGGGGGATCAGGCGGTGGCGAGCCGGGGATTCGGGGCCTTGAAGAGACGGCGCCAGCCGACGGTCTGGAAGACGGCGAAATCGGCCACCACCACGGCGATGGCCATCACCGTCCACTTGCCGGCGGTGGTGAGAGGAGTCGTCGGAGCGAGGATGGCGACGGCGGAGCCGAGCACCCAGAGCACGTCCAGGGCGATCACCACGAGCACCGTGTTGCGGATCCAGGGGCGCTCGAGATCCTGGCGGGTCGCCAGGAAGAAGAGGAAGGCGGCGAAGAGCAGCAGCTCCGTGCCGAGGGCGGAGATTTCGCCCGCCGGCAAGCCGAGGAAGGTACCGATCGCCGCCGGGGCGACCAGGGAAGCGATGCCGGTCAGGGTGGAGAAGAGGGCGTTCCCGCCCAGCGCCCAGCGCAGCATCGATGGGTTCGAGGTCTTGTCTGCAGTCATTGAGTGGCTCCTCGTGGAAAGGCCGTGCCGCGGCCCCGGTCGGACCCGCGGTGGCGCCGGTTGGAGATGAAACGTTGGATGTCCATCGCCGGACCATCGAGCGAAAGCCGTGCCAGGTCGTGAAATGTGGTGAAATCGAGCGGTCGGGGCCTCTCACCCTCGCGAACCGTTGCAGGGCTGCAACGCCCGGTTCGGATCTGCAACATCGATCCCACCGAGAGAGAAATCGGCCGCACCTCTCTCGGCGGGGGCGGGCTGGCCCGGAGCTTGCTTCCTGTGACCGCCAGGACCGCCAGGACCGCCAGGACCGCCAGGACCGCCATGAACGAAACTCATCCCACCACGGAGGAAACAACCACGCCCTGGTGGCGGAAGCCGCGCTGGCTCTATGCTTCGGTCTCCTTCCTGCTCGGTGTCGCCTACACCGCCGCGGCGGTGCTGCTCGGTCTCGAGTTCCGACTCGGAGAGACCGACGTCACTCTCTGGGTCGGCGGCACCATCGAGGTCTCCTTCGCCATCTTCGGGCACCTGCTCGGGTTGATGGTCGAGTCGCGGCGCGGGGAGCGTGCCGCGGCGGATCGCAGCCGGCGGCAGATGGAGGAGCTGGCGGTGCTCCAGGGGCGGCTGGCCCAGCTCGAGAAGCTGGCCTCCCTCGGTCAGCTGGCCGGGGCCGTGGCCCACGAGGTGCGCAATCCCCTGGCGATCATCCGTTCCCAGGCCCAGAACCTGCGCGAGACCTTTGCCGAAGGAGCGCCGGAGTGGGAAGCTCTGGAGGCGATGATCGAAGAAATCGACCGCCTCGCCCACGTCACCTCGTCTCTGGTCGCCTTCGCACGGCCCATGTCGCTGCGCCGCGAGCCGGTGCGGGTCCGATCGCTGCTGCACCGGGCCGATCTCCTCGCTCGCCAGCTGCTCGCCGATCGCGAGATCGTCGTCGAGCTGCGTGCCGACGGCCCCGGGGACGGCGGGGACGGAGTGGTGGAGGGAGATCCCGACCTGCTCTGCCAGCTGGTGCTGGGGCTGCTGGAGAATGCGGCCCGGGTCTCTCCGCGCGGCGGCACCGTCTCCGTCGGCTGGAAGGAGAGCGAGGACCGGGTGGAGATCGCCGTCCGTGATCGAGGCCCCGGGGTTCCGGAGGAGCTGCGGCAGAAGATCTTCGAGCCCTTCTTCACCACCCGGGAAGACGGCCACGGCCTGGGGCTCTCGGTGGCTCGCCAGATCGTCGCCGGCCATGGGGGCGAGATCCTGGTCGAGGATGCCGAGCCCGAGGGCGCCTGCTTCCGCATCTTGCTGCCGCGGGTTTCTCCGCCGGAGGAAGCATGAAGCCGAGAGTGCTGGTGGTCGACGACGAGCCTCGTCTGGGGGAGTCCCTGGTCACCGCCCTCGAACGTTCGGGCTACAACTGCGGGGTCTGCGTGTCGGGGGAAGACGCCCTGCGTTTCGTCGCCGAGCACGGGGTCGACCTGGTGGTGACCGACCTGCGGATGCCGGGCATGGACGGCCTGGAGCTGATGCGTCGTCTGCGCCAGGATCTTCCGGAGCTGCCGATCCTGCTGATGACCGCCTACGGCGATGTGCGGTCGGCGGTGGAGGCGATGCGGGCCGGGGCCTTCGACTACGTGACCAAACCCTTCGACCACGAGGAGCTGCGGGAGCTGGTGGCCCGGGCGCTCGAGCTGGTGCGGCTGAAGAGCGAGAACCGGCAGCTGCGCGAAGAGGTGGGCGCCCGCTTTCACCGCTCGCTGGTGGCCGAGAGCCCGGCCATGTTGGAGGTGCTGGCCCTGGTCGACCGCGCCGGACCGAGCAGTGCCACGGTGTTGATCCAGGGCGAGAGCGGAACCGGCAAGGAAGTGGTGGCCAAGCGC
>CAZMEL010000522.1:0-2409 GCA_964565225.1 uncultured Thermoanaerobaculia bacterium | reverse complement strand
CGGTGCTCGAGGAAGCACCCGATGCCGCCGATCTGCTCGCCAGCCTCGATGTGGCCGATGTCGAGGAGCTACTCAAGGCTCCCGACTTCGAGCCGGTTCCGGACGAAGAGCAATCCAGGCTCGATCAACGGCGATCTCTCACCTGCCCCGAATGCGGGCACACCTTCCAGCGGTGAGCATCATGCAGGAGCTGAAGCTCGACTGGTGCTCCCACGAAGCCGCCACCTACGCCGTGCGCCGCTGGCACTACAGCCGCACCATGACCAACAGCAAGCTGGTCCGCATCGGCGTCTGGGAGCAGGGTCGTTTCGTCGGCGCCATCCTCTTCGGCTGCGGCGCCAACCGACACCTCGCCCGGCCTTTCGGGCTCGACGCCACTGAAGCCTGCGAGCTCGTGCGCGTTGCCCTCGCTGGAGGCCGTAGCCACCCCACCTCGCAATGCCTCGGGCGCAGTCTCAAGATGCTCAGGAGCCAGTCCCCGGGCCTGCGGCTGATTGTCAGCTACGCCGACTCCGGCCAGGGGCATCGGGGCACGATCTACCAGGCCACCAACTGGATCTACCTCGGAGAGACCCACCAGAGCTACCTGCGGGTGAAGCGCACGATCGTGCATCCG
Organism: uncultured Thermoanaerobaculia bacterium; assembly: GCA_964565225.1. GTDB lineage: Bacteria > Acidobacteriota > Thermoanaerobaculia > Multivoradales > J023 > CAZMEL01. Next base: position 1,793 of record CAZMEL010000522.1, on the reverse strand, counting down.
CGCACTCTCTACGACCGCTACGGCCCGGGCGGGCAGAGCCTCGACTGGCTCCGAGAGCATGTCGATCCACGCGCGTCGAAGCAGTACGAGCCTTCGGCGCAGACGATCCGTAACTGGTTGACCCAGGCCGACCGCGACGAAGGCCGCCGGCAGGATGGCCTGACGACCGCCGAGCGCGAGGAGCTGCGGAGTCTGCGCCGGGAGAACCGGCGGCTGCGCGAAGAGCGAGAGATCGTATCTACTCGCCGTAGCCCACCTTGCGGCGGGCCTCGACTTGTTCCATCGTCCCTCCAGGAGGTCGACGATGGTGATGAGCTACACCGAGTTGAGAGAAGCGATCGTCCGGAGCCGGAGCGGGCAGGAGCGATGGCGCTGCCCGGCGGAGCTGCGGGAGCAGATCGTCCGGTTCACCCGAGAATGCCAGCGCGACGGTATTGCCGCCAAGACGGTGGCCAAGGAGCTGGGCATCAGCGACTCGGGCCTGTCGCGATGGCTGCAAGCCGCAGACAAGAGGCTTCGCCCGGTACGAATCACTGAAGCAGCGGCGTCACCGAGGCCGGAGCCGCTGGTGCTGGTGACGCCCGGCGGCTACCGGCTCGAAGGGTTGCGCGTCGATTCGGCGCAACGGCGTCAAGCTCTACAACGAGCAGAATGTCCTGCGCATCGAGACCACGGTCAACGAGCCGGGAGCCTCATCCCTTTGGCCAAGCCAACCAGCGCAAGGGTCGCCTGGCCGACGAGACCCGAAATCAGCGACACCAGGGACTTGAGCTAGTCGAAGACAGGCCGAGGGGGAGGAAGAAAGGTTTCGAGAATCCACATCAGATCCTTCAGGCGACTGAACGACGGGCTTGGCGAGCTTGACGACGACGCTCTCGCGCCGCGGCAAGCTTCTCTTCCCGAGACCGCCAGACCTCTTCATGACGCCCTTCCAGACGACACTGCGGCGTCACGTAGCCGATCGCGCTGTGCAACCGTTCCTCATTGTAGCGACGCACGAACTTCTCGATGATCTCACGCGCTTGCTCCAGCGAAAGCGGCGTCTGCGGCCGGATCGCCTCGCTCTTCAGCGTCCGGTGGTATCGCTCGATCTTCCCATTCGATTGCGGGTAATACGGAGCTGTCCGAACATGGTCCATACGGTGATCACGCCGCACAGATCACAGACGGAGACGTGCCCGCCCAGCTCTGGAGTGCGACAGCTCAACAGACGGTAATTGTCAACATAGTTGTCGCCTGAACGTCACGCGACTTTCGTCTTCTTTTCGGGGTTGAGTCGGACGGTTTCGACCGGCTCCCAGTTTCGGGTCTCCCGACTCCAGCGCTCGGGCCGCTGACGCCGGGCTTGCTCGTAGACCTTCGCCCGGTGAGCCAGAATCTCGCGGTCCCTCCCGCTGTGGCGATCTTCAGGGGTGACGAAACGGATCCCGCTGTGCAGATGCTCTGTGTTGTACCAGCGCACGAAACCATCGACCCATTCGTTGGCCTCGGCCACGGATTGGAACGGCCGCTCGGGGTACTCGGGCCGGTACTTCAGCGTCCGGAACAGGGACTCCGAGAAGGGATTGTCGTCACTGACCCGAGGCCGGCTGAAGGACGCCGCCACGCCGAGCTCCTGGAGGGTGGCCAGCATGGTGGCAGCCTTCATCGGGCTCCCGTTGTCCGAGTGCAGGACCGCGCCAGAAAGCCCTTCCCGATCGCACAGCTCGGCGAAAAGCTCGGCCGCGAGCTCGGAGTCTTCGGACTCGAAGACCCTCGCGGCGAGGATCTTGCGGCTCCAAACATCCAAGAAC
>CAZMEL010000521.1:0-2433 GCA_964565225.1 uncultured Thermoanaerobaculia bacterium | reverse complement strand
CCGCGGCCTGGGTCAGCACCGGCCAGAGGCTGCGCTCGGGCCGGGCCGGCTGCTGCGGGTCGATGGTCTGCGACCGGCTCGAGACCACCCACAGAAAACGCTGGGCGGCGTCTCCTTCCGCGGCTGCCAGCCCTTGGACCAGGGCGAGGAAGTCGCCGGGCTCGGGGTCGTCGTCCGCCACCGGCCCGAAGCTCCGGAGGTCGACGATTCCGTCGACCGGGCCGGCCTGGGATTCGACCTCGGCGAGGAGCCGGCGGACATCGGCGGGCTCTGCCGGGCGAATCCGGAAACCGGCCGCGCCGCGGGAGTAGGAGCTCCCACTCTCGACCCGCACCAGGTCCAGCTCGAAGGCTCCGAGGGTCGACAGGAGCCGGTCGCCGAGGCCGTGGCGGTCGACGAGGACCAGCACTCGCCGGAGCCGCGGACGATCGCCTCCGGCCACGATCTCCCGGCGCTTCCAGAGGCGTTCGTAGAACCAGCCGGGCAGGGTGTTTGCGCCGCCCGTGAGCAGCTCCACCCGCTTGCGGGCGTCCGCCAGCTCTCCCGCCTCGAAGCGGCGCTTGAGAACCGAACGCTGGATCTTGCCGATACCCGTCTTGGGAATCTCCTCCCGCGAGAGCGGCAGGAGATGGGTCGGGTGCAGGCCGGTGCGCTGCAGCACCCGGTCGCGGATCTCGGCGAGCAGACGGCGCAGGTCTCCCGGGTCGCGGATCGGCGTGTGGAAGAAGAGAGCCAGGTGGTCGGTCTCGTCGCCGGGCAGGCGCACGCCGCAGGCGGCGGTGAACGAGGGCTGGACGCCGGGGATCTCTTCCACCACCGACTCGATCTCGTGGCTGTAGTGGTTGAGACCGTGCACGATCACCACGTCGCTTTCGCGACCGGTGAGGGTCAGGCGGCCCTGGCGCAGGATGGCCAGATCCCCGGTGCGGAACCAGCCGTCGTGCGTGAACACCTCGCGGTCGAGCTCCGGCCGGCGGTAGTACCCGGTGGTGACGATCGGCCCTTTCACCTGCAGCTGGCCGACGGTTCCTTCGTCCACGACCCGGAGCGAGTCGTCGACGATCCGCAGCGAGATGCCGGGCACCGGCCCGCCGACCTCGACAAAAGGGTCGTCGTCGGAGGTTTCTTCGAGGCGGAGGTGGGAGTAGGTGGCGCCGGAAGCGGTTTCGGCCATTCCCCACACGGGCTGCAGGGCGTCCTCGGGCAGGCCGTGAGGAAGCAGGGCCTGCAGACAGGCGCGGGCGGTGCGGGCGACGATCGCCTCGCCGCCGTTGAGAGCGCAGCGCAGGCAGGAGAGGTCCCAGCGGCGATCCTCGACGCCGGACAGCCGCTCGGCGAGCAAGCCGTAGGCGAAGCTGGGAGCCCAGGTGATGGAGACCCGGTAGTGGTCGATCCAGTCGAGCCAGCGCAGGGGATCTTCGAGCACCTGCGCGGTGGGCGCCTGGATCTGCTGGCAGCCGAGAAAGACGTCGCGGAGATGGAAATCGGCCAGGCTGGCGACGTGGTCGAGGGAGAGCCAGTTGAGCGAGATGTCGTCGCGGCTCCAGCCCACGGCCTCGACCGCGGCGACCTCCCGGCTCAGCAGGCTGCGGTGGGTGTGTTGCACCAGCTTGGGTTTGCCGGTGCTGCCCGAGGTCATGAAGAGAAGAGCCAGGTCGTCGAGCTCGGCCCGGTGGTGCTCCACGGGGCCCTCGAGGTCGATCTTGCGCAGCTCGTCGATCGAAACCAGGGAGAGGGTCGCCGGCTCCGGGATCAGCCGGCGCAGGGGCTCGTGGTGCTGCGAGTCGGTGAGAATCAGGGGCGCTTCGAGCAGCCGCCAGGCGTTGAGCAGGCGGCCGACGGGGCTGCCTCCGGGATCGAACGAGGCGGGTACCGCCGCCGGGAGAGGCACGATGCCGCCGAGCAGGCAGGCCCACAGGGCGGGGATCAGGTCGCGCCGTCGTTCGAGCTGGAAGAGCACCTTGTCACCGGCCCGGAGGCCCTGGAGGCGCAAGCCGGCGAGCAGCTGCTCGGCCTCTCGCAAGAGCTCGGAATAGGTCTGGAAACCCTCCTCCCCTTCGCCGATAGCGAGATAGAGAATTCCCTTCTGGGGTGCGGTCTCGGCCGCCCGCCGCAGGAGGCCCGGCAGGTCGGGCGGCACCTCGTCGAGGCAGGGCTCGCCTCCGTGCACGATGGCCGGCACGGTCGCCGTGGCTCCGGCGGAGTCGCTGGCTTCGGCCTGCAGGAGCGACAGAGCTTCGGGGACTCGATCGGCCGCGGCGCCGAGAGCCGCGCGGCGGTCGGGGATCAGGTCGTCGAGGTGGAGGAGCGGCGGCGGTGGCAGGGTGTCTTCCACCCATTCCACCGCGGCCTCGGCCACCTCCGGATGCTCGTGCAGCCGCCGGTCACAGGCTTCTCGTCGATCTTCGCCGAAGATCGGAACCCTGGTGAGGG
>CAZMEL010000520.1:0-2455 GCA_964565225.1 uncultured Thermoanaerobaculia bacterium | reverse complement strand
GCGGACGAACATTCCAAACGGGTAAAAAGCACTCAGAAACCCTGCGTTCGAGTCGAAGCTCGAACGCAGGCCACCGGCAGCCCTCTTTCGAGGGCGCCGGTCTTTGTAGATCCGCACTCGGCCATTTGCTCAGGAACCTTGCGTAAAAATCCGTCTGAAAGAAGACGAGGGGTCGGGTACGTTCTTCGAAGAATGCTCAGGAACCTTGCGTATCTGCCATCCCCCGAGCTCGAACGAGCTCCCGGCACGACCGACAGATAAAAATGCGAGAGAACCAGAAGAAAATCCACATGATCGCTTCATTTTTCGGCGGCTGTGCCCTAGACTTCTTCAAATTTTCAATCTAGCGCGGGAGCATCTGACAAATGTCGATTCGATACGCACGAACACTGATCAAAGAGGCGCTGGAGCTAGGGGCTCCGGTTCTCCTGGAGCGCAGGAAGTATTGGAAGCTCGCGGTCTTCGAGCTCTTCTTGGAGCACTGCGATGCCTATACCTTTTCCCAACCCACCTTTGGTCTCTTTCTCGCGGAGCTCGCGCCGGACTTCGCAAGGTGTGTCGCCCGGAACGATCGCTCCGTCGTCGAAGAATCCTTGCTGCTGCGAGCCCATGCGGTGCTGGGGAGCGCCTACCGAGCGGTGGGGCGCCTGGAAGAGGCCGAAGACGCCTACCGGATGGCCGGAAATTTCGAGGTTCCTCGACTGGAACGGGCCGAGCTCTTGCGAAGACTGGCCTATTTGCGAATGGAGCAGCGACGCCTCGAGGATGCAATGGCCTGTATCGACGAGGCGATTTTTCTCCATCGCACGGAAGGAGATCTGCGCGATTGCCACTTCCTCGGCTGCTGCCTGCTGGCGAGAGGGCACGTACAGTTCGAGATCGGTGCACGGGGGCAGGCGCTGATCGATATCAGCGCCTGCCTCAACTATATCGACCTGCAGCGGGATCCCCGCCGCTACTACGCCGCGGTGCACAATCTCGCGGTGGCGCTGGTGGAAGCGGGCAGCCCCAACGAGCTGGCCTCGGCCCTCGACCAGCTCAAGACCGCCTATCGTCGCTTGATCGGCAAGAAGGGCAAGAACCTGGCCAAGTACAAGCTCCGCTGGTTGCAGGGTTTGATCCAGGTCAAATTCGGGGCCGAACGCCAGGCCGAGCAGTACTTTCACTCCGCCCGCGATGGTTTCGTGCAGCTGGCGGCGCCCTACGAAGCGGCCATGGTGTCTCTGGACCTCGCGGTCCGCTACCTCTACGACCGTCGCTTCTTCGAGCTGAAACGGCTGCTGGCCGAGACCTACTCGGTGTTTCGTGCGCTGGAGGTCGACCGGGAATCCCTCGCGGCCCTGGCGCTGATCCAGACGGCATTCGCGGAAGAATGCCTGACCCTCGAGCAGATCACCAGGACTCGCGCCATGCTCGGTGCGCGAGCCACCGCCGCCATGTAGGCAAACAAACGCCCGGTGCCATGAGCAGCTCTGGACCCCCTTACTCCCGAATCGCCATCCGGTTTCAGATCCCTCGGTTTCGAGGACCGACGTCTCGGGGTCGCGGGTGCTAAGGTTGTGAGATCTCTCGCACGATTCCCACCCCCGGCCGGTGGGACCCGATGACACCCGTGATCTTGCAGCCAAGAGAGGTTCGCCCATGGCCCCCTCCACACACCGCAGCCTGCCGGGCAGCGAGCAAGAGCCCTTTCCCGAGGCCGTCCGGGTTTCCGTCCACCACCCCGACGAGATCCTGCAGATCTCGATCTACCTCCGATCCGATCCGGACGCCGAGCCCCCGGGCTCCGTGGCGACCCGCGAAGACCTCGAGCAGGTCTCGGCCTTCGCCGCCGCCCACCAGCTCCGGGTGACCGAGGCCAGCCGCCGCAAACGGCGCGTGCGAGCGGCCGGTAGGGCCGCGGATGTGGAAGCCGCCTTCGCCGTCCGACTCGGTCACTACGAGCACTCCGACGGCTGGTACCGAGGGCATGCCGGGCCGGTCTCGGTACCGAAGGCTCTGCACGGGGTGGTCGAAGCGGTCGGTGGGCTCGACACCCGTCCCGTGGCCAGCCCCTGCCTGCGTCCACTCACCGGCTCGGCCGCGACTGCTTCGATCTTCACGGTGTCCCAGGTCGCCGAGATCTACGAGCTCCCCGAGGGTCTCGACGGCGCGGAGCAGACGGTGGGAATCATCGAGCTCGGCGGTGGCTACCAGACCAGCGACCTCGACAGCTTCTTCTCGACCATGAATCTGGCCACACCGAAGATCTCGAGCTACGGACCGAATCTACCCACGAAAACGGGCCTCGCCGATGTGGAGGTGACCCTCGACCTCGAGATCTTCGGAGCCCTCGCTCCGAAGGCGGAGATGGCGGTCTACTTCGGCACGAACACCCAGCAAGGATTCATCGACACGGTGCAGGACGCCCTCACCGACTCCCACTCTCCCCTTCGGTGCTCTCGATCAGCTGGGG
>CAZMEL010000519.1:0-2471 GCA_964565225.1 uncultured Thermoanaerobaculia bacterium | reverse complement strand
CTCCCTGGTGGCGGGACCCTTCGAGGTGCCGGCCGAGGAGACCCTGCGAGGGATCGTTCTCTTTCGCGGCGATCTCTCGGAGGAAGAAGTGGCGCGTCTGGCCAACGCGGATCCGGCGGTCCAGGCGGGGCGCCTGAAGATACGGATCATGAAGTGGTGGACCGGTGCGAGAGCCCTGGCGTTTCCCCTCGCGGAGGAAGTGGCTTCGGGCGAATAGCTGGCGCCCGAGCGGCTCCCGCCGCGCCCGGTGGCGTTGCGCCGCCTCGAGAGAGCCCCCCGATTCCTGTGTCGGCGCGCCTCGCCAGCCACGACGGGCTCTCGCTCGAGCCCCCAGAGCTCCAAGGCTAGAGTCCATTGCGGAATCCGGCTCCCGAGGCTTGTGCCCGAACGTGCCTCGAGATTTTCATCTCCGGGCCACGGCCACGGTCTACAATCCGCGCAATGAGCGAAGAGCAAAGAAACACCGGTAGTCGTGTCTACGGTGCCATTTCCGAAGCGGTGGGCAACACGCCTCTGGTGCGCCTCGGCCCGACGGTCGAAGGGTTTTCCTGCGAGGCCTTTGCGAAGATCGAATACATGAATCCCATGGGGAGCTCCAAGGACCGGATCGCCCGCTATATGGTCGAGAAGGCCCTGGAGACGGGGGAGCTCGCGCCGGGAGGGGTGGTGGTGGAGTCGTCGTCGGGAAATACCGCCATGGGCCTGGCGATGATGTCGGTCCGGTACGGGCTGCGATGCAAGATGGTGGTCCGCCAACAGACCAGCCCCGAGAAGCTCGATGCCCTACGAGCGATCGGCGTCGAGCTGGTGCTGGTCGACGGCACCTTGCCGCCCGAGGATCCCGAGAGCTACAACCGCAAGGCCCGACAGGTGGCCGAGGAAACGCCGGGATCCTTCTTCCCCGACCAGCACAACAACCGGATCAACAACGAAGCCCATTACGAATCCACCGGGCCCGAGATCTGGCGCCAGATGGACGGACGGATCGATGTCTTCGTGGCCGGCATCGGTACCGGCGGCACGGTCTCGGGAGTCGGGCGCTACCTCAAGGAGCAAGATCCGAAGATTCGCGTGGTGGCGGTCGATATCGAGGGCTCGGTCTTCACCGAATACTTCAAGACCGGCGAGATTTCGACGCCGGGCCCTTACCTGGTCGAGGGATTGGGAGACGAAGAAATCATCGGCTGTCCGGAGTTCGAAATCTTCGACGACATGGTGCAATGTACCAGCCGGGAGGCCTTCGAATCGGCGCGGGAGCTGGCCCGGAAGGAGGCGATCTTTGCCGGAGGATCGAGCGGTGCGGCCCTCTGGGGCGTGCGCAGAGTGGCCGCGGAGCTCGGCCCCGGCACGCGGATCGCCACCGTATTTCCGGATTCCGGCCGTGCCTACCTGAGCACCCTCTACAACGACGCGTGGATGCAGGAGCGGGGAATGCTCGATCGAGCGGAGGATCCGGGCTAAAGGTGCCATAATCCCCACATGACTCGCACGCAATCATTCGCAGACACCTTGGCGATCCCGGTGATCGCCGCCCCCATGTTCTTGATCTCCGGCCCGCGGCTGGTGATCGAGTGTTGTCGCAACGGAATCGTCGGAACCTTCCCGGCTCTGAACCAGAGATCGACCGAAGGATTTGCCGAGTGGTTGGTGGAGATCCGCGAGAGTCTCGCCGACTTCCGGCAACCCTCGGGGCCCGCCGAAGGCCGGCCGGCGCCGCCCTACGGTGTGAACCTCATCGTGCATCGCAGCAATCCCCGAGTGGAGGCCGACCTGGCCAAGGTGGTGGAGCACCAGGTACCTCTGGTCATCACCTCCCTCGGAGCGGTGGCGGAGATCGTCGATGCGGTGCACAGCTACGGCGGGCTGGTCTACCACGACGTCACCAACCGGAGGCATGCCGAGAAGGCGGCGGAGGCCGGTGTCGACGGTTTGATCTGTGTCGCCGCCGGTGCTGGTGGCCATGCCGGGACCCTCAACCCGATGCCGTTCCTGGCGGAGATGCGCAGTTTTTTCGACGGCGCCCTGATCCTCTCCGGCTGTATGAGCACCGGCCGCGATGTGGCCTCGGCGATGCAGATGGGAGCCGACTTCGCCTACCTCGGAACCCGTTTCATCAACGCCGAGGAGAGCAAGGCCGACGCCGCCTACCGCCAGATGATCATCGAGAGCAAGACCTCGGACATCGTCTACACGGCGGCGGTCTCGGGGGTGAGCGCGAACTTCATGCGGCGGAGCCTCGAGAGCGTGGGGATCACCCAGGAAATGTGGTCCCAGAAGGCGAAGATCGACTTCGGCAAAGAGCTCGATGCCGCGGAAGCGGAGGCCAAGGCCTGGAAGACCCTGTGGTCGGCGGGCCAGGGCGTGGCCACGATCGACGACGTCTTGCCGGTTGCCGATCTGGTGGCCCGACTCCGCAGCGAAATGCGGGAAGCGCTCGAGCAGCAGGCGTCTCTGCTCGAGCGGTACTGAGC
>CAZMEL010000518.1:0-2522 GCA_964565225.1 uncultured Thermoanaerobaculia bacterium | reverse complement strand
TGCGCTTCTGCAACAACGCGAACAACCCGGCTAATGCCGGCCCGGAACGCTGAGCACGGGAACGAACGAAGGTTTCAGGGAGGAGTGGGCTCGCTCGCCGTCTCTTCTTCGTCGTTGTCGAGAGCATCGACCACGAGAATGCCGCCCGCCAGGCCACCCGCCGCGATGCCGCCGATGGCCAGGGGTCCGAGCCCGCCCCCCGCGGCGGCGGCGCCCTGGACTCCCGCGACCACTCCGGAAGCGCTCACCGTGGAAGTGACACCCAGGCTCTGGAATCCCGACGGCAGGGCCGAGGCTCCTTCGGCGGTGGCGTAGACGGAAATGCCGGGCTCCGCCCCGAGGTAGCGCCGCCGGTCACACTTGCCTTCGTCGCGAACCTCGGTGGCATACTCTTCGGTCCGGGCACTGTCGGCATCGGGCGTCAGCGCCTCGACGTAGTAGACGACCTCGGCGGTTTCGTCCGAAGGTACCGGCAAGATGGCCTGGTAGGAGCCGCTGCCACCGGTCATCTCCACATAGTAGAAATCACTTCCCTGGGAAGCTCGGAAGTATACTCTGGCCTTCTGCGGATCCGGCGAGATCGAGGCCGAGAACAAGGGGTAGGGCAGGTTCTCGATACACTCGATCGCCGCATCTTCGATGGTCAGGGGCTGCGCATCGGCCGTGGTCACCGGCAGGGCGATCCACAGGGCCAAGAGAGCGGCAAGGCTACCGAGGCAGCGGGATGAAATCGACATCGGTCTCTCCTCTAGAATACAAAGCTTCCGCACCTCTTGAACTGTAGACCAGGGGCGGGGCATTTTCAAGGAACGAGGCGAGATTCGAAGGCCGACTGGATCTCTTCCGTCCGCCGGGTTATCCTCCTTCGAAGAACCAGCGAGATCGCGCATCGCCGCAGGCAACAAACCACACGAATTCATGGTCGATCGACGTCACAGGCGCCTTTCCCTCCTCCGCCCGGTCCTTCTCTTCGTGGTGATCCTGCTGCTGATCTGCACCCTGACCGTGCTCTGGCACGTGCGCCTGGTGCACGACTACCACAAGCTGAAGGCCCTCGCGGCCCAGGATGTCTTCCATTGGACCTTCATCGCCATGGGAAGTGTTCTCTTCCTGGCCATCATCGTGCTCTCGAGCATCCTCGGCGGGCAGCTGATCAGCCACATCAAGTGGAGTCGCAGGCAATCCAACTTCATCGCCTCCGTCTCCCACGAGCTCAACTCCCCCCTCTCCTCGATCAAGCTCTTCGCCCAGACCCTGCGCAACCCTGCCCTGGCCGGTGCCGATCGCCAGATCTTCGTGGAGAAGATCCTCTTCGATGTCGAGCGACTGCAGCGCCTGATCGCCAACATCCTGCGCGCCGCCGAGGTCGACAACCGTGGCGACGAGCTCCAGGTCGTGGTCCAGCGCATCGAGCTCTACGAATACCTGCGCGGCTACATCCACGATGCCGGCGTCCTGAAGGCGGGCAGCGGCCTGAGGATCTCGTTGGTGGGTGAGCCGCGGCTGTGGATCCGGCTGGACCCGATGATGTTCCGGCAGGTGCTCGACAACCTGATCGACAACGCCATTCGTTACCACAACCAGCGCCCACCCCAGATCGAGATCCGGGTGGAGCGAGTGGGACAGTTCGCCCAGATCCAGGTCAACGACCGGGGTCGCGGCGCAACGGCCGAGGATCTGCCCAAGCTCTTCGACCGCTTCTACCGCGGCACACGTCCCCGGGGCCAGCGAGAGGGCACGGGCATCGGCCTCTTCGTCGTGCGCCTGATCATCGAGGCCCACGGGGGCAGGGTCCGCGCGGCCAGCGAAGGTCCGGGACGTGGCATGTCGATCTCGATTCGGCTACCCATCGAGCCCTCCGCCGAGCCGACGTTGCCCGAGGATCCCTTCGTCGAGCTTCGGGGGCTGGAGCCGAGCCTCGAAACGGTGGAAGCTTGAGCCGGATCCTGCTGGTCGAAGACGAGGAGCATCTGGCCCTCGGCCTGGCCTACAACCTCCGCAACAGCGGCTACGACGTGGAAATCGCGGGCAGCGGCGAGGAAGCCCTGGAAGCCGCAGGGCGCCAGAGCTTCGACCTCATCCTGCTCGACGTGATGCTGCCCGGCATCAGTGGTATCGAGGTGGCCGAAACCTTGCGCCAGTCGGGACAGATCCAGCCGATCATGATGATCAGCGCCAAGGATCGAACCGAGGACACCATCGCCGGCCTCGACGCCGGAGCCGACGACTACATCACCAAACCCTTCGATCTCGACGTCGTGCTGGCTCGGGTTCGCGGCGCCCTGCGGCGCCAGGTCTGGGGCCGTACGTTTCCGTCGTCCCAGCCGTCTCGTTCCATGGAGTACGGCCGCTGGCAGATCGATTTCCAGACGTTCCTCGCTCGACACCCGGATGGCCGGGAGGTCAAGCTCTCGGCCAAGGAGCTCGCCATGTTGCGGCTGTTCTCGACCCGGCCGGGAGAGGTGGTGTCCCGCGAGACCTTTCTCGAGGAAGTCTGGGGGCTACCCGGCTCCCTAGAGACC
>CAZMEL010000517.1:0-2525 GCA_964565225.1 uncultured Thermoanaerobaculia bacterium | reverse complement strand
GTCTACAGCCGCTTGCCCGACGAAGCCTTTCACCGAGTCCAGGGCCGCAGCGGTCTGCGTTTTCTCTTTTACAACGAAGACGTGGATGGTCGGGAGCACCCCATCATGGTGACCCACGGCAGCCGACTCCAGCCCGACAGCATTCCCGACGGATGCCTGACCCAGAGCCCCGATGCGCTCGATCAGCTCCGGGTGCGAGGCGACTCCTGGTACTGCTCGATCGGTGAGGGGCAGTTCTTCGTGATGGGCGACAATCGCAACAACAGCCGCGACTCCCGTTTCTTCGGGCCGGTGGAGCGTTCGGCCGTCCTCGGCGAGGCGACGGCAGTGGCCCTTTCCTTCGACCGCGAGAACTATTTCAAACCGCGGTTCGAGCGTTTCTTCAGCGACCTTCCCTGATCGATCCCGCGCAGGCCGTTCGGCCCGGCCCTGAACGAGACCGGAGGCGGCTCCGTCGCCCGGGCCGGCTCGGATTCGTGCATCCTGCGGGACGACTACCGGAAGGGAAGGTCTCGGAGCAGGGAGGACGAGATGGCTCGGAGCCCGGGCCCCGAGCCAGGGAATCTAGGTGAGCAGGGAGGGGATGCTCCCCTCCCTGAGGCGGCTCAGATGTCGAACCGGACACCCTGCGCGAGAGGCAGCTCCGTTCCCCAGTTGATCGTACACGTCTGGCGCCGCATGTAGATCTTCCAGGAATCGGATCCCGCTTCGCGGCCGCCGCCAGTCTCTTTTTCCCCACCGAACGCACCGCCGATCTCGGCTCCGGAAGTGCCGATGTTCACGTTGGCGATGCCGCAGTCGCTGCCGGTGGCGGCGAGGAAGCGCTCGGCATAACGCATGTTGAGGGTGAAGATGGCGGAGGAGAGACCCTGGGGCACGCTGTTGTGCAGCTCGATCGCCTCGTCGAGCTCGTCGAACTCGAAGACGTAGAGAATCGGTGCGAAGGTCTCTTCACAGGTGATCGGCATGTGGGCCTTGGCGGCGATCAGGGTGGGCTCGACATAGTTGCCGGGCCGGTCGATCCGGCCACCGCCGCAGAGCACCTCGCCGCCCTGCTCCTTGGCGGTCTCGATGGCCGCCATCATGTCGTCGATGGCTCCCTCGTTGATCAGCGGCCCCATCAGGCTCTCGGGATCCATGGGATCTCCGATGCGCACCGAGCCGAAGGCCTTGACCAGCTTCGCCTTCATCTCGGCGGCGATTCCCTTCTGCAGGAAGAGCCGGCGAGTGGTGGTGCAACGCTGTCCGGCGGTGCCGACCGCGGCGAAGAGCACGGCCCGAAGAACCAGATCGAGGTCGGCGTCGTCGGTGACGATGATGCCGTTGTTGCCTCCGAGCTCGAGGAGAGAACGACCGAGGCGATTGGCCACCACCTCGCCGATCTTGCGGCCCATGGTCACCGAGCCGGTGGCGGAGATCAGGGGAATCCGCGGGTCGGCGGTCATCGGGCCACCCACCGCATGGCGATCTCCGATCGCGAGGTTGAACACCGGCGGAGCGTCGTTGGCCTCGAGCACCTGCTGCGCGATCTTGGTGACCGCGACAGCGGTCAGCGGGGTCTGGGAGGAGGGCTTCCAGACCATGGAGTCGCCGGCGATGGCGGCGACGGTGGAGTTCCAGGCCCACACCGCGACGGGGAAGTTGAACGCGGTGATGATCCCCACCGGGCCGAGCGGATGCCACTGCTCGTACATGCGGTGCTGGGGCCGCTCACTGTGCATGCTCAGGCCGTAGAGCTGGCGCGACATACCCACCGCGAGGTCGGCCATGTCGATCATCTCCTGCACCTCGCCCAGACCTTCGCTCAGAACCTTGCCCATCTCGAGGGTCACCAGGCGTCCGAGGGCCTCTTTCTTCTCCCGCAGGGCCTGGCCGAGCTGGCGTACCACCTCGCCGCGGGCGGGGGCGGTCCAGGTGCGCCATTCCTCGAAAGCTCGGGTGGTGGCTTCCATCACCTTCTGGTAGTCCTCGGCGGTTGCCTGGCGAACCGCGGCGAGGGGCTCTCCGGTGCTGGGGTTGAGAGATTGCAGGAGCTCGCCTCGGGTTGCGAGCCAGGTGCCGTCGAAGGCTCCGGAGTTTTCGGCCTCGAGGCCCAGTTCCTGCAGGATCGCTTCGATCTCGCTTCGAGCAACAGTCGTGTCGGTCATGGTTCCCTATCTCCAATCGAAGAATTTTCGTCTCTAGAAGGCGCAAGCTTACCTCAAACCGATGGGTTCGGATCGGCCGCCGTACAATGATGGTATGAAGGATCGTTTCACCGCCCGGCAGGCTCTGCTGGCGTGTGCGCCGACCCTGGTTCTGGCGCTCTGGACCCTCTGGAGCGGCACGTTCTGGGGCGGCGCTTCCGGGCAGCAGGCCCTCGTCGGGCATTTTTGTCTCTGCGTCCTGGCGGCTCTCGCGATGGGCAGCGGGCTCGATCCCCTGGGCCTCGGGCGCCGGGGCCGTTGGCTCCCGCTATGCCTGGCTCTCTGGTGCCTGATGAGCCTGCTGGCTTCACCGGTGCCGCGAGCGGGGCGAGTGGGAGC
>CAZMEL010000516.1:0-2543 GCA_964565225.1 uncultured Thermoanaerobaculia bacterium | reverse complement strand
GGGACAAGGCGTGGGAGGAAGTGGCCCGAGCCAAGGCCGAGAAGACCCGCCTGGAGCGGCGGATGCGCCGCGAGCTCGACCGCATGCAGGGGGCCCTGGGGCGGATCGCCCAGACCCGGCGGGAGGGCCTCGAGCTGGTGATGACTCTCGACAGCAGCAGTGTGGAGTTCGATTTCAACAAGGCGGATCTACGGCCCGAGAACCGGGAGATCCTGAGCCGGATCGCCGGAGTGCTGCTGACCTTCGATGACTACGGGATCCAGATCTACGGCCATACCGACGATGTCGGCTCGGTGGAGTACAACGAGCAGCTCTCCCGGGAGCGGGCCGAGCGGGTCAAAGAGTACCTGGTGGAAGCGGGCGTCGATCCCGCGATCGTGACCACCCGCGGGCTCGGCAAGAGCTCACCGGTGGTGGAGGGCACCGACCCGGAGGCGCGGCAGCGCAACCGGCGGGTGGAGCTGGCGATCGTCTTCTCCGAGGGCGACTACGAGGGGCTGCTCGACGAAGACACCACGGTCTCGACACCGGAAACCGGCCGGGAATAGGCCTTCCGCCAGGTTTTCGAAGGGTCGCGTCTGTGGCGTCAGCTCGTCTCGAGGAGCGGGTTCTCGTCGACCCGCAGGGTCATGGTGGTCTTCGAGATCGGGTGCACGTAGCTCACCACCACGCTGCCGCTGCGGTCGACCGGGTCGACCAGATTTGCAAACACGGTCATGGCGAAGTCCCGTTCGAGGCGGCTGCGCTCCAGGGTGTTGATCCACCGCATCTTCTCGGCCAGCTTGCGCAGGAGCTTGTGCATCTGGTCCTGCAGGCGATTCTTCAGGGCCAGGTTCAACTGGCCGCCAACGGCGATCTGGTGGAAGACCTTCTTGTACAGCTTTTGAAAGATGTCGCGGAAGGAATCGCGACCGTTGATCACGTTGAACGCATCGTTCCACTGGATCCGGTTCAGGCCCGCCGCGCCCTGGGTGCCGAAGAGCGGGAGGCTGCCCACGTCGTTCTTGTGTTGTTCGTAGAAGCGGAGCATGGGTGGCTCGTCGGTGAAGCTGTTGTGCACGGCGCGGTCCCAGGCGGCGTCGATCCGTGTGGCCAGCACCTCGAACGAAGAAGCCTGGAACACTTCGTAGAGGGCTTCCGACGCGAGGTGGATCCGGATGTCGAAGGCAGGGCTGCCGAGGGGACCGAGCTGGCCGATCTGCAGGAGCTCCTGGTGCATTGCCTGGAGATCGGCAGGGCTCACGACCCGAAAGTCGATGGCGTCGAGGGCGCGGTCGAGCTGGGCGATCACGGCCGCGGCCGGAACCCGGGGATTGTCGTCGTCCTTGCCGTCGCGAACTTCTTCGTGCTGGCTGTAGGAGATCTTGTACTGCCCGAGGGAAGCTCCCTGGCCCTCGAGGTCGCTCTGGTGCCGGAGGAAGAGCTCCTGCAGGGAGACCTGGAACATGGTGTTGATATTGATCAACGCCCGCCGGTTGACCCGCTGGAACTTGGTCTGGGCGGTCGACTCCTGGACCCAGATCTCGCCGTCGTCGGTGGGGGTGATCTCGACGCTGCGGGTGACGAGCGCGCTGCCGACCCGGAGATCCTTGCGACCGTTGAGGATCACTCGCAGGCTCGAGGAGCGATCGAGCTGGTCGAGAAAGTAGGATTTCTGGAGGCGGATCGCGTCGGCGTGTTGCAGGCGGTCTTGCATCACTCCGCGGATGTCGCCGTGGATCAGGTCTTTCAGAGCTTCTCGGCCCGAGCCTCGGGCCAGATCGACATCCACGGAGACGAGGGTCTGGAAAGTCGAGATCGACCGCCAGGCGAGGCTGGTCTGTAGGCCGACTTCGTGGTCGAGAGCCTTCTCGAGGGCCTTCCTGGCTTTTTCGACGGCATGGTCGTACCCGGCGACGATCTTGCCCAGAGTTTCCACGACCGGTTCCAGGTGATCGACCAGCTGCTCGACCGGTCGATCGATTTTCTGGGAGAGATAGGTGTCGAGCCAGAGGATCTTCTCGTCGAGCAGCTGCTCCGCGCTCTTCTTGTCCAGGGTCTCGAGCCTCTGGACGATCTCGTCCAGGTAGAGCTGTTTCTTGAACCACGTATAGGCTTCGGTGAGCTCCTGCAGGGCTTCCCGGTCGAGAGCGAGGAGCTTCTTGGCGAAGCCCTGGAGGGCGGGGAGCTTGTCGCGTAGCCAGCTGAGCTGGGAGAGGTCGATGCCGAGAATGCGGCAGAGGATACCCAGGACGTTGCGGATCTCGTCGGCCTTCGGGGAGTTGCTCAGCAGATCGAGGATCTCGTCGACGCTTCCCGCCTCGGCGATCTTCTCGAGGGCTTCCTGCGCCGAGCCCAGCTCGTCGCTCGTTTCGAGAACCTTCTCCAGGAAGCTGCGGGCATTGGCGTCGAATTGCTGGTAGGCCGCGACCAGCTGTGCCGCATGCTCCCGCACCGGTTGCAGCAGGCTGTCGATGGACTGGGCCGGACCTTCGAGAATGCCCTTCACCGCGTCGGTGAGCTTCTCGACCCAGTCCTCGCTGCGGAAGTCGACCGGAACAAAG
>CAZMEL010000515.1:0-2579 GCA_964565225.1 uncultured Thermoanaerobaculia bacterium | reverse complement strand
TCTCACCACCCTCCGTCGGGAGCGCGAAGAGCTGCAGCGCAGCCGGGCGGAGCTGCAGGAGCAGCTCCAGCACACCACCCGGGAGCTCGAAACCGTGGGTGCTCGAGAACATGAGAGTCGAGAGCTCCTCGATGCCGTTTTCGAGAAATCGCCGATCGCGCTGCTCGCCATCGACTCCGACGGCCGAATCACTCTCGCCGAGGGTCAGCCCCTCTGGGCTCTCACCGGCCTGCAACGAGACGAGCTCCTGCATCAGAAGGCCATCGACTTGCTTCCCGATCTCCTGGATGCGCTTGCCAAGGCCTTCTCCGGCGAAGAGATCATCGCCGAAGCCCGGGCGAACGGACGGGTCGTACGTTTTCATCTCGAGCTCGAGCGGGCAGGGCACAGGGGCCGGGCCGGCCTCGGTGTGCTCGGCGTCGGCTACGACGTGACGGCCATGGACCTGACCGAGCAACACCTGGGCCTGGCCACCCATGCCGCGGAGTCGGCGAGTGTGGCTGCGAGCCGGTTCCTGGCCAACATGGGTCATGAGATCCGCACTCCGGTGTCCGGGATTCTCGGGCTCTCCGAGCTGCTCATGCTCGAGGCCGAGCTACCACCCACCGCGCGCGAGTGTGTGGTCCGGATCGCCTCCTCCGCCAGCCGGCTCTCGTCCCTGATCGGCACCGTGCTCGACCTCTCGAAAATCGAGGCGCGGGCCGTGACCCTCGAAGAAGTCGACTTCCATCCGACCGAGGTGCTGCGAGACCTCCGGGTGGCCCTGGAGCCCAGGGCCAACGCCAAGGGTCTGGAGCTCCGGATCGAGTCGGGCGACGAGATCCCCGGGCTCAACGGAGATCCCATGCGCTTGCTGCAGGTGTTGACCAATCTGGTGGAAAACGGAATCCGCTTTACCTCGGAAGGATCGGTCACGGCTCGTCTCGCCCAGGTTCCGGCCAAGGCCCCCGGCAAGATCGCGATCGAGGGCACGGTGACCGACACCGGGGTCGGTATCTCGCCGCAGGTTCGGGCACACCTCTTCGAGCCCCTGCGGGCCCAGGGCCAGAGCGAGGTCCGGAGCCCGGAGAGCTCCGGCCTGGGGCTGGGAATCAGCAAGCGGCTGGTCGAGCTGATGGGTGGAGAAATCAGTGTCGAGAGCACGGTCGGGAAGGGTTCGACCTTTCGTTTCACTACCTTCTTCTCGCCTTCGAGGCACCGCCCCGAGTCTCGGTCTCCCCGGGAATCTGCCGACGAAGGAGCCATCGAGAGCTCTCGGATCCTCGTCGTGGAAGACGACGAGGTGAACCGAATGATCATCCTCAAGACGCTGCAATCCATGGGATGCCGACCCGTCGGGGTCGAAGACGGGATCGAGGCCCTCGCCACGCTGCACGATCAGCGCTTCGACCTCGTGCTGATGGACTGCCAGCTGCCTCGCCTCGATGGTTTCGAGACCACCCGGACCTTTCGCCAGCAGGAGCCCGCTTCCCATCGCACCCCGGTGGTTGCCCTGACCGCCGCCGGCACCCGCAACGGGCAGCGGGAGAAATGCCTGGCGGCCGGTATGAACGACTTCCTGACCAAGCCGGTGAGCCAGATCGCGCTCCGCCGAACCCTCGAACGCTGGCTCGGGCCGAAACGGCGCCCCGGCCCGGCGGACAGCGCTCACGAGTGATCTCGAGCCGCAGAAGCATGACAAGCATCAATTCATGCTTTCATAACATTCTACTGGCCAAAAGTTGATCCCGCGAGAGAAACCGCCCGACCGCCTACGTGCCTGTTGGCTCGTCAACGAAAGCGGTCGGGCTCAGCGACGGCTACGGTTCAGAAGGCGCAGTAGCAGCAGCCGAACTCACAGGCTCCGGTACCCGGGCCACCACAGGCAGCATCACACTGCCGATCCATCTGGCAGTAGGTGGTGTAGGGCGGGCACTCGTAGGCAGCAGAATTCTCTTCGATGGCGAGCTCGACCGCGCTCTTCGGGAGCCCGTCTGCGTCGAGCACCGGCTCCGCGGACGGCTCCACCGTCGTGGACCGGTGCGCCTCCATCGATTCGATGGCGGGTGCTTCCGCACCCGGGATCTCGGGAGCCGCCGCCTCTTCGGCAACAGCCGGCAGCGAGAGAACGAGCAGAGCGAGGAGCGGGAGTAACTTCTTCATCGGACCTCTCCTTTCGGGACACAATTCACGAGGATCCACCGAGCCCGGAGAACAAACCTCTGGACCCCGACTCTGATGGATTGGATTCAGACCAGACAAAGAATACAACAGAATCTCGTCCAGCTCTCGCCAAATCATCCACTCCGTCTGCAGCCCGACCTTTTCTGCGCAACGGTGTCTCTTGGCACCGATCCCCCGAATGGCGCCACGGATCGTCGCCGGAATGGCGCCTCCTACCAACGATCATGCAAGAGCTTCGTCGATCGGACATGTCGAGGGGTCGGCAGCCGGCGGACCACGGGTCGTGGCAGAATCCACCCGCCAGGCTCACCCCGCCCGTGGCCCGCTCAGGTAGCGATCGAGCCACTGGCCCGCCTCGCTCACGAAGCCAATCGTCTCGGCTTCCCGGCGGAGCTCTTCCGCCGCCTCGGGCTCGC
>CAZMEL010000514.1:0-2582 GCA_964565225.1 uncultured Thermoanaerobaculia bacterium | reverse complement strand
GAGGCGGGAGGTCAGCGCCCGAGCAGGGAGAAGATACCGGTGGTCAGGAACGGCACGTAGGTGATCAGGAGCACGCCGATCGCGAGGATCACCAGCATCGGCACCGCGGCGCGGTAGATGCTGAGCAGTGGCCGTTCGAAGCGGTAGGACGCCAGGAAGAGATTCAGACCCACGGGTGGGGTCAGGTATCCCAGCTCCAGGTTGGCGATGAAGATGATCCCCAGGTGGATCGGGTCGATGCCGAAGGCGGCGCCGAGCGGCACGATCAGGGGCACCACCACCACCGTCGCCGAGAAGATGTCCATCAGGCAACCCACCAGGAGCAGGAAGATGTTGAGCATCAGCAGGAAGACCAGCGGCGAGGTGATGTGACCCTGCACCCACTCCAGGAGCTGCGAGGGAACCTGGGCGTCGACCAGGTAGCTGGTCAGCCCCATGGCCACCGACAGGATGATCAACACGCCGCCCACCAGCACCACGCACTGGCGGAACACTCCGGGCACATCGCGGAAGAGGGAGAGGTCGCGATGCACGACACACTGCACCACCAGGGCGTAGAGGGCCCCGAGGGCCGCCGTCTCGACCACGGTGGCGAAACCGCTGAAGATCGCCGCGAGCAGGAAGACCGGCAGCAGGAGCTCCCACTTCGCATCCCACACCGCGCGCAGGGCCGCGGCCCCGGCGAAGGGCGTGCGCCGGGCACCGGAGACGATGCCTTCGCGCAGACCCCAGGCGGCGATCAGGGTCACCAGGAGCAGGCCGGGAACCAGCCCACCCAGGAAGAGATCGGTGATCGGCACCGAGGCGACGATGCCGTAGAGGATCAGCGGCAGGGCCGGTGGCAGCAACAGGCCCAACGAGCCCGAAGCGGTCAGCAGGCCGAGGGAGAAACGTTCCCGGTACCCATCGGCCTGGAGGGCCTGGAAGAGCAATCCGCCGAGGGCCAGGATCGTCACCCCGGAGCCACCGGTGAAGATGGTGAAGAAGGCACACACCACCGCCGCCACCACCGCGGTGCCACCGGGAATCCAGCCGAAGAAGGAGCGGAAGACCCCGATCAACCGCTCCGAGCTCTTGCCCTCGGCCATCAGGAAGCCGATCAGGGTGAAGAGAGGAATCGCTGGCAGAGTCGGCGAAACCGCCAGGCGGTAGGTCTCCACCGGCACCGCCGCCATGGGCACCGCGTCGATCAGGAAGAGCAAGATCGCGGCGCCACCGAGCACGGCGTAGATCGGCGTGCCGAGCAACATGGCGGCGACGATCAGCAACAGCCCCGGAACCGGCGACCGCATTTCCAGCACTTCCGGATGTTGCCCCAGCCAGAGGCCCGCCAGGAGGCCGAGCAGGGCCAGGGTCCGGCCGCCCCAGACCCACGCGGGTCCGCCGTCCTCGACCGCCTTCCAGATCAGCCGGATCGCGATCAGGCCGAAGGCCAGGGGCAGGACCGCCAGCGCGACCCAGACCGGGATCCCCAGCGCCACGGTGTCGCCGAACTCCTTCTCCACCAGCAGCAGCTCGTAGCTCGCCCGGCCGAGCAGGGCGGTCACCGCCGTGGCCACGACCGAGGCGAAGACCTGGCTTCCCTGGCGCAGGGGCCCTTCCGGCAGGAATGTGGGTGTGGCCAGAGCCAGCAGCTTGTTCTCACTGGCAGCGAGAGCGGCGCCGAGAAAACCCACCCAGAGGGTCAGGTGCTGCACGATCGGCTGAGCGCCGGGCACTGCCGAGCCGAAGGCGGTGCGCGCCACCATCTCGGCCGAGAGCAGCAGCACCATGGCGAGGAGCACGAAGCTCGCCACCGAGCCCTCGACCCGGTCGAAGGCTCGGCGAGCACTGGAGAAGAGGTCTTGCAGGCTCAAGGCACGGAGCTCATTGGGCGGTGGCCGTGCTCGAGGCGTTGGCGGCGCGGAAGGCGTCGCGTTCCTTGCGGGCCAGGTCGAGCAGATCCTTGGCTTCCATCTTCTCGCGCTTGAAGTTGATGAACGTCTCCGCCGCCTCGCGCCACTGCGCCTCGACCGCAGCGTCGACCTCCACCACCTTCATTCCGCGCTGACTCATCTGCTCGACCGCGCTGCGATCCTGCGACGGAATCTGCTTCATCAGCTCCTTCTCGGTCTCCATCCCCACGGCCCGCAGCTTCTTCTGGGCGTCGGGGGAGAGCTTCTTCCAGGCTCGGGTGCTGATCACCGTGGCACCGACCAGCGGCGCCAGGCCGATGTCCTGCATGTAGGGGGTCTGGCGGAACCACTGGAACGAGAGGGCAGCCAGCGGGGTGCTGGGAAGTGCCTCGATCATCCCCGTCTGCAGCCCGGTCAGGATGTCGGTCGCCGCCAGGGGCACCGGCTGGAAGCCGTTCTCCCGCCACAGCTGTACCATCGGGGCATTCCCGGCCCACACGAAGAGCTTCTGTTTCTGCAGATCTTCCACGGTGCGGATCGGCTGCTTGGAGAAGAAGTGCACCCAGCCACCCTGGCCCCAGTTGAGCAGGATGTAGCCCTTCTTCTCGAGGCGGGCTTCGAGCTCCGGCCGGGTCTTTTCCAGCACGTGGAAGAGCTCGTCGTAGGAATCGAAGAACATCGGGATCT
>CAZMEL010000513.1:0-2584 GCA_964565225.1 uncultured Thermoanaerobaculia bacterium | reverse complement strand
GCACACCTCAGCTCGTGGCGGCGGTCTCTTTCTTCGGCTTTCTCGCGGATCGAGTCGAGGTCTTTCGACCACCGGAGCTGCCAGCGGAACGGCCCTTCGACTTTTTTTCCGCGGCGACCCTTTCCGCCGCCAGGCGCTCGCTCAGCTCGTAGGCCGCCATGGCCACCTGGTCGGCGATCCAGGGCACCCGCAGGACCGCCGCGGCGTTCTCCTCGGTGAAGGGCAGCGGTTCGTCGCCTTCCCCGAAGGCACTCGGCTCCCAGCCGAGGAGCACGGTGCCCACCATGGCCCGGGCCGCCTTCTCCTCCCGAGACAGGCTCTCTTTCTCTCGCGCCAGACCCATGTAGCGCATCGAGAGGGCGGTGTTGCCCTGGCTGGGCAACAGGTACACGGTGACGGACTCACCCCCCGGGCCCTCGATCTCGACGGGCCACCCTTCTCTCGCGGTCTTGAGGTCGATCATTCGTCGATCTCCGTGATCTGCAGCATGGAATGGAGGGCGTCGAAGCGAGCCGAGCCGGTGATCTGGTGCATCGCGCGGCCACTCTGCTGGCGGCCGGGGGAGGTGCCGTTGCCCAGCTGCAGCTTGGGGAAACGGTAGAAGCGGAACTGACCCGCATCGGTCCGCAGACCGAAGGCCAGGTGCACGGTGGAGCGGGCGTCGACCGCGTCGCGCAGGGCGTCGAAGTCGAGGGAATCGAGCTGCAGGAAGTCGAGGGACAGGTTGATCTCGAACAGGCCGTTGGTCTCGACACCCTGCCGAAACAGATCGCCGATCGCGCCGCGGGTCTCCATGGGTTTGGAGACCGAGAAGCTCAACGTCTGCACCTCGACGGTCGGAATCTGGATTCCGCCCAGCCACAGCCCGAAGCCGGCCCCCGGGTAGAGGGATCCGAAGAGGTGTTTCCGGGCCGAGATCTGCGGCGTCTCGACTCCGGTGTGGTCGGCGAGGGAGAGTCGGCCGGCGGCGGAGATCGCCTCGCCCGGCTGCGGGCAGAGGTAGTTGAAGGTCTCGGTGGCCCCGGAGGCGTAGGGCATCGAGAGCTCGTAGCCGGTGAGCGCCACCCCGCGCCAGATCCGGCCGCGCTCGTTTCGGGTGTTGAACACCTCGTAGGTGGCGGTGGTGTTGGCCAGCTCGGTACCGACCCGGAAGACCCGGGAGTTGCGGACCCGAACGCCCGAGGCTGGCCCCTCGTCTTGCAGGGTGAGGCCCGAGACCACCGCATCGTTGCCGGTGATCGAGTCGACATGCACCCGGAACACCCCGCCCGAGCTCTCCGGTGCATTCGCCGGCAGCCCGGAGACCAGAACGTCGGACCCGGCGGCCAGGGTTCCCCAGCCGTCGGTGTTGACCAGCTTGTTGCCAGCGGCAACCGCGGAGATCGTGTTGACCTCGCCGGAGTCGTAGCCGGCGATGGCGGCCGCGCCGAGAGCCTCCTCGAGCTGCTGCTGGTGCGCGCCGTCGTAGGAGCCCACCAGGCGGCCGGAGCCGTAGCGAGCATCGAGGCTCGTGGAGGTGGTGGCGGAGAAGGTGGTTTCCGCCGTCTCCCGCGGTTGCAGATCCGACCGCACGTCCTGGCTGTCGGCGCGGCCCGACTGCACCGGTACATCGAAGCCGGTACCGGCGACGAGATCCATGCTCCCGGTCTCCGGGGTGATGCCGGGATCCTCTTCCCGGATCCGGCGGATGATGGTTTGGGCTGACGACATGGAACGGCTCCTTTCAGGCAGCTGGAGCCACCGTGTACTCGTACTCGAAGGTCACGATGGCCAAGAGGGTGTAATGGGCGGGCAGCTCGTCGCCCTCCTGGGCGCTGAAGCCCAGGAGCTCGAGATCTGCGGAAACGGGTTGGGTGAGGTAGGCGGCGAGGATCTCGTCGATCCGGTGCCACGCGGTCTCGTCGCCGTGGCCCTTGGGTACGGCGGTTTCGAGATAGATCTGTCCCGGAGCACGCCACCGCTGGCGCACGGTCGACCCGGAGACGCAGAACGATTCACCGACCGCGATCTCTTCGAGCCGTAGGTGCTCGCCACGGGGGCGTTCGACCTCGCGGTTGGGATCGTCGAGAAAGGGAATCGACACCGTGGCAGCCCGGGCCTTGAGCACCGAGCGCAGCGCAGACAGGGGAAACGGCGTCACGAAAAGCCCCGTTTCTTGAGCGCGGCTTCGAGCGCGCGCAGGTGCCAGGCGGCCTTGGCCTTCTTCGAGTGGCCGTAGACGAGCCGAAGCGCCCCGGGGTGGGCCGTGGCGATGCCCGCGACGTCCCCCGGGCGCCAGCCGCGCAGGGCCGCTGTGACCGCGGCATCCGCCTGGGGCCCGGCATGGGATTTCGCATGCCGCAGCGCTTCCCCGGGGCCGGTGCGGCCGTAGGGCGTCCAGGAGCCGAGGAAACGCCGCGTCTCCCCGCGGGGCGCCCGCCGTTTCAACGCCCTGAACAGCTCGAGCAGGAAACCGTGATGGCCCTCGATCTGGCGCCGCAGCCGCCGCGATTCGAGGTGCGCCAGGAGGCCCGCGGAGTCTCGGGCCGCGAAGGTGGTCACGAGTCGAGCTCCAGGTGGTACGTCGCGACCTGATCGCCGGAGG
>CAZMEL010000512.1:0-2630 GCA_964565225.1 uncultured Thermoanaerobaculia bacterium | reverse complement strand
CTCGGCGATCCGCGCCAGGTCCAGCTGGGAGTTCGCTTCCTGTTCTGATCTTCGCCGATCGATGCAAGAAAAAAACGCCCGGGTTCCCTGTGGAGCCCGGGCGTCTTGCGTCTGGAGGTGGGTCTACTCAGTCAGATTTCTCGCGGGGTCGAGTCGGCGTTCGGTCCGCCAGGCCTCGAAGGATCGCGCCGGCCATGTGGGCTCCGAAATCCCTCTCGTCGCTGTGTCGAGGAGGCATCTTCGGCACGATTGTCGTCGACCCGCTCGACCTGGCTCCAGGAATGCCGACTCCTACGGAACCGGAGATCCATCGGTCAGAGCTGAGCTAGCGGCCCTGGCCCTTGAACATGTCCTTGAAGCTGTTGCCGCCGGCGGCCGGGCTCTCGGTCTGCTGGAAGTCTCCGGGCAGCTCGAAGGTGTCGTTTTCGATGTTTCTCTCTTCGAGCTCAGTGACCTCGGTCCTGCTGCGAGAAGTATCTTCTTTCTTCTTCTTGCCGCTCACGGTGCGGGTCTCGATGATGCTGCGGAGCGCGAAGCCCTCGGTCTGGTCCATCTCGGAGATGATCAGCTTGTCGAGCTCCTCGTTGCCGGTCGAGGGGGGCTCTTTGCGCAACCAGGCGCCGAAGGCATCGTCGTCGATGTCGGTGGTGGTCCAGAGCTCTTGCAGGGTTTCGGTCTCCATGTTCCGCTTGATGCCGATCACCTTCATCTTCATGTTGTAGGTGGTGCGGATCTTGTAGTAGCGGGTCGACTTGCCGAGGATCGGGTCCCCCTTCTCCTCGCTGAGGATCTCCACATTCGGCTCTTCGACCTCGAATTTCATGATCGGGCCGAGGCTGTTCATCATCGAGCCGGCCATCTGCAACATGGCGTCGAGATCCCATTCCGAGTAGGTCTTCTTCTCGGGGTCGACGAGGAGAAACGAGCGGCCGGAGTCCTGGGTGAGGAGGTAGGAGCCCTCGGGTATCACCGGATTGCCTCCGGTCTCGAGAAAGGAGATCTTGGCCTTCTCCCCTTCGATCCACCCTTCGACCTCCATGGCCGGCGGCGGGCTGCCGTTGGACACTTCGGTCTCGGTGATCGACTTGAAGTAGAGGCCGCCCTGGGCGGCGGAGGCCCAGAGCAGCACGGCGAGGCATCCGAGGATGCGGGGAAGCTGGTTGGTGAGGCGAGAGCGGGAGTCGAGCATGGATTGGATCCTCGTAGTTCGTAGAGGTCAGAAGATGAAGGTCGGGTTCGGGTGTCTCGAGGGTCGCTCAGCCGGGCCGCGAGAGGTTGAGATCTCCCGGCACGAACCAGCGCCAGGGGTGCTCCTGGCCCGCGGAGAGACCGATCCGTTCGCTCTGGCCGGGCCGGCGTGGCGGCGGAGTGCCGTCGTCGGCGATGGTGATTCTACGATCGGCACTCACCAGGTCGGCCCCGTTGTCGGCCTTGTCGATACCGAGAGCCTGGCAGAGCTTGGCCGGGCCCGAGCAGAGGTCGCGGTCGCGACGGGCACGGGTGCGACGCTGCCGCATCGACTCGAGGTCGGTGAGGGGGGCCAGGGCACGGATCAACACCGCCGAAGCGGTACCTTCCGGGCCGCAGACAGCGTTGGCGCACCAGTGTTTGCCGTAGCTGAAATACACGTAGAGAAATCCCGGAGCTCCGAACATGATTTCCGTACGAGGAGTGGGCCCGCGGTAGGCATGGCTCCCGGGATCTTCCGGTCCCGCGTAGGCCTCGACCTCCACGATTCGTCCCGCGGCTCCGCGACAAGTCAGGATCTTGCCCAGGAGCTCCGGTGCCACTTCTCTACCATCCCGACCGAAAAACTCCCGCGAAAGGGGACAGAGCTCCGCGATTTCCTCGTCCTCGGACCCTCGGAATTCAGTCATCGAGGTATCCCTCCTGGGTCCGCACGTCCACTCCCCGGCGGTCGACCCGCACCTCGATCCGGCGCCAGCTGCCGTCGCCCGGACTCTCGCTCGGGTAATACCCCAACACATATTGCTCCCGCAGCTCGGCGAGGATCTTGGCGAAGGCTTCTTCTGCCTGGGCCACCGAATCGATGGTCTCCACCCGTCCGCCGCTGCGCCGCACCAGGCGGTAGAGGGCCTCTTCCTCGAGGCGGTGCCCCTTGGCGTCTCGCCATGCCGAGCGGATGCTCACCCCTTCCTGGGGGCGTCCGAGACGGATCCAGTAGATCAACGCCTGGGAACGCCGGGCGGTCCAGGCGACCTCGTCGAGGCTGAGAGCGCTGGCGATGTCGAGCCCGTCGCTGAGCAGCACCAGCACCCTTCGCCCCTGACGCTGGGTCAGCAGGCGGAGGGCGAGGTAGAGGTGATCGTTGATCGACGAGCCGCCGGTCGCCTCCACCGAGCCGAGGCCCGCGGTCAACACCTCCCGGAAGCCGGTGAACGGGGTGGAGAGCAGTAGGCGATCGGAGAAGAGCATCACCTTGGCCAGGTCGAGAGACCACATGCCGTCGATGAACGTGCGGGCGCCGTCGAGAGCCACCGACAGGCGATCTCCCTTCATGCTCTCGCTGGCGTCGATCATCAACACCGCGGTGAGGGGTACGCTGCCGGTCTCGAAGGT
The DNA here is from genome assembly GCA_964565225.1 of uncultured Thermoanaerobaculia bacterium. Lineage (GTDB taxonomy): Bacteria > Acidobacteriota > Thermoanaerobaculia > Multivoradales > J023 > CAZMEL01. The sequence continues at coordinate 50 of CAZMEL010000512.1, read as the reverse complement.
CACCAGCCGCTGGCGGATGCCTTCGTCGAAGACCGCGATCTCTTTCTGGG
>CAZMEL010000511.1:0-2666 GCA_964565225.1 uncultured Thermoanaerobaculia bacterium | reverse complement strand
TGTTCGCAACAATCGAAAACTGAGCCACCCCAACGATCGGAAACTGAGCCACCCCCAGCGAGTTTGTGTGGCGGCGCGACTGGCGCCGTGTGACTGATCTCTCCAGTTTCGATCTATTCCAGAAGTGCAGCTTATCGTGTTGACCGGTCGTCTTTTCTTTCCCTACCCAGCTCTTCTGCCTTCTGCCTTCTGTCTTCTGCCTTTTTGCCTTGCCCGCGCCTGCACCACGAGGCGAAGGGTTGGCAAGGGAGCGAAGCGACCGGGGAAAGTGGTGCAGGCGCGGGCTCCGGGTCTTTTGTCTTCAGTCCTTCTTCTCCGTCTCCTGAGCGAGCGGGGCCACTCGTCGCCGTCGGTACGATTTCCCCTTGGTGGTCAGGATGTGAGCGTGGTGGGAGAGCCGGTCGAGGAGCGCAACCGTAAGCTTCTCGTCCCCGAAAACGCTGACCCATTCGCCGAACGCCAGATTCGTGGTCACCAGCGTGGAACGGCGCTCGTAGCGCTCGGAGAGGACGTTGAAGAGCAGCTCGCCGCCGGCTCGATCGAACGGCACAAAGCCCAGCTCGTCGAGGATCAAGAGCTGGACTCGGAGGAGTTTCCGGCGAAAGAGCAAGAGGTCCCGATGGTCACGGGCTTCGACCAGCTGTTGCACGAGATCCGCGGCACGGATGAAGAGGACACGGCGACCCCGACGGGTCAGCTCGACTCCGAGGCCGATCGCGAGGTGAGTCTTGCCGGTGCCGACGGGCCCGGCAAGCACCACGTCCTCACAGCGATCGAGGAAGTCGCCCGAGGCCAGGGCGTGCAGCTTGGGCTTCGAGACGCCTTGCAGCGCCTTCCAGTCGATCTGATCGAGGGTCTTCACGTCGGGGAAGCGGGCTTCCTTGAGACGTCGAGCCGCCGACTTCTGCTCGCGAATCGCCAGCTCGGCGTCGAGAAGCTCGCGGAGGAATTCCTCAAAGGCCCAGCCGCCGTCCCGGGCACGGCGGGCCACGCCTTCGAGCTCCCGGCGGACGGTAGGCATCTTCAGCTGGGTCAGCTGCTGATCCAGAACGGCTTGCAGTACGGCATCAGCCATGATGCACCTCCTCGAGGATCTCGTCGAAGTCTGCGGCCGACGTCGTCTCGACCTCCACCCCCTGAAGGGCCTCTGGGACCGCTACCGATGGCCTCAGCGCTGCCGGTGAAAGCTGCTGAGGCAGCACCAAGCGATCGAGATCGCCTCGCTCCAGCGCCTCATGGATCACCTCCGCGATGGTCGCCTCACCATGGTCGACCATCACGCCGAGCAGCCGAGACAGCAGCCGTGCCGCTTCTCGCTCGCTGTAGCGCTGCGTCAGCATCGCCCACAATCGGCCGAAGGGCTCCCCCAGCTCTTCGAGCAGCCGCGGAGATACTTGACGCACCGCCTGCGGCTTCTTCGCCAGCTCCTCGAGGTAGTGCCGGTAGCGCACCACCCGCTTCTTGCCGTACTCCAGCGGCAAGACGACCGTTTCGGTGCCGCACACCAGCTTCACGTCCTCGGTACCGACGTAAGCGCTCACCCGTAGACTCTTCCAGTGGCTCGGCACCGAGTAGCGCGTACCAGCGACGAGGACCATCGCCTGCCGCGACACTTTCAACGCCTCCACCCGACGAGACTCGAAATCGGTGCCCGGTAACGGGCGGAGCCGACGAGACTCCTCGGCCCAACGTGCGGCCACGGTCTCACCGTCTTCGTTGCGCTTGGACTCCATCTGGCGATCCAGATCCGCCACCAGGCGCCGGGATATCTCGCCCAGGCTCTCGCCTTGCGGGATGGGCGTCAGGTGTTGCAGCCGGATCCCCTTGCCCCGGGACTCCACGCCTCCCTTGTCGTGCCCTTCACCGGGACGGGCGAAGCAGGGCTCGAAGAGATAGTGGCTCACCAACGCCTGAAACCGGCCGGACAGCTGAATGTCCAGGCCCATACGCCGCTTCACCGCCGCCTTCAGGTTGTCGTAGATCATCCGCCCGGGATGACCCCCGAAATGGGCGAATGCCCTCACGTGACCGTCGAGAAACGCCACCTGATCGCAGCGCTCGTACAGCCACGCGAAATCACGGCCCGAGTACATCAGGCGCACGAGAAGCTTCCAGGCCTTACGACGCTCCCCGCCGACATCGACCACGACCTCGAAGAAGTCCACCTGGGCGCAGTCGCCGGCCACGTAGTGCAGAGGCACAAAAACCTCCGCCGCGGCTCGTCGGCGCTCGGCCAAGTAGGACCGAACCGTGCTGATGCCGGCCCGATGGCCGCGGGCGATCAGCTCCTCGTGTACGCGCGTACCGGTGACGCGTTGCTTGCCGGACGTCCGCCCTTTCCAGTCTTCGAGGATCTCTTCGATCCCCGAAGACACCTTGTCGAGGATCGGCCGAACCCGAGGCTCGCTCGTCTTACGGACGGGGTCGGACTGTGTCAGGTACTTGCGTACCGTATTGCGGCTGATCCCCAGCTGTCTGGCCACTGAGCGGGCACTCTGCCCTTCAACCAGTACTTTGTGTCGGATAACATGAATTCGATCCATCCTCAGCATCTCCATCCTCCGGCAGTTTGGTTTGTTCAACCCAAGGCTACCGGTTGGTCGTTGGTGCTGGGGGTGGATCAGTTTCCGATTGGTGAATGGCTCAATTTCTGGCTGGTGCGTACA
>CAZMEL010000510.1:0-2722 GCA_964565225.1 uncultured Thermoanaerobaculia bacterium | reverse complement strand
GGCGTAGAAGAGGGACGAGAGGAGCAGGAGGGAGGTGTACAGGCAGTATGCCCAGCCGTTGCGCCAGAGGGGTGGAGCGATGACGATCGGCAGGGTGAGGCCTTCCTCGTTCCAGGAGCCCTGGGCGTCGGAGCCCTGCACCCGGAGGACGTAGTCGCCGGGATCGAGATTGGTGAAGGTCACCCGGCGACGATTGCCGATCTGCACCCAGGCGTCGTCGAAGGGATCGAGCTGGTAGCGATATTGATTGCGGTGCGGGGCGGCGAAGTCGAGGGCGGCGAACTCGAACGAGAAAAAGCGGTCGCGGTAGTCGAGCTCCGCGCGCTCGAGATCGAAGATCGGGCCCGGGAGCTCGACCGGCAGGTTGCGCTTGGTGAATGAGGTCAGCACCACCGGTGGCGGGGGGGAGCGGGTGGCCAGCTCGGAGGGGAAGAAGGCGTTCAGGCCGTTGACTCCGCCGAAGAAGAGCTCACCGCCGGCACCGCGGAGGTAGGCACCCATGTTGAACTCGAGCCCTTGCATGCCCTGACTGGGATCGAAGGTGCGGACGGTTCCTTCGGTGGGGTCGAAGAGCGCCAGGCCCCGGTTGGTGCTCAACCAGAGGTCGTCTCCCTCGCCGGGGAGGATGCCGTAGATGACGTCGTTGGGCAGGCCGTCGCGCTTGAGAAAGGCCTCGAAGCTCGCGGGCCCCTCGAGCTCCACGCCGCTCCACCGGTGCAGCCCGAGCTGGGTGCCGACCCACAGGGTGTCTTCGTCCTGGAAGTGCAGCGAGAGCACGGAGTCGCTGTAGAGGCTCAGGCTGTCGTCCGGATCCTTCTGGAAGCGGCGGCAGGTGCGTTCGGCCTTGTGGCAGAGGTTCAGGCCGCTGCCGAACGTACCGACGAAGAGGTAGCCCGCCGGGCCCTCGGCCAGGGCCGAGATCTGGTCGCTGCTGAGGCTGGAGTCGGAGCTCGGGTGGTGCTGCAAGTGCTGGAAGTGACGATCCGGCAGCGAGAGGAAGCTCAGCCCGCCGCCGAACGTACCGATCCACAGGCCGTTCTCGCGGTCTTCGAGGAGCACCGCCACGCTGTTGCTGCTCAGGCTGTCGGGGTCTGCCGGGCGATGCTCGAAGTGCTCGAAGGTGCTGGCACCCTGCGGCTGTCGGTACAGGCCGCTGGCGAGGGTCCCGGCCCACAGGGCGCCGGAGCGGTCGAAGGTCAGGGCGGTGACTCCCTGGCTGCTGGGGCTCTTGTCCCGCCGTTCGGAGAGGGGAACCCGGGTCGTCTCGCCGGTCTTGCGAGAGATGCGGTCGAGCCCGCCGTCGGTGCCGACCCAGATCTCTCCCGAGGGGCCCTGGGCCACGGCCAGGACCTGGTTGCTCGCCAGGGCGGTGCGATCGTCGGAGCTGCGATCGTAGTGGGCCACCGACCAGGTTCGTGGATTCCAGCGGTTGGCGCCTCCTCCTCCGGTTCCCACCCAGAAGAGCCCCCGGCGGTCTTGGAACAGCGAGACCACCCGGTCGTGGCTGAGGCTGTTGGGGGTCATCGGATCGTGAAAGAACGAGAGAAAGGTCCCGGTCTCGGGTTGGTAGAGGTTGAGGCCGCGATCGGTACCGATCCAGAGTCGGTCTTCCCGGTCTCGCAGCAGGGAGCGGATCCGGCTGTCGCTGAGGCTGGAGGAGTCGCCCGGATCGTGCACGTGGTGCTCGAAGCTGCGCGAGGCCGGATCGAAGAGATCGAGACCGCCGAGGGTGCCGATCCACAGAAACCCCGAAGGATCGCTGAGCAGCGTCCGTACCTCGTCGTGGCTGAGCCCGTTGGTGGCTCCCGCCTGGTGACGGAAACGCAGGAACGACGCCGCCTGGGAGTCGAAGAGATTCAGCCCGCCGAGGGTGCCGACCCACAGCCGCCCCGCGGCGTCGCGGTGGATCGCCCGCACCCGGTCGTCGCTGAGAGTGGTGGGGTCCCGCGGATCGTGGCGGAAGTGCTCGAACTCGCCGGTGCGGGGATCGAGCCGGTCGAGGCCCGACTGGTAGGTCCCGATCCACAAGGTGCCGTCGGGATCGAGGTGCAGAACCTGGATCCGATTCTCCGCCAGGCTCTCGGGATCCGTGGGCTCGTTCTGGAACGACTCGAAGCGGTCGCTGGCCCGGCGCCAGAGACTGAGGCCGTCGAGGGTTGCAATCCACAGATCTCCTTCGGGAGTCTTCTCGAGGGCGAAGATCGAGTCCGAAGGGAGAGAGGTCGGATCGTTGGGGTCGTGCTCGAAAACGGTGAAGTCGGCGCCATCGAAACGGTTCAGGCCGTCCTGGGTGCCGAGCCAGAGAAATCCGACGTCGTCCTGGGCGAAGCTGGTGACGGTGGACTGCGAGAGGCCGTCCGGCGGGCCGAGATGCTCGAAGGGAATGGCTCGGCGCTGGGCCTCGAGGGCCCCCGCGCCGAGAAGAGTGTCGAGAAGGAAACAGGCGAGCAGGAGCCACGCCGGAGCCGAGGGGCTCGGCAAGCGCCGGGCGAGCCCGAGTCGATGGGCGTTCGAGTCGCCGTTCAGCTGCTCATCGGCGTGGTCCAGCGCTCCAGGGTCCTTCTCTATTCGTCGACCCAGGTATCCAGGGTCATGGTTTCGTCGAGCTCGGGGCTCCAGCTCGTGGGCTGTCCGTGCCATGGGACTCCATCGAGCCATGGGATGCCATCGAGCCATGGGATTCCGTCGAGCCATGGGATTCCGTCGAGCCATGGGATTCCGT
>CAZMEL010000509.1:0-2734 GCA_964565225.1 uncultured Thermoanaerobaculia bacterium | reverse complement strand
GCTCTCCCCCGGTGTTGCACGAAGCCATGGCCTGCGGCTGGGCCGCCGTCGCCTCTTCCGTGGGTGGAGTCCCCGAGGTCGTCACCGGTCCATCCCTCGGCCGACTGGTGCCTCCGGGAGACGACGAATCGCTGACGATGGCCCTACGCCAGCTGGTCGACGACCCTGTGGCGCGAAGAGACATGGGCCTCGCCGCCCGCGAGCACGTAGTCGAGCGGTTCGATCTGGCACAGGGCATCCGGGCCCACGAGCGGCTCTACCTCGAGCTTGCCGATTCCTGATGTTTTCTTCCGATCTCGTAAGGGTTTCCATCAGTCAAATCGTCTCTTCCCGTTGACAGGCGAGCCTTTTACCCCTAAGATTGAAGAAATTCTCTGAACGCTGCCCTCGCTTCTTCCGGACACCGAGCGAGGGCTCGACCGGCTCCCGAAACCGGGTCCTCGACCCGAGGCCCCCACCCGGTATCGGGCTCCCGACCGAAGGCTGCTCCCGCTCTCTCCCCGCCTCGCTGACAGCCCGAGCAGCCACGCTTCGGTCCCCCCTGGGAGGGTTCGGGCGAGGGGTCTCGGCGACGGTCGAGACCCCTCGCCAAGACCTTGACTTTCCCACCTTCCCCTCGGATCACGACCCCCTCGGCCCGTACCGGGGCCTCTCACCCGGCTGCTCGCCGGACCCGCCTCTCGGCCACACGATCTTGCGAGCCTCGGGGGCCCTCAGGCGCCCTTGAAGAGCTCCCGGAACAACCAGGCCTTCGCAACTCGCCAATGCCGCACCACGGTGGTTCGGGAGATACCCCGGATCTCGGCGATCTCGTCGTTCGTCAGGCCGCCGAAGAATTTCAGCTCGACGATCGAGGCCTTGTCGGGATCGAGCTGTTCCAGGTCCATCAACGCCTGATCGAGCTGGACCATCTCCTCCGGCCGCTCGATGCTCAGCTCCGGCGCATCGGCGATCGGCAGATCCGGCGTCCCGCCTCCGCGCTTGGCGAAGCCGTGGTGGCGGGCGTGATCGACCAGGATCCGTCGGATCAACCGGGCCGAGATGGCGAAGAAGTGCGCCCGGTCCTGCCAGCCGATCCGGTTCAGCTTCAACAGCCGCAGGTAGGCCTCGTTCACCACCGCCGTCGGCTGCAGGGTGTGGTTCGACCGCTCCGAGGCCATGTGGCGGCTGGCGATCCGGTAGAGCTGGTCGTAGACCAGGGGCATGAGATCGTCGACCACGTCCTGCTGCCCGGAGCGCCAGGCGACGAGCAGAGACGTGATCTCCCCTTCCTGTGGAGTCGACTCCGCGTCGTGCCCCTTCTCTTCGACATCCATGGCCTCAGGCACCCTCCCGTGTTTCGGGGACCAGCCCCCGGAGCCGAGCCCGGTACGGCTCGCCCTGCTCACCGCGTTCCCAGGCTTCGTACAGGTGAATCAGGTTTCGCAGCACGACCACCAGCTCGTTGCGGTCGTGCCCGGGAATCGCCTCCTGGATCTCGAAGCTGCGGACCAGCAGATCTTCGGCCTCTTCGAAGCGACGCATCTCGACCAGGCAACCCCCGAGCATCCCTTCCGCGATGGCGGTCAGGACATGCTCACCTCCGAGGGCTCTTCGCCGCTCCTCGACCCCGGCTCGCAGGGTGCTCTCGGCCAGCTCCAGGCGGCCCGTCTGCCGATACAGGTCGCCGAGGGAGACCAGGATGAAGGCGCCGTTCGGGTTCCCCGGCGCCGAGGTCTTACGAAATACCTCCAGGCTCTCGACCAGGGCTGCCTCGGCCTCTTCGAATCGCCCCATCTGCTTCTGCAGGGAGCCGAGGTTGGACAATCCCAGAGCGATGTACTGGTGCTCGTCACCCAAGACCTTCCGAGCGATCCCCAGAGCCTCTTTCTGCATCTCGATCGCCTCGTCATCCTTCCCCCCACGGCTGAGCAACACCGAGAGATTGTTCAGCTTCTGCCCGAGATCCGGATGCACATCACCGAACACTCTCCGGCTGATCGCCACCCCTTCGCGGCCCAGGGCTTCGGCGGTGGCGTGGTCTCCCTTGCGCGAGGCGATCTCCGAGAGGCTGTCGAGAGTCACCGCGACCCAGGGGTGGTCCGGTCCCAGCTGGTCTCGGAACACCCGTAGGGAATCTTCGAAGAGAGGCTCCGCCTCCGCAGGCCGGCCGTCGAAGACCAGAGCGAGCCCCATCTGGTTCATCGCTCGGGCGGCATCGGTGCCCTCGATCTCGCCGAGGGCTCGGTAGATCTCCAGGGCTGCTTCGTACCCCTCGATGGCGGCGAGATAGCCTCCCTCCTCGAAGCGGAGATCCGCCTGCGCCGCGTGGATCTCGGCCATCCTCGGATCTTGCGCCGAGAAAACCCGCTGTCGGATCTCCAGCGCCCCGTCGAGCAGCTCTTTCGCCCGCTCGAAATCTCCCACCTCGGTCGCCACGGCTCCCAGGCTCACCATTCCGGCCGCGATTTCCTCGTCTCCACCCGAGGCCCGGCGCAGCTCGAGCGATCTCTCGAGGTGGGCCAGGGCTTCGTCGTAGAGTCCCAGCTTGGAGTAGATCGAGCCCGTGGTCTCCATCAGCAGGGCTCGGATCTGGGGATCCATCCCACTGCGGCTCGCCAGGCTCGTCGCGCCCCGATCGAGGGCTTCGCGAACGGTGACGTCTCGACGCCCGGTCTGCCAGGGATCGGAGCCCTCGAGCAGATCCTGCAGAAAGGCCGAGACTTGCCGAGTCTTGCGATTCTCGAGCAGCGCC
>CAZMEL010000508.1:0-2738 GCA_964565225.1 uncultured Thermoanaerobaculia bacterium | reverse complement strand
TCGCCGGCGGCTCGGCGGGGGCGGCCTTCGGGATCGTATTCCTGGGCTTCGAGGTATCGGTCTTGCGCAGGATCGAGGCGACCACCTGCTCGGGGGGCGTGAAGAGAGGCAGCTGCTGGGGCTGCTCGGTATCTTCGGGTCGGTGCTCGCCGGCGGCTCGGCGGGGGCGGCCTTCGGGATCGTATTCCTGGGCTTCGAGGTTGCTCAGGATCTCTCCCGCGCGCTCGATGACCTCGGGAGGCAGGCCCGCCAGGCGGGCGACGTGGATGCCGTAGGATTTGTCGGCGCTGCCCTTGATCACCCGCCGCAGGAAGACGATCTGGTCTTCCCACTCTTTCACCGCCAGGGTGCGGTTGACGACCCCCGGCAGCACTTCCGCCAGCTCGGTGAGCTCGTGGTAATGGGTGGCGAAGAGAGTCTTGGGACGCCGCTCCCGGTGCAGGTGCTCGACGATGGCCCAGGCCAGGGAGAGGCCGTCGAAGGTGGCGGTGCCGCGGCCGACCTCATCGAGAATCACCAGGCTCTGGGAGCTGGCGAAACGCAGAATGTTCGCCGTCTCGATCATTTCCACCATGAAGGTCGACTCTCCCCGCGCGAGGTCGTCGCTGGCGCCCACCCGGGTGAAGATCCGGTCGACCGTGCCGATCTCCGCCGAATCCGCCGGCACGAAGCTGCCCGCCTGCGCCATCAGCACCACCAGCGCCACCTGTCGCAGATAGGTCGACTTGCCTCCCATGTTCGGACCGGTGAGCAGCACGATCTGGGCTTCCTCGCCGTCGAGCTCCACGTCGTTGGGCACGAAGGTCTCGCTGCTCGTGGCCTCCACCACCGGGTGGCGACCCTCGCGCACCTCGATCGGCGCACCGGCGTCGAGCATGTGCGGACGGCAATACCCCTGGCGTGCGGCCTGCTCGGCATACCCGGTGAGCACGTCGAGGGCGGCGAGCTCGGCCGCCAGCGCTCGCAGGGCCGGGCCGTGCTCCACCACCCGCTCGCGCAGCTCCTGGAAGTATTTCTCCTCCAGAGCGAGCTGCTTTTCTTCCGCCCCCAGAACCTGCTCTTCCAGCTCCTTGATCTCCGGGGTGACGTAGCGCTCGGCATTGACCAGGGTCTGTTTGCGAATGTAGTGCTCGGGTACCAGGTGCTGGTTGGCCCTGGTGACCTCCAGGTAATAGCCGAAGACCCGGTTGTAGCGGATCTTGAGCGAAGAAATGCCGGTTTTCTCCCGCTCGTCGGCCTCCATCTGCAGGATGTGTTTCTTGCTGTCCCGGGCCAGGGAGCGACAGCGATCGAGCTCGGGATCGACCCCGTCGGCGATCACTCCCCCGTTCTTCATCGTGGCCGGTGGGCTGTCGACCAGCAGGCGCTCCAGCTCGGCGGCGAGTCCCGGTACGGGATCCACCGCCGCGACCCGACGCAGCCGCGGCGCACCGCAGGTCGCGAGCAGGTCGAGAATCGCCGGCACCTCGCGCAGGCCGTCGCGCAGGGCGGTCGCCTCCCGCGGGGTCAACGAGCCGAGCACGGCCCGCGCCAGGAGACGTTCGGGATCGCCGAGGCGGGAGAGGTGGGTGCGCAGGTCTTCCCGCCGCCGACCCTCGGCCTGGAGCTCGGACACCGCGTCGTGGCGATCGGCGATGGCCGCGGGGTCCTTGAGTGGCCGGCCGAGCCAGTCGCGCAGCAGACGCCCTCCTCCCGGGGTCTGGGTGCGGTCGAGCACACCGAGCAGGGTGCCCTTGCGACCACCGTCGCGCTGGGCCCGGAAGACCTCGAGGTTGGCCAGGGTGGTGGCGTCGAGCACCATGTTGGCGTGGCTCTCGCGGATCACCAGCTCCCGCACGTGCACCAGCTCGTTCTGCTGCGTTTCCTTGGCGTAGGCCAGGGCCGCCGCGGCCGCGAAGACCCCGGGCTCGCGAGCTTCGAGGCCGAAACCGCGCAGGGTCTCGACACCGAAATGCTCCATCAGCTGCTCCCCCGCCCGCCGCGAGTCGATCCACCGGTCGCCGTCGAGGCCGGTGGCACAGGCCACCTGGGAGGTGATCCAACGAGCGATCTCCGGGGGTGCGTCGTCTGCTTCCCAGAGGACTTCCCGCGGCCGCAGCACTCCGAGGTCTTCGAGGGCCCGGCCGCTGTCGGCCCAGCGGCGGAGAAAGAAGGTCCCGGTGGAGACGTCGAGAAAGGCGCCCGCACCTTCGGACCCCACCCAATGCAGGCAGGCGAGCAGGTTTTCTTCCTTGCCCTCCAGCAGCTCCGGCTGCGACACCGTACCCGGGGTCACGATCCGCGTGACCTCGCGGCGTACCAGCCCCTTGGCCTGGGCCGGGTCTTCCACCTGGTCACAGATCGCCACCTTCAGACCCGCCGACAGGGCCTTGCCGAGATAATTCTCGAGGGCGTGGTGGGGCACGCCACACATCGGTACCGGGTTGGGACTGTCCTTGTGGCGCGCGGTCAGGGCCACCTCGAGCACCGGAGCCGCCCGCTCCGCATCTTCGAAGAAGAGCTCGTAGAAGTCGCCCATCCGGTAGAAGACGAGGGCATCGGGATGCTCCGCCTTGACCTCCAGGTAGTGGCGTAGCATGGGAGTGAGCTTGGGCTTCTTCATGGGGTGGCGCTCTCCTCTGGGGCTCCCGGGATCCGAATCGAAAGCCGAAGGTCCGTTAGTTCTACTTTGTCAGATTGGATCTTCGGTTTCGTAAGAGTCGGCGTTCCTGGAGCCAGGTCGAGCGGGTCAACGAGAA
>CAZMEL010000507.1:0-2739 GCA_964565225.1 uncultured Thermoanaerobaculia bacterium | reverse complement strand
GGGCGAAGCTGTAGTGCTTGAGCGCGCCCTGGGGCGCCGCGTGGCTCGCCACCAGTCGCATGTCGCTCCGCACGATGCCCATCTCGTCCATGAGAGTGAGGGCCGTGCGCCGCAGGTCGTGGGGATTGAAATCCCGGATGCCCGTCTGCCGCCGGAGGTTGGTCTTCATGGTGTTGTAGCTCGAGATCGGCTGGCCCTCGCGGCGTACGCTCGGGAACACCCAGGGCGAAGCCTGCTCGACCCACGGCTCGAGCTCCCTGACCGCCCAGCCGGAGAGCGGCACCCAATGGCCCCGGCCATTCTTCATGTTCTCGGGCGGGATGCACCAGACCCGGCCGGCGAGGTCGACCTGCTCGGCCTGCATGGAGAGCACCGAGCCGATGCGCTGCACCGTGAGGAACGCCACCCGAAACGCGGCATAGGTGGCCGAGCAACCCGACTCGAGCGCCGTCCAGATGCGGTAGATCTCGTCGGCATTGTAGACCCGGTTCCGCTCCTTGAGCGTGTAGGCGCCGACGTCGAGACAGGGGTTGTGGGTCACGCCATGCCGCCGTGGGCTCCCTGGAATCGGCTTCGACATCCAACCGAACATCGCCGAGAGCGCCCGCTTCGCCGCATTCGCCGCCGACACCGACCCTCGCCCCACCGGCGGCGGCTCGCCGATCGACTCCATGAGCTCCAGCACATGCTCCCCCGTCACCTGCTCCGGCGCCAGGTGCCCCATCCGCGGCAAGACATCTTTCCGCAGAATTCGCTCTTGCTCCCAACCCCGGCGCAGCTTCGGGAGCTTCTGCACGGCATAGAGCTCCACCACATCGGCCAGCGTGCGCCCAGACTTCTTGATGGCCTTCGCCGTCGGCTCGAACGGCTCCTTGCCCTCCAGCAGCCGGAGCCGCGCCCGGTCCACCGCCTTGCGTGCCTCGTCGACCTTGAGAATCCGGAGATTCGGATCCTCCGACTTGAGATCCTGCAACCGCTGCGACGTCGGATGCTCTCCCACGAACGCCGAGACCCTCTTCCCCGCCGATGTCCGGTACCGATACCGGAACGTCCGCCGGCCCGAAGAGCGCAGCACCAGGAACAACCCCGGCGCCAGCGAATCCCAGACATCCACCCGCCCCTTCTCCGGCGTCTTCAACCTCTCCACCATCCGGTCGTTCAGCCGCTTCTTCATCGTCCCGAGCCTCCAGAAACCTGTGGTCCATCTGGGGTCCAACTTGACAAAATCCGTGGTCCACCTGTGGTCCAATTCGCGGTGTACAGAGGCGAACGCCCCTGGCCTCAATAGGACAGGAACTCTAATAAATTCAACAACTTAAGGCAAGTGGCGGTGGACCGCTATGGATGCGAATGGACGCCTTGAGCATCTGATTCGTAATCAGTAGGTCGGCGGTTCAAATCCGCCCGTCGGCTCCAGCACAAACACTTTTAGAATCAAGCATTTACAGCAGACGGCCGAGACGTCACCCAGGTCGATTTGCGCCCGCTGTTGACCGTCTGTTGACCGTTTTCCCGACTCAACGGCGTGGAAACGACCCCGGGTCTCCGCGGAGGGCTCGATCATGAGCGCCGGGGTGGTGCGAATCCCCGCGGAATGGCTCGAAGAGCCCCTCTGGAACGTGGGGCCGTTCGACCGATTCCATGCTCTGGTCGACTTGCAGCGGCTGGCCGACGAGGCCGGCGAGCTCGTGGCTTCGCTCGACCAGCTCGCCGGGCGGTGGAGCTGGGGGCGGAAACGGGTCCGCGGATTCCTCGGTCAGCTGCTCGAGCGCGGTGTGCTCCGGCTGGTGGGGCGCCGTGGACGGCGGAACCGGTACACGCTCGCGGAACCCCAAAGGGCACGGTCCGGGGCCTCCAAGGGGCACGGTTTACCTCCTGAAAAGAAAGGACTTCCGCCGAAACGGGGCACAGTAGGGGCACGGAAGAGGGCACGGCAGGGGCCTGGTTCGGTTTCGGCCCCAGGTGCCGGGGCCTCCAAGGGGCACGGTTTACCCTTTGAAAACAAAGGAGATCCGCCGAACCGGGGCACGGTGAGGGCACGCCAGGCTCTTCTCTCTCTTAGAAGAGAAGAAGATTTCCTCTCTGAGAGAGAGAAAGAGGTGGCGGTGCGGGCGAGCCCGGACCCGGCATCCCTCGCGGAGATCTGGCGGAGGTTCCTCGAGGTTCGCCGCCGGTGCCTCGAAGGGATCGGCCAGGAGGTGGGGCCCTGTGAGCTCACGGCGGCTCGGGCGGTGAAGGTGGTGGAGGTGATGGACGGGGTCGGCCGGGAAGCGGTGACCCGGGCTCTGGAGAACCTGCCGTTCTCGCATTGGCACTGCGGCACGGGCAAGTTCGAGAACGATGGGCCGCGGCTGGTGCCGGAGGCGGTGTTTCCGTCGAACCAGGTCGAGATCCTGCTGGGCTCTCGTGGGACGGTGCCGGTCTGGGAACGGGTGAGCCGGGAGATGGAGCACTACCTTCGGCACCACGCCTCGGCTTGGCCGGCGCCGGAGGAAGAGTCTCTACCGTGTGTAGAGACTTTGGATGATCCGGAGCTCGAGACCGAGGAACCGCCATCAACCATGCCGAGGGAGTTTCTACCGTGTGTAGAAACTTCGGACGAGCCGGAGCCGGAGCCGGAGCCGGACTCGGCGACGGAACCCTCCCGGCTGTTGCCGGCGGGGCCGCCGAGGACGCCGGAGCCTGTGTTCTCGCTGGCGGAGATGCGGGAGCGGAATCCGCGGTTGTGGAAGGGGATCA
>CAZMEL010000506.1:0-2760 GCA_964565225.1 uncultured Thermoanaerobaculia bacterium | reverse complement strand
GGCCTGCAGTTCGCCCTCTCCGACCTGCGCCGCCTCTATGCTGCCGGTGACGAGGAGCAGCGGCAGGAGGTGGAAGCGCGCGCGGCGGGGCTGAAGGCGATCAGCACCTGGCACGCGACCGACACCATCCAGACCTGCCGCGAGTGCTGCGGTGGCCAGGGGTATCTGGCGGAAAACCGTTTTGCCGACCTCAAGGCCGACACCGATGTCTTCACCACCTTCGAGGGCGACAACGTGGTCCTGCTGCAGCTGGTGGCCAAAGGTCTGCTCTCCGGGTACAAACGGCAGTTCGGGCAGATGACCTTCTTCAGCCTGGTGCGCTACATCGCGCGCCAGGCGGGCCGCACCGTCAGCGATCTCAATCCGATCATCACCCGGCGCCACGACGAGGCTCATCTGCGGGACCGGGAGATGCACCGGGCCGCCTTCGAGTGGCGGGAATCCCATTTGCTCGCGTCCGTGGCCCGGCGGCTGAAGAAACGGATCGACCGCGGCCTCGAGGTCCAGGTCGCCCTGAACGAGTGCCAGGACCACCTGCTCGAGACTGCGCGGGCCCATGTCGATCGCCTGGTTCTGGAGAGCTTCACTGCCGCGGTCGACCGCGAGGAAGACGAAGGCGTCGGCGCCGTGCTCGACAAGCTCTGCCAGCTCTACGCTCTCGAACGCCTCGAAACCCACCGCGGCTGGTACCAGGAGCAAGGCTATTTCGAGGCTCCCAAGTCGCGGGCGGTGGTCAAGCTCGTCAACCGCCTCTGCGCCGAGCTGCGGCCCGATGCGGTTCCTCTGGTGAGCTCCTTCGGCATTCCCCAGGAGCTTCTCGCCGCTCCGATCGCCCGTTGAGCGACCTTCCATGCCGGAGCCCGCCCTCAGCGTCGTGATCCCGACCCGGGATCGCCCCGGCGCCCTGTCGCAAACCCTCGCTGGGCTGGAGGCGGAGGAAACCCCCGCTCCCTTCGAGGTTCTCGTGGTCGACGACGGCTCCGAGCCCGGCTCGCTCGGGGCTCTGCAGAGTCGGCACCGGTCTCTGGCCTGCCGCTGGCTGCGGCAAGACGGCCTGGGCCCGGCGGCGGCTCGCAATCGAGGCCGGCGAGAGGCGATCGGCGAACGCATCCTCTTCCTGGGCGACGACACCCGGCCCGCGCCCGGTAGCCTGCAACACCACTTCGAAGAAGAGCCGCTCGGGATCCAGGGACACATCGACTGGGATCCCGAGCAGGAGATCACCGACGTGATGCGTTTCCTCGCACCCGCCGGGCCCCAGTTCTACTTCAAGGGTCTACGCCCGGGAGAGCCCGTACCCTTCACCGCGGTGCTCGGCTCCAACTTCTCGGCGCCACGCTCGTGGCTCACCGCCGAGCCCTTCGACGAAGAATTTCCTCACGCCGCCCTCGAAGACACCGAGCTCGCCCTCCGCTTCGAGCGTCGCGGCTGGCAGACCGTCTATCGTCCCGCGGCCCTCTGCTGGCACAATCACTCCTATACACGCCTCGAGCCCTTCCTCGATCGCCAGCGACGCGCCGGCCAGGCCGGTCGCTACGCCCTGGCGCGCCAACCCCGGCTCTGGCGGAGCCTGGTGCTGGAGCCTCTGCTCTTTCTGCCGTGGGTGCTGGTGCGCGCAGTGGCGCCGGGGCGCAGGAGGCGGCGCCACGCGCGGTGGGATCTGCGCTGCCGGGCGGCCTTCCTGCGGGGGATGCTCAGCCGTCGCCCGGGTGCTGGAGCGAAATCTCGCCGCTGAAGGTGCCGATCTCCACCCGGCGCCCACCCGCGGCAGTACCGCCGAGGTCGAAGGCGACCTCTCCGCCGTGGGCTCCCACCCGGACTCTTTCGCCGTTGCGGGAGATCCGGCCATCGAAGGTGGAGAGCTCGAATCGTACGGGGTCCCTTTCGGCGAGCACCAGCCGCACGTCGCCGGTGTGGCTCACGATCGCCAGGTGGGTTGCCGGCGCCAGCGAGCCTTCGAAGTCGACCCGGGCCGACACCGCCCGGATCGCGCTCGAGCCCCGGACCTCGGCGTCGACCCGCACCGAGCCGCTCACAGTGGTCACATCCAGCGCTCCGCGGCCGCGAAAACGGATCGAGCCACTCACCGTCTCCAGGCTCAGGGCGTCCGCCAACGCCCGAACATCGACCGCCCCGGCCACCGTGGCCACCCTCAGGGATCCGGCCTCGGGCACCGCTACGTCCACATTGCCGGCATCGGTCTGTATTTCGAGATCGCCGGTCATGCCCGAGATCACGATTCCCGCGCTGGTCGAGGCGATGTGCAGGTCGCTGCCGCGGGGCAGCCGCAGGTGCAGCTCGCCGACGGGCATCTCTCCATGCTCCGTCACGCCGGGCTCGAGCACGACTCTCCCCGGCTCGCGACGCACTTGCAGGGTTTCGGCCAGCGAAGCGGTGGGGCTCGTGATCTCGATTTCCGGTCGGTCCCAGCCCATCACGCTCAGGGAGCCCGCGCCCATGGAAATCACCACCTCGGCACCGGGGGCCACGGGCTCCTTCCGCACCGTCGAGCCCAGGACCGACCCCGGCGCGGCCAGTGCGGCGCAGAGCAGCACCATCGCCAACGTCTTCCGGGCTCCCATCGCTCCCCTCGTCAACTCGCCAGCCGCCGCATCAGCTCCACCTGCTGCTGGTGGTGAGCGAGCAACAGCTTCTGCAGCCGAGGGTTTTCGGGATCCTCTTCGAGGGCCGCTCGCAGGTCGGCGAGGGCCTCGTCGATGATCAAGAGGTTGCGCTCCACCACCTTCAACGTGCTCGGCG
>CAZMEL010000505.1:0-2778 GCA_964565225.1 uncultured Thermoanaerobaculia bacterium | reverse complement strand
CCTCTGGACCTTCGAGGTCGCGACCGGACGCCTGCGGCGGCGTACCCGCGGCGAGATGGTGACCAGCGTGAGGGTGGTGGACGACGAGAGCGCCTGGGTCGCAACCGCCGACGGGCGCCTGAGCTTTCTTTCCCTGGTGGCCGATCGGCGGCAGGACATCGTGTGGCTGCCGGGAATCGAAGCCGGAGCGGGCTCGCCGGAGCGCGGGCGGGTGATCGTGGCGGTTCCGGAGGGGAGCGCCGGATTTCGCCTGGCCGACTTCCGGCGCCGGCCCGGCGGCTGGAGCCGGGCTCCCTTGCACGTCGCCTGTGGCGGCCACCAGCGGGCGCCGACGAGCTCGCCGGGCGGCGAGCGACTGGCCTTCCTGTGTGACGGAGCGGTGCACTTCCTGAACTGGAGTGACGATGGTGCCGAGCCCCCCGTGGTGCGCCCCGCGGTGGACCTCGACGGAGAGGTGGTGTACTTCGGCTGGTCGAGCCACGAGACGTTGTGGTTGATCCTCGATTCCGAAGAGATCGTGGAGGTGACGTGGGTCGACGATCCCCCTCGGCTCCGGGTGGAACGGAAACAGCCGAGCCGCTGGTGGATGGCCTTGTTTCCGCGGGGAGACGGCTCCTACGTCGCGCCGATGTTGGCCGCGGCCGCGGGGCCGACGCTGCGGTGGCAGACCGGCTGGCGCCAGGCGGACGCCACGGAGCTCTGTGCCTCGGGAGAGGTTCGAGGGGCTCTCGGGCCGTGGAGTGCCCACGGCCCGAGAGCGTTGCGGCCGATCTACTCCGGGGGTCCGGTCGACCCCGGGGCACAATCGTAGATCCGGCAGGGATCCGTGGGGCTTCCGGGTAGGCCGTCGGGCCCATCGAACACGAGCTCGTGCTGATCCCGCGGGTTGTGGGGCAGCGGTGCGCCGCCTCCGGTCCCGAAGCCGGGATCGAAGGGCTCTTCTCCTCGCGGCACCTCGCGATCGAAGGCCGGCGGTTTCTGAGCCTTGCGGTAGTGATCGCTCACCCGGCAGACGTATCTCCGATCCTTGCGGTGATTGCTGGTGTTGGGTTTGCGGCAGTGCTCCTCCATCTGGCAGCTGTCGACCTTCGGCTCCCTCATCGTCTCGGCCGTCTGCTCACAGCTCCAGCTCTTGGAACGATCTCCGCGAGCCTCTTTGAAAGACCAGGTGGTACAGGTCTTGTCCCGATTCGGATTCGGGCCGCCGAGAGGGGTGCCGCTCGGCCAGACATCGATGGCGACGTTTTCCGTGCACCTGTCGGCGAACCAGTCGTCGCAGTTGTTCAGGCAGTTGCGGCGCAGGTTGTTGGCGACCCATCGGCCCGCCTGGGAGCATCCGATCCCGGTGGATCGATCGAGCACTTCCTCGCCGGCTCCGGCGGAGAGGAACGTCAGGAGCTCCTGGGTCGGATTCGAGGTGAAGCGGAGAATCCAGCGCAGTGCTTTGGTCGCAGCGAACGGTACGACCACTTCACACATGGCGTCGAGGATCGCCTGATCCCCGGGTGGGATCGTGTTGTAGGCCTGGCAGCACGAGATGCAGGCGGCGCGGCAGGAATCGTTGTCGCCACCGGGCACGGCCGCGCCCTTGTAGAACGTGTTGTCGCAATCGCCGCCGGCAAAGTTGTTGGTCGGCACCACGCAGCCTCCGACATAGTTGTATTCCGCCGGGCAAGGGATGTTGCGATCGGTGCAGATCGAGTCCGGAGACGTCCACAGAGCCGCCGACACCTTGCCGAACGACGCCGCCACGTCCACCGGAAAGGTGAGCGCCTCGTGGCCCGGCGGTGGACTCTGACCGGCCCTCTTCGCGGCCTGGGACAGCCAACCGTCGGCGTCGCTGGAGCCGAGGTGGAGATGCAGGAACGAGGTCTCCTCCAGGCCCTCCCAGGTGCTCTTCGTGGTGGCGAGCCGGCGTCCCCGGGGCAGGTAGATCCGATCCCGGGTCGACGACCAGTGTTGGGTGGTCTCGTAGTCCCGGAGCGGGCGGGAGCGGAGGTCGAGGAAGTGGTACTGGTAGGCCAGGGTCTCCGGCAGAAGCCGATTCCAGCGAAAGAAGGGTCTGTCGTCGGGATCGTAGGCGACGATTCCTCCCAGGCATTCTTCCTCGGGTGGATCCCCGGTCAGGTTGCCGACGATTCCGACCTCGAGCCCGAAGGGATCACTGGCGCATTCGAGGGTCGAGGGCTGGGTAGAGATACCGGGCTCGGGGAGGTGGTCGGGAAACAGAGGCACGGAGAATCGATCACCGATCCCGAGCAGGTCGCCGGTGGCATCGTAGACGATGCTGCCGGTGCTCGTCGGCGGCTCGTGGGGCAGGGCCAGCGAAACCTCGCTCGGCCGGTCCATACCGCTGGGATCGCGGGCGATCGTCTCGACCACGCCGTTGCCATGGGTCAGCTCGGCTTCGAGGCCGCCGGGATGGTAGGTGATCGCGGTCGACCAGGTCTCGGCCGCTCCGTCGCGCTGGCCGTGGACCGCGGTGGCCCGGCCGAGGGTGTAGTCGTAGCTCACCCGGCGGGCCGGCCCCGGACCGGCGCTGCCGCAGACGGTGCACGACGGATAGACCACCGTGGCGGGCCGACCGAGCTCGTCGAGCTGGGTCGTGCCTTCGAAACGGCGCTGGAAGTAGGCACCGTCCTCGAGCTCGGTGATCACCTCCGAGCGGCTGCCGCCTACTCCGCCATAGACGTAGCTCCGTGAGCTCTCGAGGGTGCTCGATCCCACGAACGGCGACTCGTACTCGGCCGGAACACGGTTGATCCGATCCTGGCGCAC
>CAZMEL010000504.1:0-2779 GCA_964565225.1 uncultured Thermoanaerobaculia bacterium | reverse complement strand
TCTGTTCGATGCCACCACCATCGACCGGCTGGCGGAGCAGCTCCACACCCTGGCGCGAGCCGCGACCCGCCATCCCGAGCTCCCCGTGGCGCACCTCGAAGCCCTCTCACCCGCCGCCCGCCACCAGCTGGTGTCGGAGTGGAACGACACCGCCGCGCCGGTGCCGGCCCACTCCCTGGATCAACCCTTCTACGACCGGGCGCGGGAGAATCCCGACGCGATAGCGATCGTCGGCGCCGACGGGTCGTGGACCTACGGCGAGCTCGAGCATCGGACGCGCTCTCTCGCCGCCGGTCTCGAACAGGTCGGGATCGGCCCCTGCTCCCGGGTGGCGGTGCTGGCCGAGCGAGCCCCGGAGACGGTGGTGGCTCTGCTGGCGATCCTCGCCGTCGGTGGCACGTACATTCCCGTCGATCCGCAGCTGCCCATCCGTCGGCGGCGTTTTCTGCTCGAAGACTCGGGAGCCGAGCTCCTGCTCGCCCGTACCGACCTCGAAGTAGGCCTCGGCGACCTCCTGCCGGTGCTCTCTCCGAGCTCCCCGGAGGCCACCGGGGTCGAGCGCCGCGGTCCGTCGGCCGGAGCCCCGGAGCTGCCGGCCTACGTGATCTACACCTCCGGCTCGACCGGACGACCCAAGGGAGCTCTGGTGTCGCACCGGGCGGCGGTCAACCGCATGGCCTGGAGCCAGGAGCACACTCCTCTGTTCCCGGAAGACCGGGTGCTGCAGAGCGCCGGTCTCGGCTTCGACTTCTCGCTGTGGGAAATTCTCGGGCCCCTGTGGGCCGGCGCACGCCTGGTGCTCGCACCCGAAGACGCCACCACGGATCCTCGCGCCCTGGTCCAGACGCTGCGGTCCGCAGAGGTCACGGTGGCCCACTTCGTTCCCTCGGTGCTGCAGCTGGTGCTCGAGCAGGAAGACCTTGGCCGCCTGGATTCTCTACGCCGGGTGTTCTCGGGAGGAGAGGTGCTGAGCCGCCGGGTGCGGGACTCCTTCTTCGCCGCCTCGTCGGCCGAGCTGTGGAATCAGTACGGCCCCACCGAGGCGACCATCGACGTCACCTCGCACCGCTGCCGGCCCGGGGCACCGGGAGCCGAGGTCTCGATCGGCCGCCCGATGAGCAACTACACCACCCGGGTGCTGGATCGATCCCTCGCACCCGTGGCGATCGGCGCGCCCGGAGAGCTGCTCGTGGGTGGCACCAGCCTGGCCATCGGTTATCTCGGGCGCCCGGCCCTCACCGCCGAGCGTTTCGTGCCCGATCCCTTCGCCGGAGATCCCGGCGCACGCCTCTACCACACCGGCGACCGGGTGCGTTGGCTCGGTGACGGAACCCTCGAGTACATCGGACGACTCGACCAACAAGTGCAGGTGCGCGGGGTCCGGGTGGAGCTCGGAGAGGTGGAAGCCGCCCTCGTCGCTCACCCCGAGGTGCGCCTCGCCGCGGTATCCGCGCGACGAGATCGTTTCGGCAGCCACCGCCTGGTGGCCGCGGTGGGGACTGCGGCAAGGAGCACGGTGGGGAGCGCCGACCCGCAGGAGAGCCGGGTCGAGCTCTCCGAGGCCGACCTGCGGGGCTGGTTGCGCACGCGTTTGGCGGAAGCTGCGATTCCCTCGACCTTCCACTTTCTCGCCGAGCTGCCGCTGACCCCTGCGGGCAAGATCGATCGACAGGCTCTCGACGGACAGCTGCGCGAGGCCGATCCGGGCCAGCGCACCCCTTCCGAGCCGCCTCGCAACCCGCTCGAAGAGCGGATCGCGGGCATCTGGAGGGAGGTGCTCGATCCCGCCGAGACCGGCACCGGGATCGGAGCCCACGACGGTTTCTTCGAGCTCGGAGGCCACTCTCTGCTGGCCACCCGGGTCATCGCCCGCATCCGGGAAGCCTTCGGCGTGGAGCTCCCGGTCCGCACCCTGTTCGAAGCCCCGACGGTCGCCGGCCTCGGGCGCGAGGTGCAGGGGCGCCTGCTGGCCGCCGGACGCCAGACCGCACCACGCATCGTCCCGGTGCCCCGGGACGAGCCCTTGCCTCTCTCCTTTGCCCAGCTGCGCCTGTGGTTTCTCGATCGGCTGCAACCCGGCGAATCTCTGTACAACGTACCCTTGAGCCTGCCGCTCGCGGGGGAGACCGACCGGCAGACCCTCGACGCGGTCCTGACCGAGGTGGTTCGCCGGCACGAAATCTTGCGCACCGTATTCCGCGAGGTGGACGGCGAGCCGATCCAGGAGATCACCCCTCCACGGCCCGTGCGAGCGGAGTGGGTCGATCTCACGGACCTGCCGGAGGAGTCTCAGCGGGAGGTCGGTTTCGAGCGGGCCCGGCGATGGGTGTCCGAGCCCTTCGATCTCGGCCGCGGCCCACTGGCACGGTTCCTGGTCCTGCGCACCGGCGGCGGCGCTCATCTGCTCGCCTCTCTGCACCACATCGTCACCGACGGTGCGTCTTCGGAGGTGCTGCGGGCCGAGATCCGCACCCTGTACGATGCCTTCCACGCGGGGGAGCCCTCACCTCTCGAAGAGCTGCCCGTGCAATACGCCGACTTCGCCCGGTGGCAGCGGCACTGGCTGGCCGGGGAGGTGCTCGAGCGCGAGCTGGCGTTCTGGCGAGAGCGTCTGGCCGACGCCCCGCCGACCCTCGAGCTGCCCACCGACCGACCGCGGCACGCCCTGCGCAGCCATCGCGGCGGGGTGCGCACCCGCTCCCTCGGAGACGACCTGGCCCGAGGCCT
Source organism: uncultured Thermoanaerobaculia bacterium (assembly GCA_964565225.1). Lineage (GTDB taxonomy): Bacteria > Acidobacteriota > Thermoanaerobaculia > Multivoradales > J023 > CAZMEL01. The sequence continues at coordinate 52 of CAZMEL010000504.1, read as the reverse complement.
GGAGTCCCTGGCCCGGGCGGAATCGGCCACCCTCTTCATCACTGCCCTCGCC
>CAZMEL010000503.1:0-2799 GCA_964565225.1 uncultured Thermoanaerobaculia bacterium | reverse complement strand
GTGAAGGAGATGATGTAGTAGGTCTTGAGCGCCGGCTCCCGCTCCCCCCGGAGGTAGGGCTCGAGGCGGGCCATCATCTCCTGCAGGATCTCGCGGTCGACGGTTTCGGGGTTCGCTCCCGGGGGATAGCTGAAGAAGGCATCGACGGCATCGCGCTTGACCGGCGGCAGGTAGTCGAGCCGCGGCCACAGCATCCACGTCACCAACATCGGGCCCGCCATGAGCCCGAGAATCCAAACCGCACGCCGGGCCGGGCCGTCGGTCCAGGTGACGATCCGATCGGCCATCCGGCCCCAGGACTCCTGGTGGGTATCGCTCAGGCGTTCGCCCCGCAACCACCGCCTCGCCGCAACCGGCAGGATGGTGACGGCCACCAGCAGAGAGATGGTGACGGCGATGGCGATGGTGAGCGCCAGGTCGGCGAAGAGCTGCCCTTCGACATCTTTGAGAAAGATCACCGGCAGAAAGATCGCCACCGTGGTGGCGGTCGAGGCCACCAGGGCTCCCCAGACCTGCGCCGTTCCTTCCGCAGCGGCCTCGAGGGCTCCGCGCCCGCGCTCCCGCAACCGGACGATGTTCTCGAGGACCACGATCGCGGCGTCGAGCACCATGCCGACGGCAAACGCCAGACCGGCGAGGGAGATGACGTTGAGAGACCGCCCCGCCACTTCGAGGACGATGAAGGTCCCGAACAGAGAAAGGGGAATGGCCGTCGCTACCAGCAGGGTGGCCCGGGCCCGGCGGAGGAACCACCAGAGCACTCCGATGGAGAGCAGAACACCGATCACCAGGTTGCTGCTCACCAGGCCGATGGCACGGTGGATGAAAACCGAAGGATCGAAGCTCTTCTCGATGTGCAGACCCTGTTGCCGCAGGGGCTCGCGGAGCTCCTCCACCACTGCCTTGACCCGTGCCAGGGCCTGCAGCGCGTTGGCTCCGGTCTCCTGGTCGACCCGGATCGCGAGGGCGGGCTGACCGTTCTGGTACGAGGCGAACGCGGTGTCGCCGCGGGTGACCTCGATCTCCGCGATGTCTCCGAGCCGCACCGGCCGGCCGTCTCGCCAGTCGAGAATCAGCTCCCGCAGCTGCTCCGGCGTATAACGCCCCGAGAAGCGCAGGGTGTACTGCCGGCGCCCGACGTCGACGAAACCGCCGGAGACGTCGTTGGCGCGGCCGGCCAGGGCCGCGACCCGAGGAATCTGGATGCCCAGCTCGGCGGCCCGGTACGGATCGAAGAGGATCTGCACCTCCTGGGGTGCACCGGCCATCACGTCGAGCCCGGCGACCCCGGGCACCGCCGCGAGCCGCGGCTCGAGCAGGTCTTCGACCGTCTTCTGGTAGGAGTCGATCGAGCGCTCGTTGCCGGGCAGAAGCTGCACGAAGAACCAGATCAGGGCATCGTTCCCGCCCTGGTCCTGCCCACCGAGCTGGATCACCGGCGGATCCGCGTCGACCGGCAGGGGCGGCAGCCGATTGAGCCGGCTGATCACCTCGATCAACGTCTCCTGCATGTCGGTTTCGAGGCCGAAGGTCAGGTTGATCGACGAGCCGCCCTGGTTGGCAGTGGCGAGCATTTCCCGGAGCCCCGGCAGGCCCTGGAGCACCTCTTCCTGGGGCTCCAGGATCTCCGATTCGATCTCCTGGGGCGAAGCGGCCCGCCAGGAGGTGCTCACCGAGAGCTGCGGACGTTCGATGTTGGGGAGCAGCTGCACCGGCAGCTTGGTCAGGCTGAAGAGGCCGAACACTCCGATCACGGCGCCACCCACCGCTACCGCGGCCGAGTTCTTCAAGGCGCTGTGGGTCAGGCTCATGACGTCTCGTTTTCGAAGAGAAGGCTCGGGATGGATCGAATCGAACGGGTCGCTTTCGAAGGTACGTTCGCCGCGAGCGGGAGTTTCTCGTCCGGCTCGTAGCTCTACGTCGTCCAATTGGACATCCGGTTCCGTAAGAGTCGGCGTTCCTGGAGGAAGGAACGTCGACTCGATCTCGAGAAGGAATCCGACAAAGTAGAAGTAGGCTTCTCAGGATATCAACCCCGCGACCAGCTCGACCATGCGATCGAGCGCGGCTGCTTCGAGGTCGAGATAGAGCTCCGGCTCGATCAGCTCGAGCTCCATCAGCAAGACTCGCTCGTGGACCCGCACCAGATCGACCCGGGCATAGGCGGGTGAGGTGTCGAGAGCTTGGAGACAGGTGTCGGCCGCGCGGACGACCTCCGGCGGCGGCGGCCTCGGAATCACCGAGCCTCCGAAATCCTTCTGCACCCGAAACTCACCGGAAGCTGCTCGCTTCAACACCGCGTGGCTCAGCGCACCCCCGAGATAGACCAGAGACCATTCTCCTTCCGCGGCGATTTCTTCGAGGTAGGGCTGCACCAGCCATGCACCGTCCTCGACCATTGACCGCAGTCGCTCCCAGGCGGCGTTTTCTCGCCCCGGGAGCACTCTCTCGAGGCCCGAAGCCGTGGCCCCGATCGACGGCTTGATCACCCCGCCGGACGTTCCCAGCATCCGGCTCAGCAGCTCGGTGTCGATTTCTCCACCCGGCTCGAGAAATACCGTCGGGACGATCTCCACCCCTGCCGACTCCAGGTCTCGCAGGTATCTCTTGTCGCTGTTCCACGCCACCTGCTCCGGCGAATTCCACACGGCGACTCCGGCGCTCTCGATCCGGCGCAGGGTCTCCAGAAACTCGCCCAGGCGCCGGTGGTAGTCCCAACACGAGCGAATCCAGAGCGTTTGGTATCGACCCGGCATCAATCCCGGATCGTCCCACGCCACGAGGTCCGTAGGGATCGAC
>CAZMEL010000502.1:0-2828 GCA_964565225.1 uncultured Thermoanaerobaculia bacterium | reverse complement strand
GCCCTCGGTCCCCCCCGGGCCGCTCACGAGGGCATGTTGACGACTCTGTCGTGGAGTGGCGACGGCCGCCTGGTGGCCAGCGCCGGGCTCGATGGAGTCGTCCGCCTGTGGGCTCCCGAGGAGCCGGAGCCGGAGCACGACCTGCGGGGGTGGGGGCAGTGGTTCTTCGATGTCGCCTGGAGCCCCGGCGGCGAATGGCTGGCGGTGGCGGCCGAAGACCATCGGATCCGGCTGGTGCCGATCGTCGAAGGAAAGCCGGCGGGAGCGCCGATCGTGCTCGTCGGCCATACGGCCAGGGTGCAGGAGCTGGCGTGGAGCCCCGACGGCCGGCGTCTGCTCTCGGGTTCGGAAGACGGCACCGCCCGGGTCTGGACCCTGGAGCCCGAAGGGGCTTCCAGCCGGGTGCTCGAGGGGCACGATCAGATGCTGGTCGACGTTGCCTGGAGCCCCGGCGGCGAACGGGTGGCCACCGCCTCGCTCGACGGCACCGTCCGTCTCTGGCTCCTCGACGACGAAGCCCTGCGACAGCGCCTGGAGACTGCGACCGAGGTGTGCCTGACGCCGGAGCTCCGGATGCAGAGCCTGCTCGAGAGTGGCTCGGTCGCCACTGAGCGTCACCGCGCGTGTGAGGCTCGGCACGGGCGCTGAGCCGGGTCGGCCAGCAGGGCCCGGACCACCGAGAGGGCGGCGGTGGGGCGCGCGGCGAGCAGGCCGGCGACCCTGGCGGTGACCCGGGGCGCGGCGAAGCTGGAGGTCGGTGCCGCGGGCTGGAAGCCGCGGAGACCACGGACCCGGCGCGGGGCGCGGGCGACACATTCCACCGCGCGATCCGGGGCGCAGAGCACGGCGGGGCCGGCGGCGCCACCGCAGACCACCCCGAGGGTGTTGTCGAAGGTCGCGGGAAAGCTCGCGCCGGGGCCGGGGTGGGCCGCGGCGATCACCACGATCCCGGCGCGGCGGGCACGTTCGCAGGCCGCGTAGAGAGGCACGATCGCCGTCGCGAGGCGGGTACCGAGGCTGAGGTGGATGATCCGGGCCTGCCGCTCCCGGGCGCGGTCGATTCCCCGCACGAGGGTCGCCACGGTGGTCTCCAGACTTTCACCGAACACGCGCACGGGCAGGATCTCGGCCGCCGGTGCCCAGCGCAGAATCAGCTCGGCACAGGCGGTGCCGTGTCCGTTGCGGTCGTGGTCGTCCTCCGCGAGCGCGGGGTCTGCAGGCGCGGATCCGGTGGTGGCGTCGAGCCCGGGCAGGATCCGCCGGTGGCGCCAGAGGGGATCCCGCCCGCTGTCGACCACCGCCACCCGCACCTGGTCGACCCCTTTCGCGTCGGAGGCCGAGGCGCTCATCGACCACCGTTCCGGGGTGTGGCCGGGGCATCCGGCAGCACATCGAGCGCGCCGACACGGTAGAGCTGCTCGACCTGGGACCGTACCGCTTCCGCCAGGCCGCTCGACCGGAGCGCGGCGGAGCCGCGGAGGCCGGCGACCAGCTCGGCGAGGGTGCCGGGGGTCTCGAGGCGCTGCAGCACCGCGGCCGCCAGGGGGCCGATCCGCCGGTGGAGGAATCGCCGGCCGGCCCGGTGCACCAGCCAGTGGGCCCCGTCGGCTCGCTCGTCGCCGTTCCAGGTCTCGCCGTTCCAGGAAGTGGCCCGCAGTCGGCTGTCGGCGGCGAGGCCGAGCCGTACGGTCTGCCAGTCGAGGGCTTCCGGCTCGGGCCGCAGCAACGCCTGCAGGTAGGGGCCGGTGAAGTCGTCGAGAGCCAGGCTCAGCTCGTAGCGCAACCTCTCGGGCGCGGAGGCGTCGCGCAGCCGGGTCCCTTTGTCGTCGCCGGTCGCCAGCCGATCGCGGAGCCAGGCGAAGGCGCCTTCTGCCGGTGGCGATTCCAGAGGTTTCGCGGGGTCGAGCACGGGGGGCGAAGGCGGAGCCTCGCCGAGGGGCTCCAGGGCTCGCCAGGTGTTGCCGAGCCAGTAGAGAATCTCCGTGCGGCCGGCGTCGGCGAAGCCGGCCGGATCGAGCGGGGCGGGCTCGATCGCCGGCTGCAGGAGCAGGATCGAGGGTACGTCGGCCCTGGCCCGGCGCAGGTAGAAATGGCCGATGCCGGCCTCTCCCACCAGCAGGCTGGGGTCGGAGTCGCCGTTGGGGGTGCCGCAGGGCCAGGGGCGGCCGGCCAGCTCGTAGTGCTCGGCGAGCTCACGGGCCAGGCGTTCGGCGAAGCGCCGCGAGGTGGGATCGCCGAGGGCCGCCGCTCCCGCGAGCAGCACCTCGCAGTTGCCGAGAATGCCGTGGCACAGGGATGCCCCCGGCGAGCTGGCGTCGGGGAGGGGCGCCGCGAGATCGGCCCGGGTGGAGCGCAGAGCGGCCCGGGCCTCTTCGGCGTGGCGGGCCTGGCCGGTCAGCTCGAAGGCGCGCAGCCGGCTGAGGGCGATGCCCGGCGAGCCGTGGCACCAGGCGACCATGAACTTCTTCTCGTAGGGGGCCACGGCACCCGCGCGGGCCTCGGTCCGCAGGCGGTCGAGCTGGTCGAAGACCAGGCGATCACCGATCTGGGTATGCCGAAGGTCGGGCCAGTTGGAGGCCTCCGGATCGAAGAAACCACGCTCGTAGAGAAACGCCATCTCCGCGGCGAAGCGGAACCGTCCGTCGCCGGTGGCCGCCGCCAGCTCGAGCAGCGCCAGGCCGATTCCCGCCACGCCGTGGGCCAGGCCGGTCAGGTGGCGGACGGCCGACGGCCCGCCGGTTGCCCACGACCAGCCGCAGGGCTCGCGTAGGGCGGTCGTGAGCAACCGTTCGCCGAGGGCCGTCGCCATCTCCCGCAGCATCGTCCGC
>CAZMEL010000501.1:0-2834 GCA_964565225.1 uncultured Thermoanaerobaculia bacterium | reverse complement strand
AGATCTGCCAGCGCCACGGGGTCTGGCTGCACGTCGACGCCGCCTGGGCCGGGAGCGCCTGCATCCTGCCCGAGGTACGCGGCATTCTCGACGGCGTGGAGCGGGCCGACAGCTTCGTCTTCAACGCCCACAAATGGCTCTTCACCAACTTCGACTGCGCCGCCTATTTCGTGCGCGATCCCGAGGCCCTGGAGCGCACCCTGGCCCTGGTGCCCGAGTACCTGAAATCACCCCAGGGGCGCCAGGTCACCGACTACCAGAACTGGTCGGTGCCCCTCGGGCGGCGGTTCCGGGCCCTCAAGCTGTGGTTCGTGATTCGCTCCTACGGAGTCGAGGAGCTGCAGCGGATGATTCGCGACCACATCCGGTGTGCCGAGGAGCTCTTCCGCCAGATCGAGGCCGAGCCGCATTTCGAGATCCTCTCACCCCTGCGTCTCAGCCTCTTCACCTTCCGCCATCATCCGGTCGGAATGAACGACGAGGCCGCCCTCGACGAGCACAACGCCGAGCTGGTGCGCCGCATCAACGACGACGGCCGCATCTACCTCACCCAGAACCGGGTTCGCGGCAAGTTCGCCATCCGCTTCGTGGTCGGCCAGACCTGGACCGAGCGCCGCCACGTACAGGAAGCCTGGGCGGTGATCCGAGAGCTCGCCGGGGCCTGAGCCACACTCGAACGCCGAAGCGGATAGCGGCACGCACGCTCCAAATGTCCAGCGGGCGACCGCCCCCTTTCCGTGCATCCCTTCCACCGCTCCGATTCTCTGATCCGAATCCAGTAGCCTCGATTTCGGAGGGTCGGACAGGGCGTCCACAAAACCGTGGCATCCGAGATGCCGGCCCGTGGAGGTGTGCACATGCACTGGTTGATCGAGCTCCTGGCCTGGATCGGAATCGGAAATCCCGAGAGCTGGGGGCCAGGGTCAGAACCCAGCGGTGAAAACTGGGGACCGGCTCCGGAACCCAACGGTTAGGCACAGAGCGGAGCCCGGGCGCCCTTCGGCGCTCGGGCTTCCAAGAGTGTTGCACGCGTTGACCGAAGAAGAGGAGCTGAAACCGTTGCACAGGCAGCCTTGGAGACGAGTTGGGCGACGGCCCGGGCCGCTTCAGGAAAACGTTCCAAGGGTTCCACTAGATGAAACATCTCTCTTGCAATCGTGTATGCCTGTTCTACCTCCATATTCTCCAGGTACACATCCACCAGCTCGAGACTTACCAACGCCGCGTTGACTGGGGAATGGCTCGAGAATAGCCTGCGGCAGTGCTCGAAAGCCGCTGCCGCTTCATGGAACCGTTTCTCCTCAGCAGCAATCGAGCCCTCCAGCCAAACCAAGGTGAGGTTGTGTAGAGGCTCTACGTCGAAGGTCGCAGCCTTCTCAATTGCCCCACGCATCTTGGTAGGGAGTCGAAGGGCTCGATAGTTCAATGCCATGTATTCAAAGCTGGAATAGCGGTGCCTGTGCTCCGAGGGAGGCAAGACCTCGAGCGCTCCTTGTAAGGCGGCAATACTGGCTTGATGCTGGCGGAGGTGGAAATACCAGATACCCCGATCGACCAGAGACCTGCCAACTCCAATCATGTTGCCAATCGTGCTGTGATCGGACAATGCCTCATGAGTGATTGTCAGGGCCCCCTCGTAGTCGTCGAAATGATTCGAGTAGCAAAGGGCAAGGCGCTGAAGCAAGTCGCCGCGGCGAGCCAGATCACCTTCCTTTTCTGCAGCTTCGAGACAGGCAAGTAGTGTACACAGGGCAGAATCCGGATCATCGCTTCGACGTCTTGCACTGGCCCACTCGGCGAGCATGGGAAGCGCCAACCCCGGGTTGAGAATACCGCTCGAGCTGAGCACCACCTCGAGGGTGGCCTCGGCGAGGCGGGCCGCTTCCCGGGGATCGACGAAACGTTGCGTCACCACCTCGTCGATCAGTTTCTTCTCTTTCTCTCCGAGCGGGGTTGCTTCGTGGCCGAACGAAGCCCGCAGGGCCTTGGCAACTCTGCAGACGGCCGGCGGAAGCTCGGGACGTAGACGCTGGCCGTGCGCCTTCAGCCGCGCCAGGGGCGACCAGGTGCGCCCGCTGGCACCGGCTTCGAGCATGAACTCCGGCAGGTCTTTGCCCAGGAAGTGCACCACTTCGAAAAAGGTGCGCAGGCTGAGGTTCCCCTTCGCCATGGCGTGGCTCAGATATCCCGAAGATTTTTCGAGCACGCGATTGACCCGCGACTTCCAGCCATAACCCATCTGGCGATCTCCGGTGACCTGCAATTGCTCCATCACCTGCCTCAACATTTCCTCCGGGCCGATCGGCATCCCTCATCCCCCTGGTCGTGTCGTCTGGAGAGGCCGAGATCGCGAAGTCTCAACCCTGCGTTTGCGGCAACAAGTAGTAGTGGAGCCAATTCTAAAAGAAGCAAGAACTCTGAGGAAAGGACCAAGGACTTCGTTCTCAGAGACAGTTCTTTTTTCCCAGAGCCTGCGCACTCCAGATGCCCTGTACCTTCTCTCTTGTTGTGCACCCGTCGCGCCGCGGATTCCGATTCTCCTTTCTCGGCCGCGGCGCGGCGGGTTTTCTCGGCCATGACCAACAGACAGGAGGAGCCCATGAAACCCGAGAGAATCCAGGATCGCTGGAGCGAGAAACCCGAGTGGAAGGAGCGGCCCGCTGCCCTCGAGCGCCGCTGGCCCTGTGAAGATTTCAAACATGCGGCACGCCTCGCCCGAGTGGCCCACCAGGCCCTGGTGGACAGCCCGGTACGCAAGCGGGTCTCGGCCAGCGATTCGGAGCTGGTGGTGCACCTGGCGTTCGAAGACGCCGCCAGGGAAGCCCTGTTCCAGG
>CAZMEL010000500.1:0-2838 GCA_964565225.1 uncultured Thermoanaerobaculia bacterium | reverse complement strand
TGTCACCGATCACCCTAATGGCGCCACTGATCGCCGCCGTAATGGCGCCACCCACGACCGGCCTTCCAGGGGTCTCGGAAGGGGGTCCATTATGCCTTTGGAATCACGGCTCGGCCAGGGTCGTTTCGTGGTGTTCGGCGGGGGCCGATCCGGGGCCGAGAATCTTTTCTTTCTCTACCTGAAATTCCGGGCCCTGAGGGGTTGCTCGTGGCCGGAGAGGTCGACGGTCTGAGAGCGTCTCCTGCGGCCCAGCGGGTGAGCAGGCCGCACGGCTCTTCGATGGTGCGAGTCGTCACTTTGGCGGCTCCTTACCGCCGGCCTTCTGCTGGCTGGCCGGGGTCCTCGGCTCGCTCATGGGCTTGGGCCTGCGGTAGCTCTCGCCTTCGAGGACGAGTCGGTAGGCGTTGTGCCGCAGGCGGTCGAGGGTGGCGGCGCCGAGGAGACGGTTGGGAAAGGCATCGCCCCACTCGGCGAAGTCGAGGTTGCTGGTGAGGACGGTGGAGACGCGCTCGTAGCGCTCGGCGATGAGGTCGTGGAGGTCTTCGTCCTGCGGGGATCGCAGGGGCTTGAGGCCGAAGTCGTCGATGATGATCAGGTCGATGCGGGCGAGGCTGTGGAACTTTCTCTCGTAGGAGCCGATGGCCCGCGCCTTCTGGAGGCTTCCGAGCAGCTGGCTCTGGGTGAGGAAGAGGACGTCGTAGCCCTTGCGTACGGCCTGGTGTCCGAGGGCCTGGGCGAGGTGGCTCTTGCCGGTGCCGCAGGGGCCGGCGATGAGCACGGAGACCTTCTCTTCGAGGAATCGACAGGTGGCGAGGTCGAGGACGAGCTCTCGGGGGACCTTGGCGTTGAAGTCGAAGTCGAAGGCTTCGAGGGTCTTGGAGGATCGGAAGCCGGCGCGTCGCACGCGGAGGTCGAATTTCTTCTGGTCACGTCGTGCGACCTCGTCCTGGATGAGGAGGGCGAGGAAGTCGGTGTAGGCGAGCTTCTGCTCGATGGCTTCGCGGTTGCGCTCCTGGAGACTGTGCAGGAGTCCGGAGAGACGGAGGCGTTTGAGCAAGGGGGCGAGCTCTGGCATGGGATTCATGATGGGGCTACCTCTCAGTGGCTCAGTAGTTTGGTGGTGTCGCGGGTGAATCGTCCGGCGCCGGTGTAGGTATCGCAGAGGCCGTCGAATGCGTCTTCGAGCACGGCGTGTTGATCCAGGCCGCGTCGCAGGATGGTCTGCACCGTGCGGTAGGTGGGGTCGTCGAAGGCCAGGGCCCTCTGGCAGGCCGACTCGAGTCGGGCCTGGCCGTACTCCTTCTCGAGCCGGAGGATCCCCTTCGCGGCGGGCAGGCGCTCGACGACTTTCTCGGCCAGCAGCAGCTCGACGAGGATGTGGCAGCTGGGGCCGACTCTCTCGGCCTGCTCGCGGCACCAGGCGGGGCTCTGCTGCAAGAAGGCCCTGGCCTCGGGGCTCAGGTGGTCGACAACGGTCCTTGTCTCTCCGGGCCGCTGACAGCGGGTGTGGGTGGCCACGAGCTCGTGGCCACTGTAGATCTGCACCATCGTCGCCGTCGCCCGCACCCACATCTTCTCGGCGATGTGGACCCACGGGGCCGAGTAGAAAGCGCCGTCGAAGCCTATGTGCCCATCGCGGCGCAGGGTCAGCTGCTTCCACTCCGCCGGCTCGAAGACGCGCTCGGGCAGCGGCAGCAGTAGCTCCCGCTCGATCTCCGCGAAGCGGGTCAGCGGACGCTCCCGGGTCGTGCCGTGGATCCGATGACCCGCTTCCTCGAGCACCCAGGCCTCCAGCTGACGGTTCGCGTCGGCCAGGTCGCGGAAGTCCCGGCCCGGCAGAAACGACCGCTTCACGTACTTCACGCCCGCCTCCACGCGGCCCTTCAGCTCCGGGCGACGCGGCGCACACGGGTCGATCCGGAAGCCATACGCCTCCGCCAGCTCGTAGTACGACCGCTGCACCGCCGGCTCCTTCTGGCACGCCCGCGTGATCGCACACGCTGCGTTGTCGATGACGACTCGGCGCGGAACCCCGCCAAAGAAGCGAAACGCCCGCTGATGACAGGCCAGCCACGTCGGTGTCTTCTGGTTCCAGACGATCTCGGCGTACTGGTGCCGGCTCCAGCACAGCGTCATCACGAAGATCCACGTCGAGCACAGCTCACCGGTCACAGGATCCGGCAGCTTCGGGCCGGCGCCGAAGTCCACCTGCGCCGCCTCGCCGGGATCGAACACCAAGCGCATCGTGGCCTTCGACGACGGCGGCTCCAGCTTCCCCACAAATCGACGGACCGAGGAGTAACTCCCCTGGTACTTGTGTTTACGTTTCAACAGGCCATAGATGGCCGTCTTCTGGAAGCCCTTCTTCCACCAGCCCTCGATCACCTCACGGTGTGTCTCCAGCGGTGAAACCGCCGTCGGGGCCGGCTCGCGCGAGAACACCTCGGCCAGCTCCGCGTCCGCCGGTAGCGGCACCTCGCGGTCCAGCCAGCCCAAGGCCTTCGCCAGCTCCCGTACCTTGCCGGCCTTCTTGCGGCCCATCAGCCCGGATCGGCCGATCTCTCGGTCTGTCGCGCCCTGCCGCATCCGCAGCAGCGCCTGTCGATACTCGTACATCTCGAAGCTCCTGTTTGCCATCGCACCTCCGCGTCTGTGAAGACGTGAAGGTACCGGTTCGAAGAACTCCGAGACCCCTGGATTTGCCGGAAAGGGTGGCGCCATTACGGCGGCGATCGGGTGGCGCCTTTACGGTGAACATCACCTGGCGCCATTACGGCGGCGGTCAAGTGGCGCCATTACGCCGACGGTGCCGTGGCTCCATAGGTGTGATCAGTGACA
>CAZMEL010000499.1:0-2853 GCA_964565225.1 uncultured Thermoanaerobaculia bacterium | reverse complement strand
GCCCCACGCCCCGGCGAGCGAGCTCCGCTCCGAGCTCGGCCGCAGCCTGCTGATAGATGGCCTGGCGTCCGGGCCGGGAGCCGCAGAAAACGCAGACGCGACGATGTGATTCGGGGGTTGCCATGGGTCATACCTCCTGCTCGGGCTGCCCCGTTCGAAAGAATCCGACGATTCGAAGGCTGGCGACTATACCACCGCCCGGGCTCCGCACCTTTCACCGCCCGGGCTCCCCACATCTCGAAGAAATCCGCAGCTCGAATGAGGATAGAATGGAAGAAACGCTCGGGGCGCTGCCACCGTTGCCTTCGTCGAGCCCGCGTGCGGTCGAGGGCGGCAGCTGAGAGGCACCCGTAGAACCTGATCCGGATCGTACCGGCGGAGGAAAGCGTTTCGACGGGTAGCTCCCGACCGGGTCCCTCCCGACCGGGTCACTCCCGATCTCGAACCTGCTCTCGACTGCCGGGCGGACTCCGCTTTCCACGAGGAGATCTCGCCCATGGACCCGTCGTCCCGCAAAGCTCCCTGGCCCCTTCCCCTCAACGGCGCCGCCAATCCTTCGTCCCGGCGGCAGGGCACAACTCCCGGCAGCTTCGCCCGGGCCGCCGACCTCGGTGGTCCCTGGGCCTACACCTCGCCCGACACCCCGGGCATGCCGCCACCGTCGGACCACACCGCCCGCGACTTCAACCCCTCGCCTCGCGACGCGAGCCGGGCGGTGACCCAGCTCGAGAAGGCCCGACTCGGCCTGATCACGCCGGAGATGCAGCGGGTGGCCGACCGTGAGGCCCACCTCACCGCGGAGCAGGTCCGCGACGAAGTGGCCGCGGGACGCCTGATCATTCCCGCCAACCGCAGGCATCTCGGCTACCGGCTCGACCCCATGGCGATCGGTCGGGCCTCGCGCACCAAGATCAACGCCAATCTCGGCGCCTCGCCGGTGAGCTCGGGAACCGACGAAGAGGTCGAGAAGCTGCGCTGGGCGGTGCGTTGGGGAGCCGATACGGTGATGGACCTCTCCACGGGCGGCGACCTCGACGCCTGTCGCGAGGCGATTCTCCGCGAATCTACGGTGCCCATCGGCACGGTTCCGATCTACTCCATGATCATCGGCCGGCGCCTGGAAGACCTGAGCTACGACGTGATCCTCGGGCAGCTCGAGCACCAGGCGAAACAAGGGGTCGACTACTTCACCATCCACGCCGGCGTGCTGCGCGAGCACCTGCCGCTGGTCAGAGATCGGCTGATCGGCATCGTCTCCCGCGGCGGCTCCCTGCTCGCCAAGTGGATGTTGGTGCACGGCAAGCAGAATCCCATGTACGACCTCTTCGACGACATCTGCGACATCATGCGGGAATACGACGTGAGCTTCTCCCTCGGCGACGGCCTGCGCCCCGGCGGTCTCTCCGACGCCACCGACCCGGCCCAGCTCGCCGAGCTGACGGTGTTGGGCGAGCTCACCGAACGGGCCTGGGCCAAGGGTGTGCAGGTGATGATCGAAGGCCCCGGGCACGTACCCTTCGACCAGATCGAGTACAACATGAAGCTCGAGCGGCGGATCTGCCACGGCGCTCCGTTCTACGTGCTCGGGCCGCTGGTCACCGACGTCTTTCCCGGCTACGACCACATCACCAGCTGCATCGGCGCCACCGCCGCGGCGTACCACGGCGCCAGCATGTTGTGCTACGTCACCCCCAAGGAACACGTGGGGCTGCCGAAGCGGGACGACGTGAAGCAGGGATGTGTGGCCTACAAGATCGCCGCCCACGCCGCCGACGTCGCCCTGGGAATTCCCGGAAGCCGCGATTGGGACGACGAGCTCACCAAGGCCCGGGCGGCGCTGAACTGGGAAGAGCACTTCGACCTCGCCTTCGATACCGACACCGCCAGGGCTTATCACGACGAAGATCTCGACGTCGACACCGACTTCTGCGCCATGTGTGGCCACGACTGGTGCAGCGTGCGAATCTCCAAGGAGATCGTCGAGTTCGCCTCGGGCAAAGAAGAATCCCTCTCCTGGGATCGCCCCAAGATCAGTGCCGCCCTCTCACCCGAGCAACGCGAGATCCTCGAGAAACGTGGCGTCCTCAGCCCGGAGGAGATCCACCGCCTGGCCAGCAAGACGCGCAAGGCGGTGGGCGCCGAGACCGGCGCCAAGGCCGCCTGCCACAGCGACCACCTCGACGATGGAGCGTCTGCAAAGCTCGTACAGGCGGAGAAATTGGTGCAACTCGGCCAATGATCCTGTAGTTTCAAGAAATCTCTGGATATCGTGTTGCCGAATCTCTAGAAAGGATGCATAATATCGGCAATGACGATGCCACCCTCCAAGCGATCCAAGGAATTCGCCAAAGGATCTCTCGACGCGGTCCACGGGACCTTGGAATCCCTCGGTCTCGGTCCGGAAGACATCGAACGCAGCCTCGGCTGGGCTCGCGGACGCTACCAGCGCCTGTTCGACGAGCCCGGCAACGTGAGCCTCGACGACTACAGTGCCCTGGTGTGCCTGACTACGGTCCAGCCCCTACCCTCTTCCGGTGTCTCCGCTCCCCCGGCGAAACTGGGGAGCGCGTTCGGGCACAGACGGCTCCTGCGAGAGGACCATCCCAAACACCGCTTCAGCCCCGGCGAGGCTTCCGACTCGAATTCGACCGAGGTCTGGGCCTCCGGGATCTTCGAGCTGATCTTTCTCATGAAACGCTTGCGACGGCTGGAGAGCCGGACCATCGCGCGCATCTTGCGGAGCTGCCTGCGTCTGCTCTACGAGCCCGCTGACCCTCCGATCCATTAGTTCTACTTTCTCAGATGACGACCTCGAGCTCGGAAGAGTCGGCGTTCCTGGAGCCAGGTCGAGCG
>CAZMEL010000498.1:1460-2958 GCA_964565225.1 uncultured Thermoanaerobaculia bacterium | reverse complement strand
CAAGAGGGCAAGCGGCACAAGGCCCTCGTGCCCTGCGCCGAGCACGACCACGAAAAGGTTTCGATCGAGCAGAAGTTTTCTACCGGCCATCACCACCCGCCGTTCAGCCGCGGGTGCACCTGCACACTCGACTTCTGAAAGGACTCCGAGCATGCCGTTTCCGATGAGAAAGAAAGAAGGGAACCGACTGGAGATCGACATCTACAACGCGATCTATCCGCCCCTGTACTCGGCCGAGTCGTTTCGCAAGGATCTCTACCGGGGACTCCCGGGCGAGGGTACGATCGATCTCTTCATCAACAGCCCCGGGGGCCAGGCTTCCGAGGGCATCAGCATCCTGCAGACGCTGCTCGACCATCCGGCCGAGGTACATGTGCATGTGCACGGCCTGGCGGCGTCCATCGCTTCGGTGATCGCGATGGCGGCAGAGCCGGGCCATATCGAAATCTCCGAGCTCGGCTCGATGATGATCCACAACCCGTGGGTGGTGGCCGCGGGGGACGCCAAGGCGCTGCGCAAGCTCGCTGACGAGCTGGACCTCCTGCAGCGGCAGCTGATCACGGCCTACGGCCGCCATTCGTCGCTATCCCTCGAGGATCTCCGGGAGAAGATGGACGAGGAGACATGGTTCGATGCCGAGGCTGCCGTCGCCGCGGGGCTGGCGAGCAAGGTGCAGCGGGTGGGAAAGGCGCAGCCGGCGGCAAACGCCTTCGGGGCCGATCTCCTGGGCCAGGGGCTCTATCGCAACGAGCCGCCGCCGTGGGTCGTGGGGCGGTACTTTTCCGGGTCCGGATCCGAGCCCCGGTTCGGGCAATGTGAAGAGTGTGGCCAGCCGTACGAGGTCGGCCAGGGGGGTGATTGTTTCCTCGGCGGGAGCCACGAGGCCCCGGCGGCCTCCGAGGATCAGGAGCGGCTTCGCGCGATCCTGGCCGGAGGCGCCGCGGAGGTCGCGCGGGAAGCGGCCCGGCTCAGAGGGCTTGCGTTGGCCGAATCGTTCGAAGTAGGCTCCTAGTAGCTCGGGGAACCGAGCGGACGATCTTTCAAGTTCCTGTGGACCTCTCAGGACCCGATGGGGGCGGGGCTCACGAGCCGACCACCCGAGAGGTAACCAGCAGTCCAGCCCGCACAGCGAAGGCCCATCTGCTGCCAAACCCTTTTGCAAGGGGTCGGCAGCCGCATGGGCCTTTTTCCGTTTGGAGCCACTGTGATCCGACCCCAGATCGGAGGAAACAGTGTCTCCCGAGCTCAGAAAGCTCTACGAAGAGAAGAACCGGATCCTCGCGGAGCAGCGCCGGGTCAACGACCTGGTCGCCGCGGAAGGCCGTAGCTTCAAGACCGACGAGCGGGACCGGTACAAGTCCCTGCGAGACCAGAAAAAGGCCGTCGCCGACCAGATCCGCAGCCAGGAGACGCGGGAGAAAGAGGAGGCGGAGTGGGCCACTGAGCTGGCGCGCGAAGAAGAGGAGATGAGGGCCTCGGCGTCGGGCGGCCGGCGCAG
>CAZMEL010000498.1:0-1360 GCA_964565225.1 uncultured Thermoanaerobaculia bacterium | reverse complement strand
GAGCTCAACGGGCGCTCCATGGCCCCGAAGCTCTCGAAGAACCTTCTCGAGGCGATGCAGTCCGCGCCCGGGGCCTCGATGACCCGGGCGAGCAACGCCTTGCAGCGAGACTCGGAAGTGAAGGGCGGGTGGCTGGCCGCCAGCCGCCGGTTCTCGATGGACCTGATCCAGAAGGCCGACGAGGATCTGTGGGTCCGCGGCCTCGGGACCTTCGAGTCGGCGGATGGCAGCACCGAGGGGCTCGACCGCCTCACTCTGGCCTCCGACTTCACCGACTTCGAGTGGACGGCGGAGCTCCAGGAGCCCACGGAAGACGAGCTCTCGTTCGGCGCCCGGAGCCTCGACACCCACCCGCTCAAAAAAGAGGTCAACATCTCCGACACCCTGCTGCGCAAACGCGGCGGCCGGCGGGCCCTGATGATCGTCGTGCAGCGGCTTCGGTACAAGTACCAGGCCACCCTCGAGTACGCCGCCTTCAACGGCGACGGCAACAAGAAGTACCTCGGCATCATGGTGAATTCCGAAGACGGAATCCCCGAGAGCCGGGATGTCGCCCAGGGCAACACCCCGACGGAAATCACCTTCGACGGCCTCAAGAGATTGAAGCGCTCGGTACCGGCGCGGTGGCGGAACAGCCCGAGCTTCACGTGGGGATTCCATCCCGACATCGTGCTCGAGATCGATCTGATCAAGGACAACGACGGGCGGTACGTGTGGAGCGAATCGGTGCAGACCGGCGAGCCGTCGCGGCTCCTCGGGAAGCCCGTTCGGGAAAGCGGGTTCCTACCGGGGGTTCTGGTACCCGGTGGCTACTTCGGTTTCTGTGGCGACATGAAGTGGTACCAGGGAATCGACTCCCTCGATTTCCTCCTGCTCCAACACGAGCATTTCATCCGCGAAGGGCTGCGCAGCTGGATCATCCTCGGGGAGTCCGACGCCATGCCCATGCTCGCCGAGGGGTTCGGACGGGGCAAGCTGCCGGAAGCCTGATCGAAACGTTTTCATCACCCAAACCAAAAGAAAGGTTTTTCATGCAGAACCTCAGCAATCACGCCCGGTTCTTTCGCCTGGCCGGGGCCACGGCCTCGGGCACGAGCACCGTGGAAACCGGCTCGGTCGACCTCTCGCTCGGAGAGGGCGTCGTGTTTCTCGTCCATGTCGCAACCGCCGCGGCCGACGTGGTGATCCATGCGGCGCAATCGCCCGACGACATCGCCTTCGTTCGCACGACCGGCGGAGTCGTGCCCACGGCGAGTGGCAACCTGGTGGTGATCGACCTCTACCGCCCGCGCCAGACGATGGGCCGTTGGGGGCGTCTCGAGATCGTTCGGGGCACCGCCACCGCCCTCGGCGACGTCCT
>CAZMEL010000497.1:0-2976 GCA_964565225.1 uncultured Thermoanaerobaculia bacterium | reverse complement strand
GCGACTCCGGCCGCCCCGGCGGCTACGAGCTCGGATTCGGTCCTGGCGGGCTCGTGCCGCATATCTCGCGAGCCGAGGGGGACCTTGGCGTGTACGATTCCCTCGAGCCCGCCGAGGTCACCGTCGACCCCGACGTCGATCACCTCGACCTCGAGGCCGGCGGACCGGGTCAGCACGTTGATGGCGGCTCCGCCACGGGCGAAGTTGTGCATCATCTCCACGGTCACCTCGCGGGGAAAGGCGCTGACCCCGGCGCGGGAGAGGCCGTGGTCGGCACCGAAGACCAGGATCCGTGCACGATCCACCCGTGGCTCCAGGGTTCCTTGCAGGCAGGAGATCTGCACTGCCCAGCGTTCCAGCTGGCCGAGAGAGCCGGGAGGTTTGGTCTTCGAGTCGATGGTCTGGCGGGCGGCAGCGGCGAATTCGGTCGAAAGCATCTACAGCTCATTCCCTGCAGTTGGCAGATTCACGGAGTGGGTGGAGCCGGCTCGGGCGAGCGCTTGGGTATATCACGCGACGGCCCGGTATTGACAAGCGGGGAAAGGGGCTGTCACGTTTCCCGCCATGGTGGTCGAGAATGGTGGCCGAGATCTGTAGACGATTCCGGGGGGCCGGCTCTCTCGGGCTGGCATTGGGCCTGCTCTGGGCCTGTGCCGGTGACCCGATGTCGGGCCCCTCGCCCGAGGGCTCGCCGGTCGATGGGGCGAGCCGGGGTTGTATCGAGAGCTTCGAGCCGGGGCGGGACTACTTCCCCGAGAAGGTGAGCCTGCGGCATGTGGAGCAGGTCTCGGTGCAGTACTTCGGCCACTACAAGGTCGTGGAGATCCACCGGCCCTGGCCGGGGGCGGAGAAGAGCTTGAGCTATTTGCTGGTGCAGTGTGGCGCTCCGAGGCCCGAGGGTTTCGAGGGGTACGCCACGTTCGAGATTCCCGCCCGCACCCTGATCACGACCTCGACCACGGAGCTCCCACACGTGGTGACCCTCGGCCTGGTCGACGGTCTGCTCGGGCACGACGAATTCGACTACGTGATCTCTCCGGAGATCCGTCGTCGAATCGAAGCGGGAGAGCTGCTCGAAGTCGGGAGTGGCTCGAAGCTCAACCTGGAGCTGGTGGCCGCGGCGAGTCCCGATCTGTTGCTCATGGACAACCCCGGAGACCTGGAGCTCGGACTGCTGGCCAAGCTGCAGGAGCTCCGGGTGCCGGTCGCCCTGGTTCCCTCGTTCCTCGAGACCTCGGCTCTCGGCCGTGCGGAGTGGCTCAAGATCACGGCTCTGTTCTTCAACGCGGAAGCCCGAGCCGAAGAGGCTTTTTCGGAGGTGGAGTCGAGGTACCTGGAGCTGGCCCGGCGGGTCCGGGAGGAGATTGCACCCGACGATCGCCCACGAGTGCTCTTCGGTGGGCCGATCCAGGGTACCTGGTACGTGCCGGGTGGGCGATCGTTCGTGGCCCGTCTGCTGGCCGATGCCGGTGCCGAGCATCCGTGGGCGGAACGTCCGGAAGAGGGGAGCGTGCCCCTGGGGCTGGAATCCGTTTTCGCTCGGGCCGGCAAGGCCGACCTGTGGCTGCATCCGTGCCTATGTGCCTCTCTCGACGAGCTGCGGGCGATCGACGAACGTCTGGCTCTGTTCGCTTCTTTTCGATCGGGCGACGTGTTCAATCACGATGCGCGGGTCAACGCCACCGGCGGCAACGACTACTGGGAAACCGGAACCTCGCGGCCCGACCTGGTGCTGGCCGACTGGGTCGAGCTCTTCCATCCGGGGCTGCAGGAAGAGCACGAGCTCTATTTCCACCGTCGGCTCGGGTTCGAGCGCCCGGCCCCGGAGGGCGGTTGAAAATGCCCTGGCAGCGTCTGCTCCTGCTGCTGGCCGCCACGCTCGCCCTGTTGGCTCTCGATCTCTCGTTGGGATCGGTGCGGGTGCCGCTGCAAGAGGTGGTCACGATCTTGGTCGGCGGCGAGCCATCGGTTCCTGCCTGGGGCCCGATCGTGAAACATTTCCGCCTGCCCAAGGCGGTGACCGCTCTGCTCGTCGGGGCGGCACTTTCAGTGAGCGGACTGATGATGCAGACCCTGTTTCGCAACCCACTGGCCGGGCCCTACGTGCTCGGTATCAGTGCCGGCGCCAGCCTCGGTGTGGCGCTGGTGGTGCTCTCGGCGGGAGGCGCCGCCACCCTGCTCGGCGGCCTCGGACCGCTCGGCGACGCCGGAGTGGTGGTGGCCGCCAGTGCCGGCTCGGGGGCGGTGTTGCTGTTGGTGTTGATCGCCGCACGCCGGGTTTCGTCGCTCACGTTGCTGATCCTCGGCGTTCTCTTCGGCTACGCCACGAGCGCTCTGGTGACGGTCTTGATGCATTTCAGCCTGGCGGAGCGAATTCAGGCGTACGTCACCTGGACCTTCGGCAGCTTCGCCGGGGTGACCTGGAGCCAGCTCCGGGTCCTGGCTCCGGCGCTACTGCTCGGGGGGCTCCTGGCGGTGGGAGCGGCGAAGGCGCTCAATGCCCTGCTCCTGGGGGAGAGCCACGCCCGCAGCCTCGGCGTGGCGATGGTGCCGGCACGGGCTCTGATCTTGTCGAGCACCGCTCTTCTGGCGGGGGCCACCACGGCCTTCTGCGGGCCGATCGGCTTCCTCGGTGTGGCGGTTCCACACCTAGCACGAGGGATCTTCCACACCAGCGACCATCGGCTGCTGGTGCCCGCAACCGCTCTCTGCGGCAGCTGCATCGCCCTGGTCGCAGACCTGGTGTCTCAGCTGCCCGGGCGCGAAGAGGTCTTGCCGCTCAACGCCGTGACCGCGCTGCTCGGCGCGCCGGTGATCGCCGGATTGATCCTGCGGCGCAGGACCCTGGATGCCGCTTTTTCGTGAGGAGAATCGGGTGAGGATTTCTCGATGAGAAGGCTCGCACGGCCGGTGAGAAAAATCGCCGGAGCTCCTCGAAGGCGATGGTGGGGCCTGCTCGTCGTGGGTCTCTGGGGC
>CAZMEL010000496.1:0-2987 GCA_964565225.1 uncultured Thermoanaerobaculia bacterium | reverse complement strand
AGGCGGCCCGGGCGGTGCTCGATCGCGACCCGGAGCGCGCCCGGAGCGCCGTCGAGACCGCCCGCGGCCTGACCCGCGAAGGGCTCTCCGAGGTGCGCCGTTCGGTGGCCGCGCTGCGCGGATCACCCCTCGACGGCCGCACCCTCTCGGAGGCCCTGGAGCGCCTGGCGGCCAGCAGTGGTGACGCCGGGGTCGATGTGGAGCTCGAGATCCTCGGGACCTCCCGCGCCCTGCCTCCACGATCCGAGCTCACCCTCTTCCGCAGCGCCCAGGAGGGGCTCACCAACGTCCGCAAACACGCCCGGACCGACCGCGCCCGGCTTTCGCTCGACTACCGGGATGGAGAGACGGTCACCCTCGAGATCGCCGACCACGGCCGCGGCGCCGACGACACCCGCGGCGGATTCGGTCTCCTGGGGCTCGAGGAGCGGGTTCGCCAGGTCGGCGGCAGCTTGCGGATTTGCACCGCGGCGGGGGAGGGGCTGGCCCTGCAGGTGGAAGCACCGGGATGACTCCGATTCGGCTGCTCCTGGTCGACGACCAGCGCCTGTTCCGAGAGGGGCTCCGCACCCTGCTCTCGACCTTTCCCGAGGTCGAGGTGATCGCCGAGGCGTCGGACGGTGTCGAGGCCGTTGCCCTCGCCGCCGAGATGCGGCCCCAGGTGGTGCTGATGGATCTGCGGATGCCGAACCTGGGCGGGGTAGAAGCCACCCGGCGGATCCTCACCGCCGATCCCGGCCTCCGCATCCTGGTGCTCACCACCTTCGACGACGACGACGATGTCTTCGAGGGCCTGCGCGCCGGAGCCGCCGGCTACCTGTTGAAGGACACCTCCCCCGAGAAGCTGATCGAGGCGATCACGGCGGTGGCTCGGGGCGAGTCGTACCTCCAGCCGTCGATCACCTCGAAAGTCCTGGCCGAGCTCAGCCGCCTGGCGCCGGGGACATCGCCCGCGCAGGCCGCCACCGCGTTGCCGGAGCCTCTCTCCGAGCGCGAGATGCAGGTGCTCGCCGAGCTGGTGGCCGGACGCAGCAACCGCGAGATCGCCCGCCGCCTGCACCTGGCCGAGGGCACGGTCAAGAACCACATGACCCAGATCCTCGCCAAGCTCCAGGTCTCCGACCGCACCGGCGCCGCTCTGCGGGCTCGCGAGCTGGGGCTGGCCTGATGACGATCCCTCCGGCTGGCGTGGCACCTGATCGGCCTTCACTCCTCGCGGGAGCGGTCCAGCAGAGCCTCCACGCCGCCGCGGCGGACCTGGGCGATGTCGTCCTGGTATTTGAGCAGCGCGCCGAGGGTGTCGTTGATGTTCTCGGGGGTGAGGGCGCGCTGGTCGAGGGCGTCGAGGGCGGCGACCCAGTCGAGGGTCTCGGCGACGCCGGGGCGTTTGTAGAGGTCTTCCTGGCGCAGGGTCTGGACGAATCGGACCACCTGCCGCGAGAGCTGCTCGGCGGCGCCGGGGCAGCGGGCGCGGACGATGCGCAGCTCCTTGTCGAGGTCGGGGTAGTCGACCCAGTGGTAGAGACAGCGCCGACGCAGGGCGTCGTGGATCTCGCGGGTGCGGTTGGAGGTGAGCACCACCACCGGTGGGTTGGTGGCACGGAGGGTGCCGATCTCGGGCACCGTGACCTGGAAGTCGGAGAGCAGCTCGAGCAGGAAGGCCTCGAACTCTTCGTCGGCGCGGTCGAGCTCGTCGATCAGCAGCACCGGCGGTGTGCCCTCGGCGGTGATCGCCTGCAGCAGCGGGCGCTCGAGCAGGAAATCGCGGTGGAAGAGGCTCTGGCGCGTGGCTTCGGCCTCTGGACGGCCCGCGGCCTCGAGCAGGCGGATCTGTAGCATCTGGCGGCTGTAGTCCCACTCGTAGACGGCCTGGGCGACGTCGAGCCCTTCGTAACACTGCAGGCGGATCAAACGGGTGTCGAGGAGGCGAGAGAGGGCCTTGGCGACCTCGGTCTTGCCCACCCCGGCATCTCCCTCGAGGAAGAGGGGCTTGCCGAGGTGCAGCGAGAGGAAGATCGCCGTCGCCAGGCTGTGCTCGGCGAAGTAGAGGGTGTCGGCGAGGGCCTCGGTGAGCCCGGCCACCGTGGTCGGAGCACGGGGGTGTCGCGACCGGCGGTGGCCGGGATCGAGGCTGCCGGGGAGCGTGTCGTCAGCCACCCGCGGCCCGGTCGCGGGCTTGTTGCAGGGCCCGGCGTCCGTAGACCTTCGCCAAGTGGACCCGGTACTCGCCCGAAGCGTGAAGGTCCGACAGGGGATCCTCGATCCGGAGACCGTCGAGGGCCGATGCGATGGCGTCGTCGCCGAGGTCGCCGCCCACCAGCGAAGAAACCCCGGTGGCGTCGTGGGGCGTGGCGGAGACCCCGTTGAAACACAGCCGGCAGGAAGTGCAGGAGTCGCCGGAGAGGGTCACCACCGCGGCGGCTCCCACCACCGCATACCCCGACGCCGGATGCTCCACCTTGAGGTAGGCACCCCCGTGGCCCGGGCCGGCCACCGGCAGCTCGACCCCGGTGAGGATCTCGTGCTCCTCGAGCAGGGTCTCCAGCAGGCCGACGAAGAAGTCGTCGGCCGCGGCGGAGCGGGAGCCGCCTGCTCCGCGCAGGTGCACGGTGGCGCCGAGGGCGCGCAGCACCGCCGGCAGGTCGGAAGCGGGATCTGCGTGGGCGATGTTGCCGCCCACGGTGCCCTTGTGGCGTACCTGGGGATCCCCGATGTGGGCCGCGGCCTCGGCCAGAACGGGCGCATGCTGGCGCACCACCTCGGAGGTGGCGACCTCCCCGTGGGTGACCAGGGAGCCGATGTGCAGGCGTCCGCCGGAGACCTCGATGCCCCGCAGCTCCGCCAGCCGGCCGATGTCGATCACGGCGGGGGGCAGGGCGAGGCGCAGCTTCATCATCGGCAGCAGGCTGTGGCCGCCGGCCAGCAGCTTGGCGTCTTCGTGCTGACCGAGCAGGGCGAGGGCCTCGTCGACGCTGCCGGCGCGGTAG
>CAZMEL010000495.1:0-2998 GCA_964565225.1 uncultured Thermoanaerobaculia bacterium | reverse complement strand
AGGTGGGGGAGATCGCCGGCTTCGATCAGCCCAACGCCTACCTCGCGGGCAAGCCGGGCTCTCGGCGCAGCGTGCTGGTCTTTCCCGTGCCGACCTTCATCGAGTGAAAGGGGGCCGCTGGCGCCGGGCTCATTCCTTCTTCGGCGGAGCCCGACGCTCCCTGCGGGACTGCATCAGGAGCCCGAGGCAGAGAAGGAAGAGAAAGAACCAGGAGCTCTGCGGCGCTTCGAAGTCGCTTCGCCCGACCACGAGGGCCGCGCCGACGAACGACGACACCATGACCAGGGCCGCCTCGAAGAGGGTTGCGGCGAAGAACAATCCGACGAGAGCGCCGAGAGCCGCGATCATCCAGAAACCCAGCTCGCTCTGCCAGCGCAGAATGTGGCTCAGGGCGCCGGCCAGCCAGAACCCTCCGAAGCCTCCGGCGAGGAACCCTCCCACGGCGATGGCCAGCCGTTGCACGCTGATGGCCAGGAAGGCACCGAGAATGCCGAGCAGGAAGGCCAGCCCGAGCTCGAGCCCCTGCGTCATGCTGTCGACGAAGAAGCGGGCGAGCCAGAGGCCGAAGAGGAAGCCGAGACCCCCCAGGGCGAGCCAGTAGAGCTTGCGGCCTCGGGCGAGCAGGGCGAGGCCCAGCACCAGAACCAGGGCGTCGGCGAGGGTGTAGCTGGGGAAGATCGAAGACACGTTGCAGAAACTCCCGTGGGCATGTGGGTTGGCGTCCGGACCTCGAGGGCTCCCGCGCAGGCCGGAAGTCGGGCTCCACCGGACTCTTTTACCACGCGGGAATCCTCTTCCAGGAGAAAGATCGCAATTTTCCGCGGTCGTTATCTACTCCGTGATTTTGGCCGGCTATTTTGAAAATCGAAACTCGACGAGGCGAGCGCCGGTTCGGTGAGGGGCGGAGAGAGCGAGGCCGCAGATCGTCGGTATCGAAAGCCTGCAATGAGAACCTGCATCATCATTCTTTTCACCCGGTACTGCATGGATCTATTGGTGGTCCGCAGTTGGGTAGAGAGGCTTTCGACCGCGCCCTGCAGCACCGATCCGATCGTTCTGGTACTCGTCCAGACCCGATGACCCTCGACGAGGTGACCTCGGGTCCGGACCCAGAGCTCTTTGATCTACGGGAAAAGAGTAGAACATGCGTTGGGCACCCGTTGCGAGCCGACCGCGGACAGGGAGGGATCAGCTTCCACGGACGGAGTTTTCGGCGGGTTGGTTCCCGGATGTACGGAGAGGCGTCTGGCCCGGCGGCCCGAAGCCGGTGCCTAGAGCCTGCGAATCCCCTCGATAGCAAGAGCCCCCCGGGCTCTGGCCGACGAGCTCCGGATCGCGTTGGTTCCCCCCCACTCTGACCTCTGACCCCGTTCTCGCCGCGGGTCTCCTTGCCGGCGCCCCCCATCGCCGTGCCGGCAAGGGGGCCCGCGATGGCTGTGGCAGCCCCGGGCTCACCCGGGGACCTGCCAAGACCACGAGCACTCCGAGTGACATACAATGCGGCCACGACCTGGAGCCGCCATGAGCCCTTCGACGTCTCGTCTCGAAACGGCCTTCGCCCGGAGCGTTGCGGCCGACCATGCCGACCTGCGAGCCACCCAAGACCTGGACGTGGCTCGCGGCTACCTGGAGCAATACCGACCCCCGAGCGCCGAGCAGGACAAGATCCGCTCGGCGATGCTCGAATTCGTCGACGGGCATCCGGAAGACGCCCATCGGCGCAGCTGCCGGGTGGGGCACCTGACCGCTTCGGCCCTGGTGGTGGAGCTGGAGGGTGGCGAGGTGCTCCTACATCATCACCGGAAGCTGGATCGCTGGCTCCAGGTGGGTGGGCACTGCGATGGCGACGCCAATCTGGCCGCCGTGGCCCTTCGCGAGGCCCGCGAGGAGAGCGGGATCGACGAGCTGCGGGTGATCCCCGAGATCGTCGATCTCGATATCCATCCCATCCCCGCCCGGCCCGGCGAGCCGGCGCACGATCACTACGACTGTCGCTTCTTGGTGGTGGTGACCCGGGCGTTGCCGCCGCGGGTCAGCGAGGAATCGAAAGACCTGCGGTGGGTGTCGGTCGCCGGTGCCTTCGAGCTGAGCGACGATCCATCGGTCCATCGACTGCTGCGGATGGTCGAGGGCTACGACGTCCCTTCCCGGCCGGCGGCAGGGGCATCCGCCAGGCCCTCGCCGGGAGGCGCTGCGAGCGAGGGCTCCTCGGCTGCCGCGCCCGCTGCGAGCAGAGCGCGGATCTCCCGCAGAAAGCCGCGCGACAGGTTGTGGACGGTGTCGGGCCGGAGCCGTCCGGGGTCGTAGGACCAGTCGGCTTCCAGCCGGCCGCCACGGATGCGGGCATTGATGTCGATCCAGTGGCCGAGGCTTCCCTCGTCTCCCTGCTCCGGGCCCGGATTCTCGGAGGCGGGAGCGAGCAGTCGAGAGCCGGCGAGCATGCTGTCGACCTGGCCGAGGAAGTTGAAGCTGACCCGGGGTGACGGCAGGGCCCGCAGCTCTTCGATTTCGGGGGAAGACGGCGCGAGATATTGCAACAGCCCGAAGCCGGCGCCGCGCCAGGGAATCTCCCGCAGGCCCCGGGCGATGAAGGACAGCTGCCGGCGGAGATTGCGCGATCTCCCCAGGTCGAGAAGCGCCGGGAACGTGGTGGTGAACCAGCCCACGCTGCGGGTGAGGTCGGCGCCGGGAACCAGGTCTTCGCGGCCGTGGCCCTCCAGCTCCAGGAGAAGGGCCGAGGAGCCGGTCCGGCTCTGAAACGTCCGGGCGAGGGCGGTGAGCAGAACCTCTTCGATCCGTGAGTCTCCGAGCCCCTTCCGCTCCTTGACCAGGCGCCGGGTGGCGGCTCGGGATAGCCGGCCGGTGAACAGCCCGGCCCGAGGGGCCCGGCCCTCGGACGCGAGCTCGTCGGCCGGCAGGGAGCCCCGAGGTTGCCGCAGCAGCCCTCGCCAGTAGGGCACCTGAGCCAGAAGGTCGGGCCGGCGGCTCGCCTCCTGGA
>CAZMEL010000494.1:0-3000 GCA_964565225.1 uncultured Thermoanaerobaculia bacterium | reverse complement strand
CGCAGCAGGCGGGCATCGATCATCGCCATTCGAAACCCGAGCTGGACTCCGCGATCTCCAACATCATGTCTTGGATGGCGAGTGTCGGTGCCGCCGTGGCGGTGAGCGACTACGACCGGGACGGTTGGGTCGATCTCTTCGCCACCAACTCGCGCAAGGGAGAGCCCAACTACCTCTACCGCAATCGTGGTGACGGGACCTTCGAGGAAGTCGGGGCACAGGCGGGCCTCGCCGATGCCAACGGCGAGAAGGGAACCAGCATGGACGCCGTCTGGGGCGACGTGGACAACGACGGATGGCCCGACCTCTACCTGGTGCGCTGGGGTCGGGATTCCCTGTATCGCAACCTCGGCGACGGGACCTTCGAAGAGGTGACCGCCGAGCGATTCCGCCGAGCCGACGGCTCCGCCGGCACCGACTGGGCCAACGGCAACGCGGCGGTTTTCCTCGACCACGATCGGGACGGACGCCTCGACATCTATGTCGGCAACTATTTCAAGGAAGTCGACCTGTGGAATCTCGAAGACACCCGCATCATGCACGACGATTTCGAGACGTCCCGCAACGGCGGCCGGAACTTCTTCTACCATCAGCAGGCCGACGGCACGTTTCGGGAAAAGGCCGTCGAGCTCGGTCTCGACGACGCGGGCTGGACCCTGGCCGTGGGGGCCGGTGACCTCGATGCCGACGGCATCCCCGATCTCTACTGCGCCAACGATTTCGGCCCCGACCAGCTCTTTCTCGGCAACGACGACCACACCTTCGCCAATGTCACCGAAGAAGCCATGGGTTTCGACACCAAGAAGGGTATGAACGTCGACTTCGGCGATTTCAACAACGATGGCTGGCTCGACGTCTACGTCGCCAACATCACCACCGCCGAGTACCTGCAAGAAGGCAATATGTTGTGGTTCAACCAGGGGCCCGGCGACGGCCGCCGTGTGCGGTTGACCGACATCAGCCTGGAGTCGGGGACGTACGACGGGGGCTGGGGTTGGGGTGCCAAGTTCTTCGACTACGACAACGACAGCGATCTCGACATCATCGCGGTCAACGGCTTCATCAGCGGCTCGGAGGAGAGCTACTGGTACGACCTCGCCTCCTGGACGGTGGTCGGCGAAGACTCCACCGACACCCGCAACTGGCCGCCGATTGGTGATCGTTCCTTCTCGGGCTACGAGAAAACCCGGGTGTGGCGCAACGATGGCCTGTATTCCTTCACCGAGCACGCGGCGGCCCTCGGCCTCGACAGCGATCGCGACGGACGCGGCATTGCCGTGCTCGACTACGACAACGACGGCGACCTCGACGTCTTCATCGCCAACCAGGGCCAACCGCCCCAGCTCTTCGCCAACCAACCCCAGCAGCGCCGACACTGGCTCGGGATCTCACTGGAAACCGATCCGGCGCTACCCGACGTCAATCGCGACGGCCTGGGTACCCGTGTGACCCTGCAGGTGGGTGGCAAGCTCCTGGTGCGGGAGCGCGAGGGCGGCAACGGATTCTCCGGGCAGAGCGACCCGCGGCTGCACTTCGGCCTCGGCTCGGCCGAGAGCATCGACCTGGTGGAGGTGCGCTGGCCCGACGGTGGATACCAGTACCTCGAAGACGTGACGGTCGACCAGTACGTGACCCTCCGCCAGGACCCGTCCCACTACGCCAAGGACTTCAAGATCGATCTCGCGGCCCCGTCCTGGACCCCCACCACCAGCACGCAGACCGCCGAGGCTCCGGTGCGCCAGGCCTCTCCCGAGGAGATCGAGGCCCAGCTGGCGGAGCTCGAAGGCCAGCTGCGAAGCCAGCCGCCGGACCACGCCCTGTTGAGCCTGTACCGCAAGCGGGCTGCCGATCTCGGCGAGCACGACCGGGGCATCGAGTTCCTGACCGCCCTGGCGGAGACTCCCACGGTCTCCGCCAGCGAGGAAGCCAGCGCACAGGTCGGTGTGCATCTCTCTCTGGCCTATGTCGACAAGATCCCCACCTGTGGAGGGCTCGCCGCCATCGTCTGCAAGGGGAGCCTGGCGAAGAAGGGCCTCGATGCCGCCGACCGGGTGCTCGAGCAGGCTCCCGATTCCTGGCTGGCCTTCTACGCCCGGGGCATGAACCACCTGCACTGGCCGAGAGCCCTGCGCCACTCCGAAGACGCCGCCCAGGATCTCGCCCGATGTGTCGAGCTGGAGCCGGCGGCGAGCGAGTACCAGGAGCGGGTCCACGTGGCCCTCGGCCAGGCCTGGGCCAAGGCCGGGGAGTACCGGAAGGCCCGCGAGGCCTGGCGCCGCGGCCTCGACCACTTCCCGGGATCCGAGGAGCTCGAGTCTCATCTCGCCATCGAGAGCGACGACGAGCTGCTGGCCTATGTCGAGGATCTGCGAAGCCTGCAGAGCCCCCTCGACACCGACGTCTCCTTCTTCCCGCTGGCGCTGTAGGAGAAAACGCCCCGAGGAGCCGGTGGGATTCGGCGACGAGAGAACGACAGGAGGAAAAATGCTGAAAAATCTGCGTCTCGTGATCTTCGTCCCTCTGGCCTTCGGGTGGTGCGTGCTTGCGTCGTTCAGCCTTGCAGAAACCTCCGCTCGAGAGGTGGCCGGTGGCGAAGCGGAAGAGAGACTCGCCGATTGTGGTGCGTCGAGCCGGCTCGCCGGCACCTCCTTGCTCCGGCTCCCCGACGAGCTTTTCGGCGAGGTCCGTTTCGCGTCCTGTACCGGTTGCTCGATCTGTGAAGACGATAGTGACTGTGGGAGTGGCTCGTGTGTGCCTCTCCACCAGAGCCCGGTGCTCTGCGAGGTGGATGAGGTGTGCCGATACCCGACCCTGGTCTGCAGCAAGAGCTGTGTTTCCTGTGAAACGGAGCCCTGCGGCCCGGGAGAGACCTGCACACCGATCGAGCAGCTTCCCATTCTGTGCAAGCCCGAGCCCGAGTGCACCCTGCCCGACGTCTGTAGCTGCTAGTGGCCCGTGCGGAAAGTTCGGTGAAGTTTCCACGAGTAGTTT
This sequence comes from uncultured Thermoanaerobaculia bacterium, assembly GCA_964565225.1. Taxonomy (GTDB): domain Bacteria; phylum Acidobacteriota; class Thermoanaerobaculia; order Multivoradales; family J023; genus CAZMEL01. Next base: position 9 of record CAZMEL010000494.1, on the reverse strand, counting down.
TTGTTCCTG
>CAZMEL010000493.1:0-3110 GCA_964565225.1 uncultured Thermoanaerobaculia bacterium | reverse complement strand
AAGGTGCTGCGTCGGGCCGCCGAGCGAAATCCCCGGCTGGATTTCGTGCACCTTCGCCTCGCCGAAGCCCTGGATCGAATCGGAGAAGGGGAAGAGGCGAAACGTGAGTACGAGCTCGCCCTGGAGCTGAACCCGAGGCTCGCCGGGGCCTGGCTCGGCCTGGCGGAGATGGCCCATCGCGGAAATCGTCCCGAAGAAGAGCTCCGACTCCTGCGCCGCGGGGTAGAAGCGGAGACCGACAGCGCCGCCCTCCATCTCCGCCTCGGCCAGCTCCTGGAGACCCGAGAGCCGACGGCAGCGACCGAACACTTCGAAGCCGCGACGAACCTCGTTCCCGGCTGGCCCCTGGCCTGGCTCCTGCGCGGCCAGGCGCATTTGCGACGCGGCCAGATCGACGAGGGGCGGCGTGCCCTGGAAACCGCCGTCGCTCTCGCCCCTCGCTCGACGGAAGGTCGGGAGGCGGCCCGCCTGCTGAAAGCGAGAGAGCCGTGAGCGAGCCCGAGACCATCAGCTGGAAGCAGAAACGGCACCGGCTGCACGAGATCATCTTCGAAGCCGATACCCCCGCTGGCAAGGCCTTCGACCTCGCTCTGCTGGGCGCCATCATGGCGAGCGTCGTGGCCGTGGTCCTCGAGAGCGTGCCCGCCTTCCGAGCCTCCCACGGCCCTCTGCTACGGAGAATCGAGTGGTTCTTCACCCTCCTCTTCACCTTCGAGTATCTGCTCCGCCTGTTCAGCGTCGACCGACCCGGACGATATGCCAAGAGCTTTTTCGGGCTCGTGGACCTGCTGTCGATCCTACCCACCTATCTCAGTCTGCTGGTGGCGGGCACTCAGAGCCTGATCGTGATCCGTGCGTTGCGCCTGCTGCGGGTCTTCCGCGTCCTGAAGCTGGCCCACTTCGTCGGCGAGAGTCAGCTCTTGCAGGCGGCGATCCGCGCCAGCACTCGCAAGATCATCGTCTTCCTGGGAACGGTCCTCACCCTGGTGCTGATCATCGGTGCGGCCATGTACCTGATCGAGGGAGAGAAGAACGGCTTCACCAGCATTCCGCTGGCGATCTACTGGGCCATCGTCACCCTGACCACCGTCGGCTATGGCGACATCGCTCCCCAGACGGTTCCGGGCAAGCTCTTCGCCTCCTCGGTGATGATCATCGGATATGCCATCATCGCGGTCCCGACCGGTATCGTCACCGTCGAGCTGGCCAATGCTCGTCGCCCCAAGGTCTCGACCCAATCCTGCCGGCGGTGCTGCGCCGAGGGACACGACTTCGACGCGCGGTACTGTAAATTCTGCGGCACCAAGCTCTGATCGAGCCTCGGCCACTCACGAAGCGGACCGGCTCCGCAGATCTTCGCCGGGGTCGTCGTCGGACAGGAGCTCGATCTGGTGGTCCGCGGCGTAGGACTCACCGAACCGCGACATCTCTCCCAACATGTCTGCGAGTCGCCGACCCTCTTCCTTCAAGGTGTACTCCACCCGCAGGGGCACCTCGGACCGTACCGAGCGCTCGACCAGACCATCCCGCTCGAGCTCTCGAAGCAAGAAGTTCATCATTCTCGGGCCGGAGAGTGGCATTGCCCGGTTGAGCTCCCCGGCACCGGCCACACCATTGGCGAGGTGGCGAAGAAGTGCCGGTTTTCCCTTTCCCGAGAGCAGATCGAGGGTCAGCTCGATCGCACACGAGTAGAACTTGTTGGTCCTTTCGCTGGTTGGCTCACTCATTGGTCCACACCTCTTGATAGTGACCCGGATTCGAGCCTTCGAGGGGATACGTGACTCATTCCGAATCGCCGCGGTCGCGGCAATTCGAATCCGGAAAAAGAAACAAAGCTGAATGACCCCACTTAACTGTAGCACACCTTCGGGCTCAAGTCTCGAAGCAAGGGCCGCAGTTTTGTTCCCGACGCCCGCCCCGCCCACTTTCACCTTTCGGTATGCTCGGCACGAGCCCGAGCGGCAAACCCTCGGCACTCAATCGGCACCTCATGCAACTCGAGATCGACAACCGTTTCCTGATCCCCCTGGAAGAAGGTCACGCCGTGACCTCCGGCTGGCCGCCAGTCACCGGCTCCAGGCCCCACGGAGTTACCTGGCATTGGACCGCCACCACGGATCTGGCCGAGTGTGACCGCCTGCTCGGTGGGGCCGATGCCCTGCGCCGAGGCCAGGCATCGGCCCACTTCGCGATCGGTAGAGATCGCCGGGAAGGGGTCCACCGCTATGTGTCGCTCGAGAACCAGAGCTGGCACGCCGGCAAGAACCAGCTCCTGCGCTGGGACGGAGCCCTCTTCGACGGTCCCGAATCCAAGGGCGCCCGGACCACGGTCGGAGTCGAGATGGTCCACATCGGCTACGCTCGGGAAGGTGTGCCGGCGGGTCCCGACTGGATCCTCGCCGCGAGCCCCGATGGCCAGCGAGAGCTTCGCATTCACCCCTGGAGCGAGGAGCAGCTGGAGATGGTGATCGAGATCGGGCGACGGATTCTTCGGCGCTGGCCACACATTGGCCCCAGGGACCATCACGGGCACCACGACCTCTGCCCGACCTACAAGCTCGATGTCGTGGCCTTTCCCTTCGCCCGGGTTCTGCGCGCGCTCTACGGCACCGACGTTCCCGATGTCTGGACCCCTCTGTGGACCCTCCGGCAGCGGCAACTCGCCCTCGAGGCCTTGGGGTATCGACTCGGCGAGGAACGGGAGCAGGGCCTCTGGGGCTCCGCCAGCGACCACGCCCTCCGCCGGTTCCAGGTGCGAACGAGCCTCGCCGTCAACGGCTTGTGGACCACCTTCGTCTGCTGGGGCCTCTACGACTTCGCCCGGCGCTGGGGGCTGAGCCTCGAGGAGCTCTCGGCCGGTTGATCCCTCAGGCGCGATCGATGGGGAACGCCAGCACGTCCCGAATGTGCTCGACGCCGGTACGCAACATGAGCAGACGATCGACCCCGAGCGCAACTCCCGCACTCGCGGGAAGCCCGTGTGCCAGCGCCGCCAGGAGGAACTCGTCGAGAGGAACCTCGGGCAGCCCCGCGCGGCGGCGAAGGGCCAGGTCGTCTTCGAAGCGGCGGCGCTGCTCCACCTGCGTCACCGAAAACCAGTATTTGTACAG
>CAZMEL010000492.1:0-3117 GCA_964565225.1 uncultured Thermoanaerobaculia bacterium | reverse complement strand
TCTCCGCCACGTCGACCGGTAGCCGGTATGCCTGGCGCTTCCGCCAGATCCCGGTTACCAGCCCCAGGCCAAGATCCACCAGCGTCTCGCCATGTACGGCCTTCTTGATCGCCGCGGCCGCCGTCCGGTGGCGTTCCGCGGCCCGGCGGGTGGAGAGGTACACCTTCGCCGCCTCTATCAGCGCAGCTGCCGGCGTGTCCGGAGCCGAGACGGTGTCGAGCTCCGTACGACTCTCCAACACCGCCGTCATTGGATCCGCTCCGGCTTCATCCGCTCGGCCGCCGTCTCCGACGCCGGGCCCATGATCGCCCGGGCCACCAGCTCGGCGAATTGCTCCGCCTCCTCGTCACTCAGGCCGGCCAGGCCACCGAAGGCCCGCACGCTCAGCACGAAACTGTGCACCAGCCGGGTGATCTCCGCTTCGTCAAGATCGGGTAGCGTCCACGCCTGAGGCCAGGTCAAGCCCCGGGTGGCTTCGATCGGAAGTGGGTTGTGGCCCGGGCATGCCTGGGCGAAGAGCTGGAGCAGAGAGAGGGCGGTCAGGTGGGGCGGAAATTGGGCTTGGGTCATCGGGGATCCTCCTTTCCGGGCATTCTTGGGAGGATCGGGTGTAAGGGGTGTCAAAGGCTGGCGCGGCAGCCCGGCTCTAGTCCATCCGTCCAGCGTGCTCGATCTGAGCGAGGTACCTACCTACGCGCCTTAGCTCCAGGTCAGTGTTACGCGAATTTCCGAACAGATGGCCCCGGCGAGGTGATCAGTCGTGAGGCATGCCTTTTTTGGAGCTCCATATAGTGCTCGACCAGCTTGACCGGATCGTGGTCGAGTCTGGCCGAGATCTCGTGCCTCGTACGCCGGATTCGATCAATCGGATCCTCAGCCTTCGTATCCACCTTCTCCATCTTTCTCTCCTAGCAACTCGAGCGGGGTCACGAGTGATGGGACGAACAGACCCAAAATGCCGTTGACCCGGCGCACATGATCGAATTTGTTCGCGTTCGCGAGATGACGACAGTTCCAGGTCGCGAGGAAGTCACATCGGTAATGAGAAGCTAGAGCCAGATGCAGAGCATCGCCACCCGGATCCCGCGGCATGAGCTTGTGGGAAATGTACGCCGCTACGGTCTCGGCAATGGCGGGCTCAATGGCTAGCAGTGGAAGCTCGGAGACCATTTCCAGGCAATCCTCTTGATTGGGATGATCGCCGGCTCCGAGCTCTTCCAGGACGGCTTCACTGGTCACGACCTCATCACGAGTCGTTGCAACCGCCCACCACTCCCGGGTCCAGGCGCGCCTTGCCACCATCTCGGGCTCAGGGCGGCCCTCGAAGTAGAAGCTCGGAATGGTCGTCTCGATGTAGATTCTTCGCCTCAATTCCTCAATCCCTCGTTACCATACCGATTATATCGCGAGCTTGACTCGCGCCTCTCGAAACCGAACCTGATCGAGGTCCGCAGCCCAGAAGGTCGCGACAGTCTCGAGGTTGGCCGTGACAGTGCCGGCTGGCGAGCAGGCCGTAACTGCGCAGCCGCTGGCGATTCAGGCTCTCTTGGGGGTGAGCTCGAGCGAGTCAGGATCCAGGAGAATGGAGATTCTCGAAGGGCTCGTGTTGCTTCCACCTGTAGGCACCAAAGTCTCGTTCGTCCGTAGAGAGGATCCTGCCGTGGCCGAGATCCTCGGCCAGGAAAACGAGCGAGACATCTGCCAGGTCCATCGGAAGATCGGCGTACTTCTCCATCAGCTGAACCATCCGAGCCAAGTGGTCTTTGAGCAGATCGAAGATCTCGAAAGCCCCTCTCGGCGTAGGACCAGGAATTGCCGTTGTGTTTCGCTGCTCACTCTGCGAAGCAGCAAGTAAGAGGTCTCGGTAACGACCGGCCAAGTACAGACGAGAGGCTCGTCGAGTCTTTCGAGCCAGGCCATAGCCCTCGCGTGATGGCGGTCATTGCGGTTGGCGAGCGCCACCCAGAAGCCTGTATCAGCGATGATCATACTTCTCGGCCAGGATGGCCTGTAGCTCGCTCTTGTAGTCGGTGGATAGATCAGGGGAGGCTTTGCCGCTGCCGACGAAGCCCACCGAGTGAAGCACTTCCGCGGCGTTCCGGCGGGTCGCGGTCTCTTGCTCGTAGTAGAGGTCAATGGCGCGCGTGACGATCTCAGTGGTCGTCTGGCTCGTCGAGCGGGCCAGATAGGCGAGCTTTCTGGCTCGGCTGTCATCAAGGCGGGCGTTGATTCTCATCGTGGTCTCCTCCGGCTCGGCGGCGGCAGATCGTTTCATACAGCCGTATGATGTGGTAGGGAGAGAGACGGCGGGCCGCAAGGCCATCCAGCTCCTGCTCCACCTGATGCAATATCTTGGCGTGATCGTGGGTCCATGAGAACCTCCTGTCGATCTGGTGGGCGGAATTGCTCATCGAGGAGTTTAGCCTGGCGTCGTCAGCGTCAGGTCGGTCTCAGCGCGAAGAGCTCCGCGACGCGGAGATTCAACCGCAGATTCCAGAGCCCGAGATGAAGGTGGGATGGGTGCGCGGGCAGCTTTAGATCGAATCGAACCACTCCCTGTTCACCATCACCTCTTCTACCTGCTTCGTGGACACGCCGAGCCGAAGCTCCTTCAGCTTCTCCACCAGCAGTTGGCCGTCAATCAGGTCCACAGGAGGCGCTCCGTCGCGAGTAGCCTCCTTCCTGGCCTCTCGAGTAAAGCCGCCAGTAGTAATGATGAGTCCCTTGTCGGCCCGGCCAATCATCGCGCCGCGGAAGTCCCGCACGACGTCAGGGCCAATATTGCCTTTGTAGCGTTTACTTTGAAACAGAACGTTGAAGCTGATGAGGCCACCGATCCGGATGATCCCGTTGCCATCTATTCCGCCATCGCCGGTACGACGCGTGACCTCTACTTCGATGAATCCTGACTCCCTGAGTAGTCTCTGGCAGAGACGTTCGAATGCGATTGGATCCATGGCTTGAAGGACTTCCAGTAGCTCATCCTGCCAAGTGCCCTCGTCAACACCGTCTTCATCTTCGCTGGCCTCTTCGCCCTTTCGCGCGAGCCGCCGCTCGCGCAGTTTTCTATGCACCTCCCGCGTGAGCGTGCGACCGTCGACTTTCTTGGTCTGCGCC
>CAZMEL010000491.1:0-3148 GCA_964565225.1 uncultured Thermoanaerobaculia bacterium | reverse complement strand
CACAAAGCTCGTCGGCACCATGTAGGCGGGCAGGGTCTCGCCGAGGAAGGAACGCAGATCGGCCAGGTCGAGGGCCGCCGAGGTCTCGACGTGGGCCACCAGCCGGCGCTGGCCGCCGGTGCCGTGGGCCGAGACCACCGCCTGGCGGATCTCCGGATGGGCCACCAGGGCGACCTCGATCTCGGCCAGCTCCACCCGGTAGCCACGGATCTTGACCTGGTGGTCGATGCGGCCGAGGAACTCGTAGCGGCCGTCCCCCAGCTGGCGGACGAGGTCGCCGGTGCGGTACAGGCGGTTTCCTCCACCGGTGAAGGGATCGGGCACGAAGCTCGCGGCGGTCAACGCGGCGCGTCCCAGGTACCCTCGGGCCAGGCACCGACCACCGACCGCCAGCTCGCCGGGAACCCCCGGGGGCACGGGACGCATGCGGCGATCGAGCAGGTAGATGCGGGTTTCGTCGATCACCCGGCCGACCGCCGGCAGGCGCGGCCACTGCGCCGGATCGCCGCGCAGGGGCTCGGCGGTGATCACGTGGGCCTCGGAGGGGCCGTATTGGTTCTCCAGGGAAGCGCCGGGCAGCCGCCGGAAGAGCTCCGTCAGGGCCTCGGTGATGCGCAGCTGCTCGCCGGCGGTGACCACTTCCCGGAGGGCCTCGGGCACCAGGTCGCGAGAGGTCGCCACCACGGCGAGCTGCTCGAGGGCCACGAAGGGCAGGAACAGCCGCTCGATCCGCGTGGCCCGCAGCAGACCGGCCAGGGCCACCGCATCACGACGCAGGGGCTCGGCGATCAGCACCAACGTACCGCCCGAGCCGAGGCTGGTGAGCACTTCCTGGTACGAGACGTCGAAGTTGGGAGAGGCCAGCTGCAGCGTGCGGCTCCCCACTCCCATGGCCGAGCGATCCATCTGCCAGCGCGCCAGGTTCACCAGCGGCCCGTGGCTCATGACGATGCCCTTGGGTTTGCCGGTGGAGCCCGAGGTGTAGATCACGTACGCCGGCCGGTCGGGCTCGATGGTCGGCAGCGGCCGCGAGCTCCCCTGCGCCGGCTCGAGCACCCGGCCGCCGAAATCGAGCTCCAGAAGCTCGAAGTTGGGGCCCTCGCCGCTCCGCAGCTCCTCACCCAGGGCCACCGCCGCGGTGCCCGCCACCAGCACGATCCTCGGCTCCCCGTCGGCGAGCATCGACTCCAGCCGCTCCCGTGGATACTCCGGGTCGAGAGGCAGGAAGGCGGCTCCCGCGCCGAGCACCCCGAGCATCGCCACCACGAAGGCCGGCGAGCGCTCCACCAGCAAGCCGACCCGATCTTCGGCGGCGATGCCGCGAGCCAGCAGATCGCGGGAGAGGTGGTCGATCCGGCGCAGCAGCTCGCCGTAGCTGGCGGCTCCGGCCTCTCCGTGGATCCACTCCAGGGCCACGGCGTCGGGCTGGCGCGCCGCCTGCTGCCGGAACTGTTCGAGCATGTCGGCGGGCAGGGGATCGAGCGGACGCGAGGTGTCGTTCCACTCCGCCAGGAGCTGGAAGCGCTCGCTCCGCGCCAGCATCGGCAGGGTGAAGAGATCAGCCTCCGGGCTCTCGATCCCGCCGCGGAGCAGGCTCCGGAAATGGCCCACCAGGCGCCGCATGCGGGTGTGGTCGAAGAGATCGCGGTCGTATTCGAAATAGCCTTCCAGAGTCTCTCCGTGGTCGAGCACGGTTACGGTGCAGTCGAACTTGGTGGTGCCCTCGGCTGCCGGCGGCAGCAGCTCCATCTCGAGGCCCGGCACCTTCGGGGGTACCACCGGATCGTTGTGGTAGACCAGCATCACCTGGAAGAGCGGCGTGTGGCTCGACGCACGATCGGGCTGCAGGGCCTCGACCAGCTTCTCGAAGGGCAGATCCTGGTGGGCGTAGGCTCCGAGGGTGTGCTCCCGCACCTGCTCCAGGAGAGCCGCGAAGGTCGACCGGGGCAGCCGGTCGAGATCGGCGGGAAGGACCAGGGTGTTGACGAAGAAACCGATCAACCCCTCGAGCTCCTTCCGACCGCGGTTGGCGATCGGCGTGCCGACGCTCCAGCGGCGCTGGCCCGAGACCCGGGTCAAGAGGGCTCCGAGGGCGCTGAGCAGCACCATGAAAGCGGTGGCCCCCTGGTCCCGCGCCAGCCTTCGGACCCCGGCCGTGAGCTCCGGCTCCAGGTGCAGGGCGACTCGCCGACCCCGCCCCCCGGGCACCGGACCCCGCGGCCGGTCGAGGGGCAGCTCCAGGGGCGGGATTCCCTCGAGCTGCTCTCTCCACCACTCGAGCTGACCGGCCATCACCTCCTCGGTGAGCCACGATCTCTGCCACACGGCGAAGTCCCGATACTGCACGGGCAGGGGCGCCAGCTTCGGCCCGCGGGTCTCGAAATCCGACGAGAGCCGCAACAGCAGGTTGGCCAGCTCGTCGACGAAAACTCCCAGAGACCAGCCGTCCGCGACGATGTGGTGGAACGTGAGCAACAGGTGGTGCTCCGCTGCATCGCGACGCAGCAGCGTCGCCCGCACCAGCGGGCCCGCCGCGAGATCGAAGGTACGCGACGCCTCTTCCCGCGCCAGCTCGGCCGCCCGGGCCTGCCGCGAGCGCGGCTCCAGCGCCGAGAGGTCGACGAGCGGCAGAGCCCATTCGGCGGACGCCGGGCGCACCACCTGCTCGGGTTTGCCCTCGGCTTCCCGAAATACCGTGCGCAGGGCCTCGTGCCGCGCGACGATCGCTCCCAGGGCCGCGGTGAGCCGGGAGATTTCGAGAGGGCCGCGCAAACACACCGCCGCGGGAATGTTGTAGGCCGCGCTCCCGGGCTCGAGGCGATCGAGGAACCACAGACGCTCCTGAGCGAAGGACAGGGGCACGGGGCCCTCACTTCGGGCTACGGACCCGAGCGGCGGGACCACGATCCCCTCCTGGCGCCGACGGGCGTCGTCGATCCTCCGGGCGAGGCTCGCCACCGTCGGTGCCTCGAAGAGCTCACGCAGGGGCAGCTCGACCCCGAGGGTCTGGCGCAGGTGCGACACGGCCCGCGTGGCCAGCAGGGAGTGGCCGCCGAGATCGAAAAAGTTGTCGTCGGCACCGATCCGCCGCTCCGTCTCTCCGAGCACCGCTGCCCAGGCCTCCGCCACCAGCTCTTCGGTGGGGGTC
>CAZMEL010000490.1:0-3175 GCA_964565225.1 uncultured Thermoanaerobaculia bacterium | reverse complement strand
CTTCATCATGTCGCGGGCGCCGTTGGCCTTCTCCTTGGCCGCCGAGGCGAGCTGGCGGGTGACGTTCTGCATGTGGGTCGAGGTGCTCAGGATCTGCGCCGCTCCGCCGCTCTGTTCCTGGGACGCGGAGTAGACCTCGCCCACGAGCTCGGAGGTGCGGTTCACCGAGCCGACGATCTGACGCAGGATCTCGCGGGTCAGCTCGGTTGCTTCCTGGGTCGCCGACTGCACGTTGTCCACCACGTGCACGATCTCACGGGTGGAGGAGACGGAGCGCTCGGCCAGTCGCTTGACCTCCTCCGCCACCACCGCGAAACCGCGGCCGGCATCCCCCGCATGGGCCGCCTCGATGGCCGCGTTGAGCGCCAGCAGGTTGGTCTGGTCGGCGATGTCTTCGATGATGCCCACGATCTTGCCGATGTCCTGGCTCGCGGTCCCGATACCGGAGATCATCTTCGAGAGCTCGTCGCCACGGGTGTTGGCGATGTTCGCCGCCTCTCGCGACACGTCGTCGACCACCCGGACCTTGGCCTCGATGGACTGGATCGAGGCGGCCATCTCTTCGATGGTGGAGGAGGTTTCGTCGACGGAGGTGAGGAGATTGGTGGAGTTCTTCGCCACTTCCTCGATCGAAGCTCCCATCTCCTGGATCGAGGAGGAGGTCTGGTCGACGTTGATGGCCAGGGCCTGGGAGGACTTGGCGACGCTGTCGATCTGGGCGGCGATCTCGACCATGGTGGAGAGGGTTTCGTCGGCCGAAGCCGACTGTGACTCGGCGCCGCGGGTGATCTGCGACGAAGAGGCGGCGATCTGGTTGGCGGCTCCCGCCACCTGGTTGGCCGCCACCTTGACCCGGCCGATCATCTCCCGCAGATTGTTGGCCATGCCCTGGAAGGAGCGGCTGAAGAGGTCGGCATCGGACTTCGGAGTGATCTGAGAACGCAGGTCTCCGGTGGCGAAAGCACCCGCCAGGTTCGACATCTCTCGGAGATAGGTCAACATGGATCGCATGGCGATCAACAGCTGGCCGATCTCGTCGGTGCGTTCTTCGGAAACAAATTGCGCCTCCATGTTGCCCTGGGAGAGCTGATTGGCGATATCCACTGCCCGGGTAATGGGCTGCGAAACCGAAGAGTAGAGAAGAAACGCTACGATCCCCATTACGACCAGCACCACACCGCTGAGAGCAAGTGTCGTCACCTGGGCAGTGGATTGACGCTCGACGAGTGCATCGAGCTCACGATTCATCTTGATCTGGTAGGCCTGAGAGACGGCCTGGAGCAGGCTCTTGTATCTCCCGACTCCGGTCTGGAGCAGATTGAAATCGATGCTGACCTGTGACGGGTCGCCGTCGGCGAGCGCGATTCCAGAGCTGAAGTCTTCGTGGACCGCGTCGTAGAAATCGAAAAACTCCTCGTGCAGGGTTTTGGACGACAGGGAAAACCCGTCGATCATCTCGAAGTTGATTCCGGTCGTGGCATCGGCTTCTCTTTCGAGCCTCTGTTCAGTATCGACTCCTTCTTCGGTTTCCTCTCCGAGCCTCGATTCTCGCCCGACCGCCACCTTCAATTCCTCGACGCTCATCAGCGAATCGAAGGTCGGGTTTTTCTGGAGGGCTTCCAGATCGGAAGAGATCTCTTGCTTCCAGGCTTCGACAGTGTCTGCGTCGAGTGTCTCGAGCCAGGCAGCTAGCTCCACCGTGAGCTTGTCGAAGTGAGTGTCCAGCTGTGCCAGAGCCTGCAGGCCCGGACCGTAGCCGTTCTTGATCTGCAGGGAGAGATCTTTGACCGCACGCCCGGTGACGAAGTTGACGAAGAGGATCAAGATCAGGCCCACCACCGCCACGGCGGGACTGACCAGGACTTTGACGACGAGCTTCCAGTTGTTGAAATTGAGCATGGGGGCTCCCGAAAGGGCCGATTTCATTGATGACCGACCCCGTTCCCGGCAACGGCGCGCCGGTTCTCGAACGGGGAGGTCACTTTCTCTATTCGGAGATGGATAGTTCTTTGACCCCGTCGCTCAGCTCGGTGGACGCCGAGACATAGCCGACCGCTCCGGGCTCACCCGCGACGAATTTCAGGATCTCTGCATCGGATTCGAGCTCCGCTGGCGGGACGTCGCGACCCGAGAAGATCATCCGCTGCCAGAAACTCTTGATGGCGGAGACGCTCTTCTTGTGGATCTTCCGGGTAAAGGCTTCGCGGACGGGTGACTGCTCCGTCTGGTCGACAGGAACGACGGCGACTCCGCTGTCCCACCGTTTCGCCTTCTTGAGGAAGATCTTGGAGACCAAACCTCGATCGATCGACGTCGTGGAGTTCTCTTCATGGATGACCACGACGAAATCGCCATCCTCCTGAGCGATCGGTGCCGGGGGGCCGAGAGCTACGGCGAAGAGAAGGGCCGACAAGAGCAAGTAAAGGAATTTTTTCATGGATCTCGAGCGGTTGGAGGTTCCGGGGAGCTCCGACAAAGCGTGGAGGACATCGTGAGCCCTGCGGGATCGCGCTTCTGCGAGTCTTCCGCGGGCTCTCATGCCGCCCCCGATCCCTGTGCCGGCTCGGCGTCCCGAGGATCGTCGCGGACGATCAGAGCCCGGTCGACATTCAAGAGGAGAACCAGCTTGTCGGCGAGGTGGTAGACGCCGGAAATGTAGTCGGACTGCAGGGTCATCACATCTTCTGGAGGCGGCTGCACTTGATTCAGGTCGAGGTGGACGACCTGCTGCACGGCGTCTACGAGCAGCCCGAGGAGCCGCTTGCGGGAGGCCACGACGATGATCCGGGTCGCGCGATCGATGGGGGTCGGAGGCAGATCGATCCGCAGCCGCAGGTCGATCACCGGAATCACCCGCCCGCGGAGATTGGTGACGCCTCGGATCGGCTTGGGTGCGTGGGGTACCCGGGTGATGCCGCTCACTCGCAAGACTTCCCGAATCGGCTCCACGGGCAGAGCGAAGGTCTCACCGGCGAGCTCGAATGCGACCCAGGTAGTGATCCTCTGTGCAACCTTCTCCTGCTCCTCCGACGCCTGTTCGAGGCTGTCGGCAAAACGAAAAATGCGGTCAGAAGCGGTCGCCGTGGCGTCGGCCGTCGCAGCGGTTGCCGCCGCCAAGGTAAAATCGTAGCCACTTCCGGTTGGCGGTTAGGAGGATGTTGAGGCAAGGTCAGCA
>CAZMEL010000489.1:0-3177 GCA_964565225.1 uncultured Thermoanaerobaculia bacterium | reverse complement strand
CTCTGGTTGAGCGCCGGATCCCTCCCGGAGAGTGTGGAGCGTGGGAGCCGGATCCGCGCGCGAGGGTACCTCCGCCGCAGCACCGGTGCCTGGAACGTGCCGGCCACGAAGGAAGGGAGCTGGCGCCTGCGGCTCAAATCCGAGGCGCTCCTCACGCCGGTCTCACAACCGGGTGCGATCGCCCGGACAGCCAACCGATGGCGCCGGGCTCTCGAGCGTCGCCTCGAGGCCACGGACGGTAGATCGAAGCCGGAAAGGGCTCTCGCCCGGGCCCTGGTTCTCGGAGATCGAGGCGATCTGCCCCTGGCCTGGCAGCAGGTTCTGCGGCGCCACGGATTGGGGCACCTGCTGGCGGTTTCGGGTCTGCACCTCGGGCTGGTGGCGCTGGCGGTGCTGCTCCTCGCCTCGCCTCTACCTCCGCTCTTGCGGTACGGCCTGGTGCTGTTGGCACTCGCCGGATACACCGGGATTCTCGGGCCCAGGCCTTCGGTCCTGCGGGCGGGTTGCATGGGGGCCCTGGGTTGTCTTGCCCTGGGTCTGCAACGCAAGCCGCAGGCGCTCAACGCCCTGTGCTGCGGAGTCGCCGCCCTGGTGGGCCTCGATCCCGACGCCCTCTTCGATCTCGGCCTGCAGCTGAGTGCCGCCGCCACCGCGGGAATTCTCCTTCTCGGGCCGGCCCTCGAAGATCGCTGGCAGAGAATTCCCGGGGTCTTGCGGCGACCCCTGGCCGCCACGGTGGCTGCGCAGGTCTGCGTGTTGCCCTGGACCTGGCCGCTCGAGGCCGGAATCCACCCGGCCGCACCCTTGGGAAACCTGGTGGCCGTTCCCTGGCTGCTCGGAGCCCTTCTCAGCGCCTGGGGATTTCTTCTCGCTCCGAGCGCCTGGCCGGGTCTCACCGCTCTCGCGCTCCGGCTCCTGGAAATTCATGCGGGATGGATCGAGGCCCTGGAAAAGCTCCCGGCCCATCGTCTCTATTTCTGGCCCTGGCACCTTTCGTCCGGGTTGGTGATCCTCCTCGTGAGCGGTGGTCTGTTGTTCTTGGGGAGCCGGTCGCGAATCCGCTGGGGGTGGTTGATGGCGACACTTGTCTTGCTCCTGGTGAGCCGTCCACCCTCCGCCGGGGTCGAGCTGCGTTTGCTCGACGTGGGGCAGGGCGATGCGATCGTGCTGCGCGACGGCAGGCGGGCGGTGCTGGTGGACGGAGGCGGCTGGCCCGACGGCGACCTCGGTGGCAAGGTTCTGGTGCCGGCTCTCGCCGGGGCCGGTATCGATCGCCTGGAGGCGGTGGTGATGACCCATGCCGATCGCGACCACTGCGGGGGCCTGGTGGATGTGGTGCGGTACCTGGAGGTGGGCCAGGTCTGGATGAGCGTGGGCTGGCTCCACGCCGCCGACTGCGCCGCCCGCCTGGCGGCCGTGCCCGGGCCGGAGCTGCGCCTCGTCGGCCCGGGGGACCGGCTGCGGGTCGGCCGCTGGGGCGTCGAGATCCTGTCCCCGGGGCCCGGCGGCTCGCGGCGAGGCAACGACGATTCCCTGGTGCTCCTCGCCTCGGCCTTCGGCCGCCGGGTCTTGCTGACCGGCGACCTCGAGGCCCCGGGCGAGCGCCGTCTCTTGCTTCACCGGGGGCCTGGCCTGCGGGCCGATGTGCTCAAGGTCGCCCACCACGGCAGCCGTACCTCCACCTCCGAGACCTGGCTGCGGGCGGTTCGTCCACGCTGGGCCCTGGTCTCCGCCGGGCGCAGAAATCCCTACGGTCACCCCGCGCCCGCGGTGTTGGAGCGCCTCGAAGAGCGCGGTGCCCGGGTGCTTCGCACCGATCTCTCCGGGCAGATCGTGTTGCGCTTCGGCCGTGGTGGGGAGATGGCGCTCTCCCTGCCTTCGGATCACCCGCCGGAAAACTCGAGGGCTCGGGCCGCCCGGCGGTAGGTCTGGCCGGATCCCCGGGATAGACTGATGAGCGATGGAGACATTCATCGCCATCATGGGGCCGACGGCCACGGGGAAGAGTGATCTCGGCTTGCAACTCGCCGCCGAGCTCGACGGCGAGATCGTCAACGCCGATGCGCTCCAGGTCTACCGAGGATTCGACATCGGCACGGCCAAACCGTCGGCCGAGATGCAGCGCCGGGTGCCCCATCACCTGATCGACATCCTGGATCCCGAGGAAGCTTTTTCGGTGGGGCAGTTCGTCGACCGGGCCCGGACGGCCATCGAAGAGATCCAGGGTCGGGGAAAGACCGCCATCCTGGTGGGGGGTACGGGATTGTATCTGCGGTCCTTGATCGAAGGGATGAGCACGGTACCGCCTTCCGATCCCGAGGTGCGGCGGGAGCTGATCCGCAGGACCGAAGAAGAAGGGCTGGCCGGCCTCTATGCGGATCTGGAGCGCCTGGATCCGGCGACCGCGCGTCGCCTGCCGCCCGGGGACACCCAGAGGATCCAGCGAGCGCTGGAAGTGGCGCTCGTATCGGGCAAACCCCTGTCGGAATGGATTGCGGAGAAACCCGGTCCGGAGGACCACCTTCCGGCCTTCAAAATCGGATTGACGCTGCAGCGAAGCATCCTGTACGATCGGATCTCTGGTCGCATCGAGTGCATGGTGAGGCGAGGATGGGTGGTTGAAGTCGAGGGATTGTTGAGTCGAGGTATTGAGCCCACAGTTCCAGCTTTCCAAGCGATCGGATACCGACAGCTGGTCAAGTTCGTCCGAGGCGACTGGCCTTTATCCGCCGCTCTGGGGGATATCGCCCAGGCGACGCGGCGCTATGCTAAGCGGCAGATGACGTGGTTTCGGAAAGAAAGGGACCTGCGCTGGATATCGGCTCTCGATCGAGATAGAGCCATCTCATCCTTGCTGAATGACTTTCAAAAGTGAAGGAGCGGTTGCTCAATGAGCAGGCATAACATCAATATCCAAGACGGATTCTTGTTCCAGAACCTCAAAGAGGCACGTCATCTCGTTTTCGATCTCATCACCGGCACCCGGCTCCAGGGGCGCCTCAAGAGGTTCGACAGGTTTGCCGTCGTGGTCGATACCGGCACCCAGGAGGTGCTGGTCTACAAACACGCGATCGCGACCATCTGTGAGGTTGGCCCGAACGGCTGACCGGCGCACGCGGACCGTGTCATTCATCGGGGGGAGGCTCGCGGTCGTCGGCGTTCTGGGCGTGGCGGGTC
>CAZMEL010000488.1:0-3177 GCA_964565225.1 uncultured Thermoanaerobaculia bacterium | reverse complement strand
CCGGTGCTCTTCGCCCTCTGTGCCCTGTACCTGGTCGTACGAATCGCCGAACGGGTACGCCACGCGGCGAAGCGACGCCAGCTCGAAGGCTCTCCGGTCGGCCCGAGGCTCGGATTCGCCTTCGTGGCCCTGCTGGTCGCCGAGCTGCTCGAGCCGGCCGGCGAACCGGTTCCAATGGCTCTCGCCGACGTGGGAGCACACCTCTTCCTGGTGCTGACGATTCTCGTCGGTCGCGGCCGGCACCACGGCTGCTTCCTGCCGGAGCGGGAGGGCGGGAAGACGACGGGATGGCCACCCATCGGCCCCGGACAGATCACTCTGCTGTACGCCTTCGCCCTGCCTCTGCTCCACCTGGGCTGGGAAGCCGGAGCGAGCCGGGGGTGGCTGCTCCCGGGTGGCGCCAAAGCCCTGCGCGAGGCCTTCCTCGCCGTCTGGCTGGCCCTCGTAGGAGCCCTCGCCACCTTCCAGCACCGGCGCTTTCACGGCCAGCTCCTCGCCATCGGCAGACAACGGGCCAGAGCGGAGAACGCCCTGCGGAAGAGCCAGGCCAGCCTTGCCCTGATGGTCGAGCGGCAGCGCAACCAGCGTGCCGTCCAGGAAGCGGAGCTGAACTTCGCGACGATCTTTCGCGCCTCGCCTCGCGGCCTCCTGATCTGCTCGTTCCCGGACCTCGAGATTCTCGACGCCAACGACCGATTCTCCCGCCTCTGCGGGCAACCGGTCGACGAGCTCCGCGGGCGACATCTCCTCGATCTCGGCTTGCGGCCCCATTCGTCCCAGATCCAGAGCCTGAGCCAAACGCAGCGACTCGAAGGGCTGGAGCAGAATCTACGCCTGCCCGATGGCGAGACGATTGCCGTCCGGACATCCCTCGAGCTGCTGGGCACGAAATCCGCCTCTGCCGTGCTGGTGGTGGTCCGCCGAGCGCACGATGCGCTGGCTCCCACCGGCCGCGGCGCTCCGGAGGCGGTGCTTCGGCACCCGGCGCTGGCGCTGGCCGCCTGCACTCACCAGGGCTTCGTCTACCTCTGGACACCGGGCGCCGAGACCCGTTTCGGAGTCTCCGCGGCGGAGGCCGTGGGCCAGGACGTCTCGCGCCTGGTGGATCGAAGGACGCCCGAGATCGCGGTGCGGGCGCTGATCCCCGGCGGCCCGGCGGAGGGCCGAAACCACGGCTTCCTGCTCGTGGCTCGACCCGACCCGGCACCGCGGAGACAGCCGTGAGCACGCCCGAGGCCGACCGGCCCAACCCTCCGGTGCCACTCCCGGAAGAGGAGCGGCTTCCCGCGCCCGTCAGACCCTTCCATACTACGCTGCCCGGCTGGTACAGGGATCCGTGGGTGATCGCAACGCTGGTCGCGACCTTCGCCTTTACGGTCCTGCACCAGCTCCCCCTGTCGCCGAAGCTGCAGACCTGGATCACCGAAGCCCTGGCACCCGTTTCGTTTCTCAGCCTCGCCATGGTCTCGATCCTCGCCGGCCTTTCGCGGCTCACCCAGGCCTCGGAACGGCGTTTCTGGCGCGACTTCGCCGTCGCCTATGGCTTCTGGTGGCTCAACGCCGGCCTGCGTCTCTCCCTCGGGCCCGCCGACAGCGTGGCCTCCGAGCTCCGCCGAGACCTCGTCTACAGCGCCTTCTACCTTCTCCTCGTCCTGGCGATCGAGCGGCGTCCCCATCGGGTCCTGGGGGGTCCGGTCGAAGGGCTGTCGCGAGCCCTGTCCTGGCCCAGCGTCGCCGCCTTCGTGATCGGGCTGCTGCTCTATTTCGTCTTCATCCCCGCGGCCCGGAATCCTCCCGCCTACGCTTCGGGACTGCCTTCGTTCTATCTCTTTCTCTTTCTCGACCTCTACCTGGTGATCAATCTGACCTACCTGGCGGTCACCACCGAAGGGCCTCGCTGGGCACGGATCTACGGCTCCCTGGCAGCGGTGCAGGCGCTGATCTGTTGCAGCGACCTGGTGGAGCTCTACCTGTATCTCGGCGGCTCTCCCTGGGCACCCGAGCTCGACTTTCTCTGGTTCGTACCCCTTGCGTCTCTCGCTCTCGCCGCTCGCCTGCGCCATTTCCTGCCGCCCGACATGCGTTCTCCGGTCGCCGGCACTCTCACCGGCGACGGCCTCTCCGGACCCAGCGGGCGGACCCTGGTCACGGCGTTGGCCTTTCCCACCGTGCACTTCGCCCTCTACGCCGTGGGGATCCTCGACCAGGGCAGCCGACCGATGCGCGAGCAGCTGGTCTTCGCCTGGCTGGTGCTGCTCGGCTGTATCTCCTTCCTCCAGAGCCGGCTCCTCGACCGCCGCACCCAAAAGTTGCTGGCCGATCAGGCCCACTTCGAGAAAACCCTCGCCGGCAGCGAAAACGACCTCCGCCTGATGGTCGAGCGCAGCTATTCCCAAGACCTCCTGGAGGAGTCCGAACGAAAGTTCGCCAGCGCTTTCCGCGCCAGTCCCGACGTGATGGTGGTCAGCTCGATGGAAGAAGGTCGGTTGATCGACGTGAACGATGCCTTCGAGCGGGTGACCGGCTACCGCCGAGACGAGGTGCTCGGCCAAACGAGCGGTGATCTGCGATTCTGGGTCTACCCGGAAGAACGACAGAAGATGATCGAGATCCTCGGCGAAACCGGACGTCTACCGCTCCGCCCCGCGGTTTTTCGGCTGCGAAGCGGGGAGATCGGCCTCGGGTTCCTGTCGGCGGAGATCCTCAAACACGAAGACTCCCGAGTCCTGCTCTCGGTGTTCCATGATCTGACCTTTCAGGCGGGCAAGACCGCAGGCCTTCCCGACCGGGTTCTCGGGCTCCTCGATCACGCATCCGACGCCGTTTTCGCAATCGATGATGAAGGCCGTGTCCAGTACTGGAATCACGGCGCCGAGCGCCTGCTCGGCTGGCCCCTCGACGAGATCCTCGGCCAGCCGGCGGATCGGATCTGGCCCTCGGAGGCGAACCCGCCCCTCGAGCACATTCTCCAGGGCCGTGCCCTCGAATCCACCCGGCTGCTCCTACGAGCACGGAACCGAGGGCTCACCGAGCTGGAGGTGTGGCGGACCCCTCCGGCGAACGACGGCTCTGTGGTGGTGCTCGCCTTCGAGCCGGAAGACTAGTGTCCCGTGCGGAAAATCCCGCTGACTTTCCATCGGCTCTTTTTGCCCCTGGCGGCGTTGGGGCTCCGCGAAA
>CAZMEL010000487.1:0-3183 GCA_964565225.1 uncultured Thermoanaerobaculia bacterium | reverse complement strand
GCCCGGCGGCCGGCCCCGAGGGCGTCGTCGATCTCCTGCAGCTCCGCCAGCAGATTCGTCGAGAGCAGCGGCACGTGCTCCCCGAGCTCGATGATTCTCCGCCCCAGGGTGGCGCTCTGGGCCTGGGCCCGGGCCAGCGCCCGGCGAGCCTCCTCGCGACGACTCTCTTCCTGGGCCACGAGCTGCTGCAGCTCCTCGTCCACCGCCCCGGCCAGGGCGCAGAGAGCGCGCCCGAAATCGCCGTCGCGGGCGATGTCGCCGAAACGCGAGCCATCGATCACCCGGGTGATCCGGGAACCCTGGAAGCCGAGGTCGGCCCAGACCGTGCCGGGATGGATGGCGATGGCGCGGTTGTCGAGGGCCATGACCATGAGCACATGGCGGTCGGGATCGAGGCGGCGGCCGGGGCGCCAGGCCTGGTACAGGGCGTCGACGTAGGGTACGGCGTTGTTGTAGCTGGGGGAGGCGACGCCGTTCTCGGCGCTGATACCTACGACCGCCGCGAAGTAGCTGGCTCCGACCTCGGAGTCGAAGCCCCGAAGGCAAGACCGGAGGTCGTCGTAGTGGGGCCCGTCGAGGCTCTTCTGGACCGCCGCGTTCTGTCCCCGGGGCAAGCGGGGGAACGGATCCCAAGACTGGGCGCGAGCGATCTCCGCGGAGAGCGTTCCGAGCAAGGCTCCGAGCAGGACGAGGCAGAACAAGCGAAACGGGCGCGAGCGAAGGGAAAGGGACCGCGAGCGGATCGAGGACATCGAGAGTCTCCGACGAGAATGGAGCGGCTCGGTTCCGGGGCGACGGCGCCCGGAGAGCCGGAGGTGGAATCGGCACCAGAGCCTATTCTATTCCCGTCCGTATCGAGCCCTGTCGATTCCTGCCCGGCCCTGCCGAAGCGCATGGCGGCCCGATCGCCGGAGGTCTCTTCTTCATGGTCGGGACTTCTTGACTTGCCGAAAAGGCCTCCGTACAGTCCGAGGCGTGGACGGGGCTCTCCGGCCTTCCTTGCGATCGGCAATCCCGTCCATCGACCGTTCCTATCGATTACCCCGCTCCCAGGAGAAGCAGCCGCTCATGGAAACCCAGGTGCTCGTCGTCGGTGCAGGTCCGTACGGTGTCGGAATCGCCCAGGCCTTGTGGGAGAGAGGGCTCGGGGTCGTGGTGGTCGGGAAGCCCTTCGAGCTCTGGTATCGCCATACTCTCGACGCCATGGATCTGCGCTCGGACCTGAATGCCAGCGAGATCTACTCCAGGGATGGCCGGTATCGGCTGGCGGATTTTGCCCGAGCCCACGGCGAGGCGCCCTTGCCGGCTCGTCTGCCGGTGGCGGTGTATCGTCGGTACCTGCGCTGGGTCGAGGGGCGTCTGCCCTTCACCCTGGAAGCGACCCGGGTGGAGACCCTGGAGCGGATCGATGATCACTTCGTGGCCGAGCTCGACGACGGCCGCCGGATCACCGCCTCCGCGGTGGTGGTGGCCACGGGGCTCGGCGGACACCAGCACTTTCCCGAGGCCCTCGCCGACCTGCCGCGGGAACGGATGGCACACAGCTGGGATACCGAGGCGATCCAGAAGATCGAGGGCTCTCGAGTGCTGGTGGTCGGAGGCGGGCAATCGGCGGCGGAGTCGGTCGACTGCCTGCGTCGGCGCTCGAACCGGGTGACCTGGGCCCTGCGCCATCCGCCGGAGTTCTTCAGCGAGCCCCTGCGCCTGCCGACACCGCTGTTCAAGCTGGTCCTGCGGTGCTCGGCGTTGCTCTACCGCTTGCCCGGGCCGCTGTTGACTCTGGTTTCACGGATGATCTTCAAGACCACCATCACCCCCACCATGCGTCCCGCCTGGGACGATCCCGAGGTCGTGAAAGAGCTCGCCGCGGCGGAGGAGCTGGGGCTCGAGCCCACGGCCGACGGCGCGATCCGCAGTCGACGCCTGCACCGTGCCTTCGACCACGTGGTGGCGGCCACCGGCTTTCGGTTCTCCCTGGCGGGGCTGCCGTTCCTCGCTCCCGGTGTGGCCCGGGGGCTCGAGCTGGGAGAAGGGTTCCCTCCGCTCGACCGCAGCTTCCAGACCCGGGTGCCGAACCTCTTCCTCGCCGGCGGCATCGCGGAAGGTACCTTCGGCCCGGCGCAGCGCTTCATCATGGGGTCCTGGCCCGCGGCGCACCAGATCGCCGAGGCCCTGGAAGCACGGCTCGGCGGGCACTCCTCGAATCCTGCGCGGCCAGCCCCGGAAGTCTCTCTGAATACCGGCTGAGCCGGCGCCCCCGACCGCGATTCGATATGCTCGGAGCGGTGGATGAAACGCTCTGATTCAGCGGGTTCGGGACGTCGTGTCTGGGTTGGGGGAGTGGTTCCGATGCTGGGGCTCCTGGCTGCCACTCTATGGGTGAGCCTCGCCCGGGCCGAGTCGCCTCCCTACCGCCTGACCTGGGCCATCGGAGACCCCCCACTGAGCCTGGCGACCCCCTGGAAGCTCCATCCCGGCGACGACCCGGCCTTCGCTTCCCCGAGCTTCGACGACATCTCCTGGCGAGACGTGAAGGTGCCCATGGGCACCGGGCGGCGGGACGCCGACTCGGACATGGTCTGGTTTCGCACCTCGGTGTGGATCGAAGGGCCTCCCGGGGAGCTCCGGCTGGGCCTCCTCCTCGGCAAGGTCGACAGCGCCTACGAGGTCTATGCCGGAGGGATCCGCCTGGGCGGGGTCGGACGCCTGCCACCGGATCCCGCGATCGACTACGACCGGCATCGGATCTACGCCGTTCCCGCCGCGGCCATCGCCGACGATGGGCGCCTGGTGCTGGCCGTGCGGGTATGGAAGTCGAGCCAGACCCGAGGCACCCTCGGGAGCCTGCACGAGGGGCCCTTTCTCCTCGGACCGATCGAGACCCTCACGCGGCAGGAGCTGCTCTCGGAGCTGCCGGCCCTCGGCCTGGCGGGTCTCTTCGTGGTTCTCGGGCTCTTCCACCTCGAGCTCTTCCGGCGTCGGCCGGCCCTCGGCGGGTATTTCTGGTTCGGTGCGGTCGCGATCCTCTTCGGCACGTATTCATTTCTCCGCACCCAGTGGAAATACCTCCTGGGCTGGGATTTCCTGCTCCTCAAGGAGCTCGAGCACCTGGTGATCTACCTGGTGGTGGTGGCCTTCCTCGAGCTCCTGTGGCCGCTGCTCGGCCTGCGTCGGCCCTTGCCC
>CAZMEL010000486.1:0-3188 GCA_964565225.1 uncultured Thermoanaerobaculia bacterium | reverse complement strand
CGCCGAGAGGGATTTCGGAGCCCAACCGGCCGGCGCGACCCTTCGAGGCCTGGCGCAAGGAACGCCGACTCGACCCCGCCAGGGAATCTGACAGAGTAAAACTAGATTTCCTCTCAAGAGTCTCTCGACGTAGGCATCGAGGGAACATTCAAACGTTTCCACAGGATTCGTCGAGGGGTTCAGCAGGGGGACTCGATTCCTCCTATCCAGGTAGTTTCCGTCGGAATCCAGGCGAGTTTGCCCTATGATGCCGCCTCGAAGGAAACGGGGCCGCCGATTCCTACGACCTCGAACCCGGTGGCCGCCCTGCCTGGAAATCGCCAATAGCTGCTCAGACCCAACCAGATCCTGGCCCGAGAAAAGGAATCCCATGCCTGTCGATCTTCTGTCCGAGCTCACCGCCTCGCCGTGGTACTCGGGTGTCGTCTTGCCGCTCTCGATCTTCCTCGCCCGGACCCTCGACATGAGCTTGAGCACTCTGCGCATCACGTTCGTGGCTCAGGGGCGGAGTCTCCTGGCGCCGATCTTCGGCTTCTTCGAGAGCCTGATCTGGCTGATGATCATCGGTCAGGTTCTGCAACATATCGACAACCCGCTGTGTACCATCGCCTATGCCGGAGGCTTCGCCGCCGGCAACTCCCTGGGGCTCTTCATCGAACGCCGAATGGCGGTGGGGCACCGCATTCTGCGGATCTTCACGACCGAGCGGAGCGAGGAGCTTGCGAGGCTCCTGCGCCGGGCCGGCGTAGGTGTCACGGTGGTCGACGGACAGGGCGCCCAGGGCCCGGTGCAGATCCTCTTCTCCCTGGTGCGGCGCCGCGATCTCGAACGGATGTTGACCCTGGTGCAGCGTCACGATCCGGCCGCGGTCTACTCGGTGGAGGACGTACGCCAGGCGGCGGAGCGGGTGTATCCCGCTCTACGCCTCGGATCCCGGCGTCGCTCCAGGATCTTGCGGCGGTCACAGCGCAAATCGAAATGATCGAGCCGTTGCCGATCGGGCGCACCCGAAGACGGGCCCCCTCAGGGCCGGAGCAGGATCTTTCGCACCCCCGGCCTCGCGGCGTGCTCGAGGGCTTCGAGGGCCCGGGCGAGGGGATACTCGCCTTCGATGGTGGATTCCACGTCTACAGCGCCCCGCTCGAGCAAGGTGAGGGCCGGCGCAAAAGGGCCGCAGCGGGAGCCTAGGACCGAGATCTCGTCGACCACGATCTTGGTGAGGTCGACGGCCGGGGTCCCGGCGAAGGTGCTCTTCATCACCAGGGTTCCCAGGGGCCGCACCAGGCGCAAGGAGTGGGCAAGGCCGGCTTCGTTGCCGGTGGCCTCGACCACGAAGTCGAAGCGGTTCGCCTCGGCTTCCGCGGCCATCCCCACTTCCAGACCCCAGCTCTGCGGCAGCTCCAGGGACTCCGGGCGGCGGCCGAGCACCGTGACCGGTGAGCCGGCCAGGCGCAGAACCTGGGCGATCAGGAGGCCGAGGCGCCCAGGCCCTACCACGGCCAGCTGCGCCGACGGCGAAACCGTGAGCTGCTCGCGGATGCGCAGGGCTGCGGCCAGGGGCTCGGTGAATACCGCCTGCTCGTCGCGCACGGAGTCGGGCACTTCCAGCAGGTTGACCACCGGCAGGGTGAGGCGCTCGGCGAAGGCTCCGTCGCGGGCGAGGATGCCGAGAACGGTCCGGTGCGGGCAGTGCTCCGGGCCGCTGCCGTGGCAGGTCGGGCAGCTTCGGCAGCCGAGGTTGATCGTGCCGACCACCCGTTTTCCCACCCAGCTGGAATCCTCGGCCTCCTCCACCTCCCCCACGAACTCGTGGCCGAGCACTCCGCGGTAGCCCATGTATCCCTTGATCAGCTCCAGGTCGGTGGAGCAGACCCCGGCCAGGCGCAGACGGATCAGCGCCTCTCCGGGGCCCGGCCGCGGTTCCGGATAGTCTTCCCGCAGACGCGGGCCCGATTCGCCCAGCTCCAGTGCTCTCATGGTCGAAGAATACGTGGATCTTCATCGTCTTTTCCAGTCTCGTTAACCACAGCGGCCGCCCACTCTCCTACGATCCCCCACAGCGAAGACATCGACACTCCCCTGCGGAGAGACCATGGCGAAAATTCTGTACGCGGTTTCAGGAGAAGGAAGAGGCCACGCGACCCGGGCCCGAACCCTGGTCGACGAGCTTCGCCACCAGCACGAGGTGGTGATCTACGCTTCGGGGCAGGCCTATCGGTTGCTGGCCGACACCCGGCAATGGAACGGTGTCGAGGTGTGTGTCATCCCGGGCCTGCGCTTCCACTACGACTCCCGCCACCGGCTCGACCCCCTGGCCACGGCCCGAGGAAGCCTGTCCTTTCTCTCGCGCCTGCCCGGCCAGATCAGGCACTTCACCCGCGAGATCGAACGCCAGCGGGCCGATCTCGTGATCACCGACTTCGAGCCGATCTTTCCCCGGGCCGCGGCCCGGTGCGGAGTGCCCTACCTGAGCATCGACCATCAACATTTTCTGGTGACCTACGACCTCTCGTCCCTGCCGCGGGACCTCGCACGCCACGCGAAATTCATGGGCGCGATCGTACACGCCTACTACCGCAGACAGATCCACACGGTGGTTTCTTCGTTCTTCTTTCCGCCAATGCTGCCGGGCCTGGGCGAGGTCACCCAGACCGGTGTGCTCCTGCGCAAGGAGATCGTGACCGCGATCTCCGAGGAGGGATCTCACCTGGTCGCCTACCTGCGCCGCCGGACCGACCGGCGGGTGCTCGAAGCCCTGGCCGGCGGCGGGCCGGAGGTGCGGATCTACGGTCTCGGATCGAGAGAGCCGGCCGGCCGCCTGCGTTTCCTCGACATCGACCCCCAGCGCTTCGTGGACGACCTGGCCACCAGCCGAGGCCTGATCTCCACGGCCGGCAACCAGCTCCTGGGAGAGGCCCTCTACCTCGGCAAGCCGATCCTCGCCATGCCCGAGGCCGGCAACCGCGAGCAGGAGATCAACGCTCATTTCCTGGCGCTCGAGGGCAAGGGCGAGATCACCTCGTGGGAGTCGATCGACGCCGCCAGAATCCGGAAGTTCCTCGATCAACCCCCTGGTTTCACCGACGAAGCCGCGCGGCGGCGAATCTGCGGCAACTCCGAAGCTCTGCGAATCATCCGCGCTTGCATCGGAGAAGGCTCTGCCGGAACCGCCCTGGCCCCCGCAGCCT
>CAZMEL010000485.1:0-3193 GCA_964565225.1 uncultured Thermoanaerobaculia bacterium | reverse complement strand
TTGGTAGAGAGTCGTTGGAAGGGTCGAGCGCCCGTCGGGTCGCGTGGCTGAGCAGGTTCCTCGGGCCCGTCGCATGCAAGGGCGGTCGGCCCTTCGTGTGCTGAGAGGGTTCACCGTACCTACTCCGTCGGGGCCTCGCTCGCAAGGAGCATCGCAAGGCCCACAGCGTCGCCGGCAGCCTCAGTGATCGCCAGGTCGACGACTCCGAGCCTCCGATCACCGAGCGCCGGAAAGGTCTCCTTGTACCGGCTGAAGAGTAGGCCGATCTTCTTCGCGATGGCGGGCACCTGTAGAGAGCTCGGCGACTCTCCCAGCTCGAGGGCTACTGCATACAGCCCGAGCACCGCGCCGATCTTCGGGTCGACCTCGAGCATGCACCTGTCGCAAATCGGCTCGTCTCTGAGGAGATCCCAGCCCACCGGCCCACGGTCGGCCGCGACCAGGCACGCACAGGATGCACACGATCCGCTGGCCCGAGGGTGAAAGATCGCGTAGCGGTCTACCGTTGACTTGCGGCGGCGGTTGAAAGCCTCGAGAGCCAGCCACTCTTGGCGAGCCTCTTCGACTGCCTGCCAGGGGACCGGAAGCTGGTCGACCGGGCCGCGGTCGAAGAGCCTTGGGCCAGCGAGAAAAATGCGAGGCTCGTGGTTCGGGAAGATTCGAAGGTGGCAGAGCTCCGAGTGAAGCGCCGCTTCTCTCGGTCTCGAGAAACGGCGGCAACCGGGGCAAAACCACAAGCCGGAAGCTGGGCGGTCTCGATTGTCGTCATACCTGACCTTGGCCATCATCTGGCCCTCCAACGGGTCGACGGTGGCTCGAGGCCACCGGATCAGAGATCCCCGATTGCGTCAGCCAGAAACTTTGGCGTTGGGGCGAAAAGAAGAGTAGAAAATCCTGGGCTTTTCGTGTTGTAATCACGCGAAAAGTGTTGAAATGCAACCTGACGTTACATAGAGTCCAACTCATGCCTGCCAAACCTCTGGACGAAACCCAGCGCGCCATCCTCCAACGTGTGAGAGATCAGCTCTCGGCGGAATTCCGAAGAGCTGGCAGAGGTTCAAGGCGAAGGGCGATGGAGAGCATCGGAATGTCCAATCAGGGGTTGGACATGGCGTTCCGACGCGGCGGGCTGAGATTTGGTCTTCTTCTCCAGGTGCTTGACGAAATCGGTGTCTCACCTGAAGATTTCTTTTTTGATTGCTTCGACCTGCGGCGACACAAACCGAGGCCAGGGGTGGCCACGGACGAGGGGATTCTGGAGTGGCGCCAGCTACTCAAAGAAGAAAGGGGAAACGGGGGATGAGCTTTCCGAAGAGCCTGAGAGGCTTCGAAGAGCGAAGGATCGATGAGCCAAGGGTCGTGGCGAAGGAGCTTCGGGCTCTGTTTCCGCAGCTGCCGAGGTCTGAGCAGCCTGTAGCGATGGGAATCTACGCTTCCTGCCTTCGTCAGCTGGACAAGACCGAAGCGTGTCTAGTCGCCCTCGACGATGCTCTCGATCTGGCTAGGAGAGATGGGAACGTCTGGGCGGAGGCGAATCTCTTGCAGAGACGTTCGGCAACTGAGTCTTCTCGCGGAAAGACCGATTCTGCAATCGGTCTTTCTCGTGAAGCGCTGGCGCTGTTCTTAGAGTGTGGCGACCTCGATCGAGTAGGGACATGTCTTTATGACTTGAGCAGAAGCTTCTTTGATTCCCAAGACTGGCACCGGGCGATTCGGCTCTCACTTTCTGCGATGAGCTACTTGACCTCTTCAAACCTTCACTACGCTTTCGCCTGCCACACCTGTCTAGCGATCAGCTATTCGGAGATTTCGGACGTCAAGAGCTCTCTTGCTAGCCTGGAGCAGGCGCGACAGGCTGCCTACAGGCTTTCCACTCAGGCGATTCTTGCTAGGTATCGCTGGACAGAAGCTTCGTTGATGATGAAGATCGGCCGTTTCCGTCGGGCTCAAACCCTTCTTCGTTCGACGGCGACCGAGTATCTGAATTCAGGCCAGGGTCTGGAGGCTGCCCTGGCCATCGTCGAGCTGGCCAGGGCGATTCTGGCTCAAGGCAAGGTCGCCGAAGCGCTGGAAGTCACTCGAGAGTCAAGGAAGTGCTTGTTGCATCTACCGGAAAAAAGCCAGGCGGCAGCCATCATCGAGAGTGCTTGGAGGCAGACAGAGGTCGCGGCGGTGAATGAGAGCTTCCTCGCGAAGGTTGCAAAGGGACTGGAGCGCTGCGGAGCCAAGTAAGGCCCCGCAGCGCAAGCCGCTAGCCACTGGGTTCGTGGATCGGTCCCCACTCCGACGGGCCATCCGTTTCCAAGAACACGATCACGCCGAACCACTGCATCAGGCTCCACATATTGCACACTCCTGTCTGGGCAGGCCGAGCCACACCAAGCCCCATGCCAGGAGGAGCCGGCCCCGCCGCGGTCACGAGAGCCATTTTGTGCTCAGTACCAGTGCGGACGCCAGGAGATACCGAGAAGTCTCCGGCGCCCGTGGCCTGGCGAGCACGGCCCCGCGAGCGGGCTCTATTCCCTAGTAAACCGGTCGGCGGAAGGATATTGCCTCAGCCGGCAAAGAAATCTCCGGTGGTTGGCTCTCGAGCGAGAGCGCGATGTCTACCGCATTGGGGTGGGTGCGGATCGCATCGAGGATCCGCGGGACAGTGGTGATCATGGCGAGGAAGACTGTACCAGATGGGGGCTCAGCTACTCAGGCTCGGTACCTTCGGAGCCATCGCCTTTCTTCTCGAGCTTCTTCTTTACTTGCCTCACAACTTCCTGAAACTCGCGCATGTCCTTCTCGCTCTCCGAGGCAGGCGGCCTGAAGTGGTTGTACCTCTCACCTAGAAAGAGGGACTGAGTCTGTCGAATGCGCCTGAGGTCGCCGACGTTTGGATTCTCGTCGAAGTTGAAGGCGTCCCAGACCAGCTCCTCAAAGGTAACACCGAGCTCTCCGCAGACCAACGCGAGAAACCCGACGTCCAGCTTGTTCCTGGCGAACATATTATCGAGGGTGCGGGGGCTCGCGCCCAGAGTCTGCATGACCTTGGTTTTGGACCTTCCGGTTGCCAGGAAGTACCCGTCGATCCGCCTACGTAGCTTCTGGATCACCTCGAGCTCGGTTTTCCCGACTTTTCTTGCCATCCGTCTAGCCTGGAAAATTCATGAAGGGGTATTGGCAAATGGGGCAGCCACGGCTAAGT
>CAZMEL010000484.1:0-3209 GCA_964565225.1 uncultured Thermoanaerobaculia bacterium | reverse complement strand
CTCTACGGCGGCCACGGTACCCATGTGGCGGGCATCTTCGGCGGCGATGGCACCGGCGCCCACACCGGCTTCCTCTACGGCGTCGGGGTGGCGCCCGGGGCCTCGATCTTCGCCCAGAGCGCGGTCTGCATCTTCCAGACGTCCTGGCCACCGATCGGCGGCTGGCAAGAGCTCAGCAAGCAGGGACTGCTCGGCGGTGCGGTGGGCGCCAACAACAGCTGGAGCTCGGGGATCGGCATCTCGCGTGGTTACCAGAGCACCGAGCGCACGCACGACTTCATGGTGCGCGACGGCAACTTCGACACCCCGGGAACCGCCGAGCCCTACGTGCTGGTGTTCTCCGCCGGCAACTCCGGCCTCTCGCCCAGCACCCTCACCCCGCCGGCCGCCGCCAAGAACTTGATCTCGGTAGGAGCGTCGGAGAGCTATCGCACGTCCTCCGATCTCGAGAAGATCGCCACCTTCAGCAGCCGCGGCCCGACCCGCGACGGCCGCCGAGCTCCCACCGTGGTCGCTCCCGGTTCCAATATCGCCTCCACCCGCAACGACCAGGGCGGCTTCGGTTGCGCCACCGCGATTCCCGACACCGACGACCTCTACTCCTTCTGCAGCGGCACCAGCATGGCCGCCCCTCACGTCTCGGGCGCCCTGGCGGTGATCTTCGAGTGGTGGCGAGGCGGCGCCGAATCCGGGGGTGGCGACCCCAGCCCGGCGATGGCCAAGGCCCTGCTCGTCAATCGCGCGGTCGATGTCAAGGGCGGCACCCCACCTCGGCCCAACCCCGACGAGGGCTGGGGCCGTATCTTGCTGCCGGCGGCGATCGACCCCGGCACCGACCGTCTCTTCCGCGATCAGATCGACGTGCTCGACGCCACCGGCGAGGTGTGGGAAACCACCGTCCTGGTCACCGACCCCGGCGAGAACCTGATGGTCAGCCTCGCCTGGACCGACGCCCCCGGTGCCGCGGGTGCCGATCCCGCCCTGGTCAACGACCTCGATCTACGGGTCGAGGTGGGTGGGAACACCTATCTCGGCAATCAGCTCAGCGAAGGTCTCTCGGTGCCCGGTGGCTCCCCCGACCGTCTCGACAATCTCGAAAACGTCTTCGTGCTCACTCCCGGCATCACCACCGCCACCATCACCGTGGTGGCCGCCAACCTCGGAGCCGATGGTGTTCCTTTCACCGGCGATGGCACCGACCAGGATTTCGCCCTGGTGTGCTCCAACTGCGCCGCCCTGCCCGACTTCACTTTCGCCGCCTCTCAACTCGATCTCGAGCTCTGTGCCCGCCGAGGGGCAGATCGAGCTCGACCTCACGGCCGAGCTCGGCTTCGCCGATCCCGTGACCCTGGGCGCCACCGGCATCTCGGGAGCGAGCGTCGACTTCAGCACCAATCCGGTGACCCCCACCGGCAGCAGCCGGCTCACCCTGAGCGACACCGACCTGGCGGCGACGGGCCACCACGTGCTCGAAATCACCGCCAGCGGCGGCGGCCGCAGCCACGTGCGCGAGGTCCCAGTGCGCCTCGTGGATGCCCTGCCCGGCAGCCCCACCTTGCTCTCCCCGAGCCCGGGTGCGGTCGACATCGTGCTCTCTCCCACCTTCGAATGGACGGCGGGCACCCAGGCCACACGCACCACCCTGCAGATCGCGACCGATATCGGATTCACCCACATCGTGGCCGAGGCCGAGGTGGCCGGCACCTCGTATCTCCTGCTCGACAGCCTCGCCCCCGACACCGCCCATTTCTGGCGTCTGCGCTCCGAGAATGCCTGTGGCTCGGCCACCTTCACCGCCGCCTCGGCCTTCGACACCCGCGCGGTTCCGCCGATCCTCCTGGTGGACGACGACGACAATCTGCCCGATCTGCGCTCCTTCTACACCGACCTGCTCGACACCCTGGGCCTCGCTTACGACGTCTGGGATACCGACAATAGCGACCTCGAGCCCCCGGCCTACCACCTCGAGCCCTACCAGGTGGTGCTGTGGTTCACCGGCGACGCCTTCGACAGCACCTCGGGCCCCGGCACCCCCGCCGAGGAAGCCCTCGCCACCTACCTCGAAGACACCGGCGGCTGTTTGCTGCTGGTCAGCCAGGAGACCCTCTTCGTGCGCGGTCTGACCTCTTTCTTCGTCGAGTACATGGGGCTCGAGTCCTTCCTCATCGACGCGAGCTACAGCGAGGTCACCGGAACCGGGCCGGGCTTCGGCGGCCTCGGCCCCTACACCCTCTCCGACAACATTCCCTTCCTGAACTTCGCCGACGGCCTCAGCCCCACCGCCGATGCCGAGCCGATCTTCACCGCCGATCCCACCGGTGCCGCCATCGTCCGCGACGGCGGAGCCTGGCGCACCCTCTTCCTGGGCTTCGCCATCGAATCGATCACCGAGAGCTCCGGTCACGAAGAGCTGCTCGGCGCCATGTGGGATTTCTGCCAGGAACGATCCCTGCTCTTCGCCGACGGCTTCGAATCCGGAGACACCAGCGCCTGGTCGGCCGCGTCGTCGCCCTGATCACGAGGGAATGGGTGCCGAAGCCGGCATCTCCGGATCGGAGCCGGGGCAGTGGCTCGCCTCGGCCGTTCTGAGATACTCGGACGATGAGAGAGCCGAAACGCCTGGGGGTGGGTTTCTTTGCCCTCGTGGCGGCTTGCGCCTGGCTCCCCAGGCTTTCGTTCCTGCACAGCAGGCCATCGATGTGGCTCGACGAGATTCTCCAGACCGAGATGAGCCGCGGAAGCCTGGGCGAGCTGTGGCAGGCCCTACGCAACGACGTGGTGCATCCGCCCCTCGATGGGCTGGTGACCTGGGTCGTGCTCCAGATCGGAGCCTCCGAGCCCCTCCGGCGGCTCGTTCCCGCCGCCTTCGGCGTGGCGACGGTGGTCCTGGCGACTCGCTGGGTCGCCACGGCCTTCGGCGCGCGGGTGGCGCGGATCTTCGCCGTCCTCGCCATCACCTCGCCGATGCACGTTTTCTACTCGCAGGAGCTGCGGCCCTACTCGATGGCTCTGTTCTTCGTCGTCGCGGCGATCGCCTGTGCGCAGGAGTTGTGGGTCGGCTCCGGGCGAGCCTGGCTCTGGGCCATTCTGTTCGCGGCGCTCCTGGGTGTGCTCTACAGCCTCTATTTCGCCGCCACGGTGGCCCTTCCCTTGTGGGTGCTGGTCGCTGCTCGAGCCGTCGACCCCGACCCGGAGGTCGCCCGGCGGGC
>CAZMEL010000483.1:0-3240 GCA_964565225.1 uncultured Thermoanaerobaculia bacterium | reverse complement strand
TCGCTCACCCAGGCGGCACCGGTGCTCGGGTCGGTGGTGAGGGCCGAGATCGCGGCGTCGGGACCGAAGGGCTCGAGCTGGAAGGTACGACGCAGCTCGGGATCGTAGAAGGCGATCTCGGGTCCATCGACCACCCAGAGTCCGCGGAAGGTGTCGGCGTCGTGGACCTGGGCCAGGGAGTCGACCCTGGCAGGGCCGGGCTCGGGGGTCGGGTCGAGCACGGGTTGTCCGTCGCTGGTGAAGCGCAGGAGGCCGGTGGTGTGGCCGGCCCAGAGATCGCCGGTGTGTGGATCGACGGCCAGGGCGGTGAGCTGCGGGCCGCCCGTGGGGTCGACGGCGAGCAGCTCGGTGCCGCTGGTGGTGTCGAGAGTGGAGATCACCCAGGAGGTGGCGATCCAGAGGTGCCCGCGGAGCTCGTCGAGCTCAATTGCCTGGATGTCCGTGGGGAATCCACGCTCGAAGAGGAGCTGTCCGCCACGGGAGAAGAGCCGCAACAACGGGCCTTCGGCGACCCACAGCGAGCCATCGGTGGGGACGGCGGCCAGATGCACGGATCCAGCGTTCTCGGGGGCCGACGGCGGCTGCCACGACAACACGAGCTGGCCGTCGGTGTCGAGCAGGTCCAGGCCGGAGCCGCTGAAGATCCAGACCTCCTGGCTGCCGCTGTCGACAGCCAGGGCTCGGGCTCCGGCGAAGCCGGGTAGCTGGGTATCGAGGCCGGCGTCGTCGGGATGTAGCCGGTGGACTGCGGTCGTGTCGGCGACCCAGATTCGAGGTGGATCGGTGACGGAGTCTCCTACAGCGCTACCAGCCCACGAGAGTAGGGCCAAGCCTGCCCAGGCCGTCAACAACAAGCTTGCCCCTCCCCAAGAAAACGCTATTCGCATCGAACACTACCTCCAAGGTGTGGGGACAATGCCCTGGGCCTCTCTGCCATAGATCTTCTGTTATCGATCTTTGAAGACTGACGATTTCCGTCTTTTTATGCAGAATCTCTTGCGAATCTCCGCAGAGTATTTCCCGGCATCAAGCTCGAGTCAAGGGCCATTCTCAAGGCCTCTCGAGAGTTTCCTGAGCCAATCCTGAGGCGATTCGCAGACGGCTCAGGATCTCCTCGGAGCCGGGCGCCTAGCCTGGCCGGAGTCGAACCGCCGCGGCCCATGCCGGCTCGCAGCTCCGGCGCCGCGGTTCCCTACCGACCCGCAACCCATCGAGGAGAACCTCTTGCAACCTCAACGATCGCAACTTCTTCGGATCCTTCTCGGCCTCTGGCTGGGCGTGGAGCTCTTGGCCCCGCGCCTGGTAGAAGCCGGCGTAGAGCTTTCGCGACATCCCAACCTGTCTCGCGGCGCAGGCCCCGGCAAGGCTCTGCTGGCCCACGACCCGGCGGTCGACTTCGACCGGGTGGACGCCTTCAACGGCAATCTCTCGCTGACGCTCCCTCTCGGCATCGAGTACCCACTGTCGTCGCAGCTGGCCTACCGGCTGGCCCTGCGTTACAACTCCAAGGTCTGGGACTACGTGATCGGCTCCGGCGGCCAGGTCGACACCGGCCCGGGGGTCGCGGCCAACGCGGGGCTGGGCTGGGAGCTCGGATTCGGCAGGCTGCTGCCGCCGCAGAGCTCGGCCAACGCCGAGGGCCGGTGGCTCTACCTCGCACCCGACGGTCAGGCCCACGCCTTCTACGACTGGCTGCACGCCGGCCATGCCGATGCCGACCCCGGTGATCACTTCCTCTACAGCCGCGACGGCACCTACCTCCGCCTGCACCTCGAGACCGGGCAACGAGCGGTGGTCGAGCACCCCGACGGCCAGCGACGGATCTTCGAGCAGGCCGGCCAGGAGTGGCGGGTCGTGCGGCTCGAAGACGCCGCCGGTACGGGCCTGACGATGACCTACCCCGACGCGGTCACCTGGCAGCTCACCGACGACCACGGCCGCCAACACGTGGTGACCTTGCGCAACGACCCCACCGGTTCCTATCCCCACCTGGTCGAGAGCCTCCAGCTCTCCGCCTTCGGCGGCACCACGGCGACCTACCTCTTCACCTACGGAACGGCTGCGACCTCGCGCCAGTGCCTGGGCGAGAACGGCGTGGCTTCGGTGCCGATCCTGACCTCCATCCTGCATCCCGACGGCACCGAGGCTCACCTCGCCTACCACGCCCACGATGCCGGCTGCGCCTCCGCCAACCGCCTGGCGAGTCTGCAGCTCCCGACCCTCGGCTCGGTGACGTGGACCTACCAGGACTGGCCCTTTTCCTCCGCGCCGGCCCACCTCACCGGCCCGGCGACCGCCACCCAGGAGAGCGGAATCGCCACCCGCGGCCTGCACGACCAGAACGGTACGTCCGTCGGGCAGTGGGTCTACACGCCGACCCTCGAAGCCCGGGCACGCCAGGGTGGCAGCCTGCAGTTTCGACGCACGGCACAGAAGAGCCCGTCGGGCCACGAGCGGGTCTTCTGGCTCGAAGGGTCCGGTTCCGGCTATGGTCTGCCGGGCGGTCCTCTCTCCGTCCCGCTGTTCGACGGCTCTACCGGGCACCTGGCCTCCGAGGTCTTCGACTGCCCGGCGAGCCATGAAGGTTGCACCCTGGTCCGTTCGGTGTACGAGACCTGGGCCCAGGACGGGACCTGCGATCCCACGGATCTCGCTTGCGCCGAGCGCCATCGCCGCCGCACCGCGCGGCGGATCCGCTACCACGACGACCCGGTGGAGCTGCCCGACGGCGGTACGGAAGACCGCTACGCCGACCTCTACCTGCAGGACTTCGACGGTCTCGGCCAGTTCCGGTTCCGGACCCTCGACGGAAACTTCGGCGCGGCCGACTGGAAGCAGACCGAGGTCCGCACCCATCCGGCAGCGGGTACGTTTCCGCTGAGCTTCGTCACACCGCCGACCGACCGCCCCTGGATTCTCGATACCTATGACCTGCTGCGCGTCGAGGACAGCACCGGCGCCAGGGTCCGGGAGGCCTGCTTCGACCCCGAAACCGGCCAGCTGCTGCGCCAGCGCGAGCGCACCGACCCTGCGACACAGGGGCCTCACGACGTGGTGACCGAGCTCGAGTGGAGCCAGGGGAACCCCGTGCGTCGCCGCTCCTTCGGCTCCGACCGCCAGAGCCTCGCCCTCGCGGGCTCGGGTGGCGGCATCGGTGATCTCTGCCAGCTCTCCCTACCGTCCACGGCCCTGCTCGAGGTCGAGTCGACCTACCGCCACGGCGTGCTGGCGACAGAGCGC
>CAZMEL010000482.1:0-3299 GCA_964565225.1 uncultured Thermoanaerobaculia bacterium | reverse complement strand
GGTGGAGTCTGGGTGCTGCGCGAGCTGGCCCGGCGCTCCCGGAGCGGCCCGTCGGCCCGTATGCCGGTGGTCTTCACCAGCACCCTCGGGCTCGACCGTCGCTCGGCCGGCGACTCCACCGGGAGCGCGGCTCGCGATCTCGGCGAGGTGGTCTACTCCATCACTCAGACACCGCAGGTGTGGCTCGACCACCAGGTCAGCGACAACCAGGAAGGGCTGCATTTCAACTGGGACTCGGTGCGTGGGCTCTTTCCCGAGGGGATGGTCGACGCCATGTTCGGCGCCTATCTCGACCGGCTCGAGCGCCTCGCTCGCGACGAGTCCGACTGGAGCTCGCCGGCAGGGGTGCTGACGCCGACGTCGCAGCTCCGGAACCGGGTCGAGGTCAACCGAACCGCGGCGCCGGTGCCGGCGGGACTGCTGCACGGCCCGCTGCTGGAGCAGGCCCGGCGCCGTCCCGAAGCACCGGCCGTCCTCTCCGCGCGGCGGACGTTGAGCTTCGGCGAGCTCGAGCGTCGCTCGGCGGAGCTCTGCCTACGGCTGCGCGCCGATGGCCTCGAGCCGGGGCGCCTGGTGGCGGTGGTGATGCACAAGGGGTGGGAGCAGGTGGTGGCGGTCCTCGCGGTGCTGCGAGCCGGGGGTGCCTACCTGCCGATCGACGCGGCCCTGCCTGCCGAGCGGCGATCCCATCTGCTCGAACGGGGCGAAGCGAGCTTCGCCTTCACCCAAGAGGGCCTCGGAGAAGCGCTGGAATGGCCACCGGGGGTGCGGGTGATCGAGATCTCGGACACCGAGCCCGCCGCCGAGATCTCGCGGCCGGTCGACGTTCCCCGCGATCCCACGGACCTCGCCTACGTGATCTTCACGTCCGGCTCCACGGGCCAGCCGAAGGGGGTGATGATCGACCATCGCGGGGCGCTCAACACCTGTGTCGACATCGACCAGCGCTTCGGCGTGACCGCGGACGACCGGGTGCTCGGCCTCTCGTCTCTCGGTTTCGACCTCTCCGTCTACGACCTCTTCGGCGTGTTGGGAGCCGGTGGCGCGGTGGTGCTGCCGGAGAACGAGCGCCGCCGGGATCCGTTCCACTGGGCGGAGCTGGTGCAGCAATACCGGGTCACGGTGTGGAACACGGTGCCCGCGCTGATGGACATGTATTGCGACTTTCTCACCGAAACCAACGCCGAGGCTCCGCGCCGGCTGCGCCTGGCCCTGCTCAGCGGCGACTGGATCCCGGTGACGTTGCCCGAGCGGCTGTGGCGCCTGGTGCCGGAGCTGCGGGTGATCAGCCTCGGCGGAGCCACCGAAGCGTCGATCTGGTCGATCCTCCATCCCATCGACCGGGTCGATCCCGAGTGGAAGAGCATTCCCTACGGCCGGCCGATGGCGAACCAGACCTTCCACGTGCTCGACGCCGCCGGTCATCCGCGGCCCGTATGGGTGCCCGGCGAGCTCACCATCGGCGGCATCGGCGTGGCGCTGGGTTATTGGCGCGACCCCGAGCGCACCGCCGCGAGCTTCGTCGACCACCCGGAGCTGGGCCGGCTCTACCGCACCGGCGACCTGGGCCGGTACCTGTCCGACGGCGAGATCGAGTTCCTGGGTCGCGAAGACTTCCAGGTGAAGGTCGGCGGCCATCGCATCGAGCTGGGAGAGATCGAAGCGGCGTTGCTGCGCTGTCCCGGCGTCAAGGAGGCGGTGGCCGCGGCCCCGGGAGAGGCCCGCGGTCCGCGTCGCCTGGTGGCCTACGTGGTGCCGACGGAAGAGGCTCCGGACGCCGAGAAGCTGCGGCAGCAGCTGGCCGACAAGCTGCCCGAGTACATGGTCCCGAAGAGCTTCGTCTGGCTCGAGGCCCTGCCCCTGAGCGCCAATGGCAAGGTCGATCGCCAGCGGCTGCCCGAGCCCGACGGTGAGGAGCAGGCGTATGTGCCCCCCACCGGCGAGGCGGAAGAGCAGATCGCCGAGGCCTGGGCCGAGGTGTTGGGCCGCGGCCGGATCGGTGCCGAGGACAACTTCTTCGAGCTCGGCGGTGACTCGGTGATGGCGATCCAGGTCACGACCCGACTCGCCGCCCGGGGCTGGCGCCTGGCGCCGACGGCGGTTTTCGAGCACCAGACCGTGGCCTCCCTGGCACCGCTCCTCGAATCGCTCGAAGCAGTGCCGGAGCTCGAGACAGAGCCCGCCGAAGGAGCGGAAGAAGGCATCGATCTCGAGGGGGCCGACCTTTCCGAAGACGACCTGGAGGAGCTTCTCTCGGGCCTCTGAGCCCGGGCTGGAGCGGAGGAGAATTTCGGTGGAACGCAAGAACGTCGCGGCGATCTACGAGCTGACTCCCATGCAGCTCGGAATGTTTTTTCACAGCCGCTACGGAAAGGAAGGCGGCGTTTATCTCACCCAGCTCGACTGTGAGCTCGAAGGGCGTCTCGATCTCGAGACGTTTCGCCGGGCCTGGCAGCAGGTGTTGGAGCGGCACCCGGTGCTGCGTTCTTCGTTCCACTGGCAGAAGCTCGATCGGCCCCTGCAGGTAGTGCACCGCGAGGTGGATCTTCCGCTCGAGGCTCTCGACTGGAGGCATCTGACGCCACGGGAGCAAGAGGCGGAGATCCGGGCCCTGCGCACCGCCGACCGCCGCCGCGGCTTCGCCCTCGACCAGGCGCCCCTCATGCGCTGGCTGGTGATGCGCCTGGCGGACGATCGCCAACGCCTCCTGTGGAGCCATCACCATCTGCTGCTCGACGGATGGTCGGTCGGTGTGGTGTTGCGTGAGGTGGTGGCGATCTACACCGGTCTGCGGAGCGGCCGGCCGGTGCTGCTGCCGAAACCGCGTCCCTACAAGGAGTTCATCCTCTGGCTCAAGGAACGCGACCGCGAAGGCGCCGAAGCCTACTGGCGAGAGCTGCTCGCGGGATTCACCGAGCCGACGCCCATCGGTTTCGAGGGGGGAGGGGTTCTCGTGGGCGAAGCGGCGGAGCCGGAGCCCGCCGAGGACGATCGCTCCTGGGTCGAGCCGGGATATGGCCGAGAGGTCGCCCGTTTCGATGCCGCGCTCACCGCGCGCCTGGAAGCGGCGGCTCGCAGCTCGAAGGTCACCTTGAACACCCTCTTCCAGGGCGCCTGGGCCCTGCTCCTGGCCCGGGCCGCCGGCACTCGGGAAGCCGTGTTCGGCGCCACCACCTCGGGGCGTCCCCCGGAGCTCGCCGCGGTCGATCAGCGGGTGGGCCTGTTCATCAACACCCTGCCGGTGCGGGTCGAGGTCTCGGGTGGACGCCGGATCACGAGCTGGCTGCAGGATCTCCAGC
>CAZMEL010000481.1:0-3316 GCA_964565225.1 uncultured Thermoanaerobaculia bacterium | reverse complement strand
GACCTCGACCGCTGCCGATCCCGTCCACGTCTACGAATCGGCTGGCACCTACCAGGTGGAGCTCACCACCTCTCGCGACGACCACGTCGACACCCTGGTTCGCGAGATCGAGATTGCGGAGCGTTTCTGCACCACCACGGAGACTCGACTCTGCCTCGACCACAATCGCTTCGAGGTCGAGGTCCAGTGGCTCGACTTCGGAGGCCAGAGCGGTCACGGTACCGTCGCACCCCAGGGCTCCGCCGACTCCGGTATCTTCTGGTTCTTCGACGGTGACAACCTCGAGATGCTGGTCAAGGTGCTCGATGGCTGCAGCCTCAACGACCATTTCTGGGTCTTCGCCGCCGCCACCACCAACGTGGGTTACACCCTGCGCGTGATCGACACCTTCACCGGGGAGGAGCAGGAATTCGTCAATCCTCTCGGCGTCTCCTCCCCCGCGATCACCGACACCACCGCCTTCGCCACCTGCGGGGCCAACGTGCCCGCCGACTTCGAGCCACCGGAGGTGATCCACGAGCCCACGAAAGCCACCGCCTCCGACAAAGAAGGCTGCACCGCCGGCCCCGGCCAGCTCTGCCTCAACGGCGGTCGTTTCCTCGCCGAGGTCGAGTGGCGCAACTTCTCCGGTGAAACCGGCAACGGCTCCTCCGCCTTCCATCTCGACGACTCGGGAATGTTCTGGTTCTTCGATCCCGACAACTGGGAAATGTTGATCAAAGTGCTCGACGGCTGCTCCGCCAACGGTCACTACTGGGTCTTCGCCGCGGCCACCACCGATGTCGAATACACCTTGCGGGTCACAGACACCACAACCGGCACCTTCCAGAT
This sequence comes from uncultured Thermoanaerobaculia bacterium, assembly GCA_964565225.1. GTDB lineage: Bacteria > Acidobacteriota > Thermoanaerobaculia > Multivoradales > J023 > CAZMEL01. The sequence continues at coordinate 2,485 of CAZMEL010000481.1, read as the reverse complement.
CTACCAGAACCCACTCGGTATGGCTTCCCGGGCGATCACGGACAACCAGGCGTTTGCGAGCTGTCCCTGAAACCAGGTGCGGTACGGTCCATCGGGGTGCCATTGGGGTGCCATCGGGGTGCCATCGGGGTGCCACCCAAGTCGGAATTTCCTCTATCGGGGTGCCCCCTCTGGATGCCACCCAAATCGGAATAACAAATCGTCGAACTACAATGTAACGAAATTTTAGGTCGACGGGCGCTCTCGCGCCTACAGCTCGCTTCTCACGATCACCAGGGATCAATACTCAGGGATCTCAGGTCGGGACTTCGGTCGTTTCCAGACTTTGCTGACCGATCCATCGGCTCTTGGGCCGCTTTCGAACACAGCTCAACCGTCCACGTCAGGAAACGAGAAATCTGCAACGAGTTGTCTCTCTGAGAATTGACCGAGAGGCCGATCAAGACCGAGCTGGCCCTGCCCGCCAGTTCGGGAGCCCATCACCGGCCGGGACGTGCGACCGAGGCGGAGGAAAACAACCCGTGGGAAACTCCACGGTGAGCTCGCCGGCTCGCAGACGCTTCGCGGCGGCGCGGTAGGCCGCTACGAACAGCTGGTACGCGGCCTTCATCTGCTCGCGAACCGCTTTGGAGGCGGCATGGACCCATGGAGCCGGAGATTTGTTCGTGAAGAAAGGGCTATCGAACGGATGGATCTTCCGAAGGGCCTCGGGGCCCATGGGAGCACGGCCGTTGCAGACGACCCGACGGGCGGTCTCCGCGTCGATTTCCTCGACCATCTCGTGAATCCGCCGGCGGATCTCGTCGGACGAGAGATTCTGCCAGCAGGGCAAAGGATCGAGCCGGAGTTCGTACTCCGTGGCGTATTCATCCGGATCGAGCTCGATTCCCTGCCGGGTGGCCTCGTAGGCGAGGCTTCGGTTGTACCAGATTCCTTTCAGAGGCTTGCCTTCGGTCAATGCATCGACACATTGCAGGCCCGGCCAATCGCGGCACTTCAGGACGAGGTTCTCCTTCGGCCCGTGGCTCAGGATGTACCGCAGCCGCCCGACGAGTGCTTCTTCTTCGTGGCTGATCGGGATGGCGCGGTACCTCCGTCCCCAGAACTTCTCGCTCCAACCGGTGATTCGGTTGGCTTCGCGTGCGAGGTTTCCGTTGACGTACTGCATGAAATCCGCGAGGTGATCGACATCTTTGACCTCGATCAGCAGGTGAAGATGGTTCGCCAGCCCTCCGAAGGCGCAGATCTGGACGGGATAGAGCTCTTTGGCTCTTGCCAGGATTCCGACGGCGATGCTTCGGAAGAGGTGTCCGTGGGGAATGAGGAAGCGGCTCTGTAGGGTCCGAGAGGTGATCTCGAACCAGGATCCTCCTGGGGGAACATGGCGTAGTGGTCGCATATCACCTGTCTTCAACGAAGAAAGAGTCTCGATTCGACAGGTGAAGTTGGAGAAATCTTCGCCGAGGTGGTGTCAGGGTGCCGGAGAGTCGGGTTTCTGAAAAGGGTGAATCCGCCGTAAGTTCTTCGAAAGAAAAGATTTCGATTTGGGTGGCACCTGCCACCGGTCAGCCCCACCTGCCACCACCGGTCAGCCCCTCCGAAGGCTCGACCTCGATTCGGGTGGCACCCCAGGAGAAAAGCCAAGTCCTCTCATTCGTCTCCATTGCAGGCTCACCCTCGGGTTCGGATACCATTCCGGAAGGTAGACTTTCATGCATGTTTCTCGGTACACGAAAAACCGGAGAATTGCAGTGCAGGCTCCTCGATGCCAACACTCGACGAAGCGCGACGGCCCGAGGCTCCTCATTCTCTTTCTCGCCGCGACACTGCTGGGATCGAGCGTCGGGCCTGTGCTCGGGCATCCCGCGAGCCAGCATCAACTCTCCGCGCTGGCCGAGCGAATCGCCGAGGACCCGGAAGATCCGGCCCCCCATCTGACCCGGGCGAATCTCTGGCGCCAGGGCGCTCATTGGTCTGAAGCGCTCGCGGACCTCGAGCTGGCCGAGACGAAAGGTGGCGATCCTCTGGTCATCTCCCTCGGTCGGATCGACGCCTATCGCGGGCTGGAGCGGTGGGACGACGCCCTCGCCGCGGCAGATCAGGCCCTGGCCCTCGATCCGCGCCTGATCGGCGCCCGGCGCTCACGAGGCTCGATCCTCACAGCGCTCGGGCGGCACCAAGCCGCGGCTCGGGAGCTGGCGCTGGCCTTCGACCACTTCGAGAATCCGGCGCCGGCTCTGGTGGTAGAGCTCGCCGCCGCGCTGCAGGCTGCCGGGCGAGTCGACGAAGCCCGGCACCACCTCGACTTTGCCATGGGCCGCTTCGGACCTCGCAACGTCCTGCTGCGAAGGGCCCTGTCTCTCGAGCTCGCCAGCCGCGGCCGAGCAGCGGCCGAGCAGCGATTTTCCGAGCTGACCGGCCGCAGAACGCCACACCAGCAGTGGCTCTGGGCCGAGGTCTTGGCAGCCGGCGAGCAGCCTGGGGC
>CAZMEL010000480.1:0-3327 GCA_964565225.1 uncultured Thermoanaerobaculia bacterium | reverse complement strand
CCCCGAGATCGAGGCTTTCGAGGTCACCCGCACGATCACCCTCCAGCTCTCGCCCGACCATCCGGCAGGGCGGCCGCCGGCCGGATGGGGCTCCAGCCAGCTCGGCGGCACCTACCGCGAGGTGGTCGAAGGGGTGCACCGCAACCCGGTCCATGTCGAAGGGCTCGTACTTTTCTCCCGCGTCGCGGCCACCGCGCAGCTGAACGGCTAGGAATCCAGGGAACCGGAGACGGAGATGATCAACATGCTGTGCTCGAAGAACCTGCCGCGCTCGAAGAACCTTCTACCCGCCCTGCTGGTGGCGGGGCTCGCGACCATGCTCGCCGCTCCGTCGTGGGGAGTTTTCCCGGTCACCCTGCGCGGCACGGGCAACCAGGAGGTGATCGAAACGGTCACCGGTCCCAGCGGGGCCAGCTATGTCGTCGGTACCTTCGACGGCAACATCGCCAACGGTGACCAGACCCTCGGCGCCCAGGGCCTGAGCGACGTGTTCGTGGCCAAGATCAACACCTTCGGCGACCTGGTGTGGCTGCGCACCGCCGGCGGCACCAATGTCGACCGCGGCCTGGTGATCGCCCTCGACCCGGCGGAGAACGTGTACATCGCCGGCATCTTCCACGATCGGGCAACCTTCGGCTCGGCCATCGACCAGACCGTGCTCGACGAATCCGGCGACACCAACGGCGACATCTTCGTGGCCAAGCTCGACGGCTCCGACGGAACCTTCTTCTGGGCCTCCCGGGCCTCGGGCTCGGGCAACGACACGGTCGAAGGGCTCTCCTTCATTCCCGGCGACGCCGACGCCTTTCCGCCAATTCCCGAACGCATGGCAGTGGCCGGCTCGTTCCAGTGCGACCTGCGTTTCTTCGACTTCGACGGCACCGAGAGCCCCCGGGCCGGCGCCCTCGGCGCCGCCGCCGGCTGCGGCGGCAACCTCGCCGGCCGCCGCCTGCCCCTGGTGGCGGCGATCGCCAGCAACGGCAGCTGGCAGTGGCGTTTCGTGAATCTCAACACCCTGCGCACCGGCCCGAACGATCCCGTCGGGGCCTCGATCGAAGGCATCGCATCCAACTCGGCCGACGAGATCTACGCCTTCGGCCACATGCGCAGCCAGGTCACCTTCGGCCTCACCGGCGGCGGCTCCCAGGTGTTCCACCCGGGTACCCCGGCCGGACCGCCGCCCCTGTCGCCGCTCAGCACCGGCGCGATTCTCGGCTCCCGCCAGTTCGCGACCAGCTCGACACGGTCTCGCTCGGCCTCCCACTCCGCACACAGCAATCACAACACGGAGGATCTCGTCGCCACCTACCTGCGCCTGCCCTCCATTTCCATCAACGCCGGCGACACAGTCGCTCTCGAGTGGTATCACGCCTTCCAGTTCGACCAGACCAGCCCGCCGTTCTGCACCGAAGGCGCAGTCCAGCTCGAGGCCAGCATCGATGGCGGCGTCTGGCTCCCGGTCTTGCACACCGCCTACACCCAAGGCTCCCCCAATGGAATCGATCCCCAAACGGCCTTCCTGAGTCTATTCTGCGGCTCGAGCCCCGACTGGCCGGATTTCAACCGGTCACGCGTCGAGATTCCGACCAGTGGATCTGGAAGCGTCACCTTCCAGTTCCGCTGGGTGGCCGTCTCGGACCAGCCGATGCCCGGCATCTGGATCGATGACATCGCATTGCGCCGCAACAACAGTGTGGTCGCCAGCTATTCGTTCCCCGACCTGCCCCCGATCGACAACAACCTCCAGGGGCACTTCGTGGCCCGGGTCGACAACGACGGCGGCGGCTGGGACTGGGTGGTGCGGGCCCCCGACGGCGTCGACCCGCGCGACCTCGCCGTCGACCGCGACGATCGCCTGGTGCTGGCCGGCGACAAAGGCGCCGGAGGCACCAGCACCTTCCCCCTCGAAGGGGGCGGCAGCACGGTGCTCGACGCCGTCGACGGTGCCTTCGTGGCCGAGATGCGCGACACCGGCGCGAGCGGCCTGTGGCAGTGGGCCCTCTCGACCGTCGGCGGCGAGGGCCGGGCGGTCTACCCCGACGCCGACGGCGCTACCTACCTCGCCGGTCCCTTCACCGGGGTGTTCCAGCGCGACCCGGCGGCCCCGGCCCTGACCTCGGCCGGCGGTGACGACATCTATGTCGCCCGCCTCGATGGCGACGGCGCCTGGTTCCCCGGCGGGCCCCTGAGCCTGTGGGGCGATGGCCGCAGCGCCGTGCGCGCCGGCGGCACCAACAACGATGCCGCCAACGGCCTCACCGGCAACGGCGCCGGCCAGCTCTATCTCGGCGGCCGCTACGCCGGCCTGAGCTTTTTCGGCACCGCCGACAACGGCGCCGTGACCTCCCTCGGCGGCAACGACGCGGTGCTCGCCAACCTCGACACCAGCGGCCGCTTCGCCGAGCTCTCGGTGGGCGACCTGGTGGTCGGCGAGCCGGTGCCCGCGCCGGCCGGGGCCGAGCTCGCCCAGGCCGCCTTCGTGCCCGAGTTCCTGCTCAGTGGAGTCTCCTTCGACGCCCTCGAGAGCTTCTTCAAATGGAGCCCGCCCGAGGCCAACGGCGGCACCGCACAGCTGATCCCGATCCGCGCCCTGCCCACCGCGGTGGAGATCCGCTGGCGGGTCGCGGGCGAGCCTCTCGAATCACCCCAGCGCATCTCCACCTTCGGGGTGCCGGTGTGGCCGAGCCAGCGCTGCAACCCCAGCGGCGGCGTGAACACCGCCTGCTTCCAGCTGCATGTCGCCGGGGCGCCGGTGGAGATCCTGCCTCCGGCCGGCGGCCCGGTGCGCTCCTACCTCGAGATGCACAAACCCGACGGCAGCGACGCCGAGGTGGCCAACGGCACGGTGTTCACCGCCACCGCCAACACCTTCAGCACCCTGATCTATGTCGAAGGCGCGATTCCCGACCCCGCCAACCTGCCGCTCGACGTGCGGGTGGTGCGCACCGTGACCCCCACCGAGGCGCCGCCCGACGGCGGCGCCCCCCACTTCGTGACCGGGGCCGCCTGCACCATCGGTAGCGAGATCGTGCCCGACCCGGCCGACCACGACCAGCCCGGCCGCAGCGGCTCCGTGCTCAACGAACGTGCCTTCTACGACGGTGTGGGGGCCCAGAAACCCTACGATCGCCCGGCTCGGCTGGGCCAGATCGTGCCGGTCAACCGGGTCAACCCCAACCGCCCGCAAGACGCCGGCAAACAGATGCGGGTCGCCTGGTACAAACAAAACGACCTCGGGGTCGCCTGGCCGGCCAAGGCGGTGGAGTACACCTGTGCCTGGCCGGCCGCGCCCCGGCGCATCATCATCGCCAGCGAGCGGGGCAGCGA
>CAZMEL010000479.1:0-3370 GCA_964565225.1 uncultured Thermoanaerobaculia bacterium | reverse complement strand
CCGTGGTGCTGCGGACCGATCTCGGCAGCGCCGCTCGAGGAGGGCTCTCGTTTCGCGAGCTGGTCGAGCAGGTGCGCGATACCACCCTCGATGCCTTCGCCCACCAGGAGATCCCCTTCGAGAAGCTGGTGGCGGAGCTCGATCCGGAGCGGGATCTCAGCCGCACTCCGCTGTTCCAGGCGTTCTTCAACCTTCTCAACCTGGAGCGGCCGCAGATCGAGCTACCGGGTCTGGAGCTCGAGGTCGATGCGCCGGGCGAGCCTCCTTCGAAGTTCGATCTCACCCTCTACGCCTCCGAGGCTCCGGAAGGGCTGAAGCTACGCCTGGTCTACAACGCCGATCTCTTCACCGCAGAGCGGATGGCAGCCTTTCTCGACGCTTTCACCGGTCTCCTGGAAGGCCTGATCGCCGATCCCGATCGGCCGATCTACCAGCTGCCGCTGACCGCGGGTCGGGCCTCGGCGGCGGAGCAGATCGAAGAGGCGGTGGTGGAGGAGATCGTCGCGCCGCCGGTCGCCGCCCGCCGCGCCGCGGGCACCCATGGCGACTCGATCGCGGTGTTCGACGGCCGAGTTTCCTGGACCCATCGCCAGCTGCACGAGCAAGCCGGGGCCATCGCCCGGTGCCTGAAGGCGAGGGATGTGGGACGCGGGGACGGGGTGGCGATCGCCGGGGCTCGCAACGCCTGGCTGGTGGCTTCGGTGCTGGGGGCGGCCGCGAGCGGCGCGGTGGTGGTGATCCTCGATCCCGAGCTCCCCATCGCCAGGCTCCGGCAGATCGTCGAGCAGGCCCGCCCGGCTGCCTGGCTGCAGCTGCCCGAGGCTCCGGAGTCGCTGGTGGAGCTCGGCGAGCAGGTGATCCCCGGACGGGTGATCCGGCTGCCCGACGCTCCGGGATCCGAGGGTGAGGATCTCGAAGCGACCGCTGTTTCGAGCGACGTGGATCTCGGTGATCTCGCCACCCTCACCTTCACCTCGGGAACCACCGGTGCCCCGCGCGGGGTGTGGAGCACCCATGGTCCGGTAGCGGCGTTCCTCGCGGCCTACCGGCGGCGTTTCGGTCTGCGAGAGGCCGATCGTTTCGCCCTGCTCGCCGGCCTCGGGCACGATCCCCTGCAGCGGGACCTGTGGATGCCGTTGGTGCTCGGGGCGCGGCTGGCGGTGCCGTCGGCCGAGGTGTTGGGCGAGCCGGCGAGCCTCTGGCGCTGGATCGTCGAGCAGGAGATCAGCGTTCTGCATCTCACACCGTCCCGGGCCGAGCTCCTGCTCCAGGGCGGGCCGGAAGGCGCGGTGCTGCCGGCCCTGCGGCTGGTGCTCTTTGCCGGAGAGACCCTGAGCGCACGCTTCGCGCGGGCCTTCGCTCGGATCGCTCCGGAAGCCCGCCTGGTCAACACCTATGGCGCCACCGAGACTCCGCAGGTCATGGCCTGGGGCGAGATCCGAGAGCCCGCGGCTCTGCCCGAGATTTCCTCGGCGCTGCCCATCGGTCGCGGACGCGAGGGAGTCGAGGTTCGGGTGGTCGGCCGGGGAGGAGAGCTCTGCGGCGTCGGCGAGCTGGGAGAGATCCGGATCCGTAGCCGGCACCTGGCACTCGGGTACCCGGGCCGAGCGGCTCGGACCGCCGATCGTTTCCGGCCCGACGATCTCTCGGCGTCGTCCGCCGGAGAGCCGGGGTGCCGGGTCTACCGGACCGGTGACCTGGGGCGCTACCTGCCCGATGGCCGGGTGGTGGTGGAGGGCCGAGCCGACCGCCAGCTCAAAGTGCGGGGTTTCCGGGTGGAGCCGGCGGAGATCGAGGCGATTCTCGCCGAGCTCGCCTCCGTGGCGCGGGCGGTGGTCACCGCTCGCAGACATCCGAGCGGCGATCTACGCTTGGTGGCCTACTGGACCGCCGAGGCGGGCGCCGAGGCTCCCGAGCCGGAGAAACTTCGGGAGGCGCTCGCCTCGCGCCTACCGGGATATGCCGTGCCGTCGGCCTTCGTGGCGCTCGAGTCCGTGCCCCTGACACCCGGTGGCAAGGTGGACGTCTCGGCGCTGCCCGAGCCCGCGTGGCGGGTGGAGACCGAAGGTACACCCGGCCGCGGGCCGGGCACTGCGGCGGAGGAGTCTCTCGCCACGATCTGGGAAGAGGTGCTCGGGGTCGAGACGGTGGACGTGACCGAGGACTTCTTCTCCCTCGGCGGTCATTCCCTGATGGCCACCCGGCTCGCGGCCCGAGTCCGCCAGGTCTTCGCGGTGGAGATGCCCCTGCGGCAGCTCTTCCGTACGCCGACGGTGGAGGGGCTGGCGGCCTGGCTGGAAGAGCAGCGGAGCCTGGACGAAACCACTGTCGAAGCCCTGCCGGCGGCGGTGCCCGAGCCCGAGGCCATGTCCGTTCCCTTCCCTCTCACCGATGTGCAGCAGGCCTACTGGATCGGCCGCCACGCGGCCCTGGAGCTGGGCAACGTGGCCACCCACAGCTACCTGGAGGTCGAGTGCCCGGACCTCGACCTGCCGCGTTTCGAAGAGGCCTGGAATCGCTTGATCGAGCGCCATGCCATGTTGCGAGCGGTGATGCTCTCGGCCGCCGAGCAGAAGATCCTGCCGTCGGTGCCGAGGTACCGGATCCACACCGAGGACTGGAGCCACCTCGACCCCGAAGCGGCCGAGGCGGCCGTGGCGGAGGTGCGGGAGGCGATGTCGCACCAGGTGCTCGATCCCCAGCGCTGGCCCCTGTTCGAGGTCCGGGCCTCGCGCCTGTCGAGGGAGCGGATCCGCCTGCACATCAGCCGCGATGCCCTGATCTACGACGCCTGGAGCGTGGTGCTCGTGCTGCGTGAGCTGCTGGCTCTCTACCTCGATCCGGGCCTGGAAATGTCGCCCCTGGAGATCACCTTCCGCGACTACGTGCACGCGGCCCTGCGACTCGAGGGCACGGCGGTGCATCAGCGCGCGGTGCGTTACTGGCAGGAGCGGCTCGACGATCTGCCACCGGGTCCCGAGCTTCCCCTGGCGGTGGATCCGCAGACCCTCGGGACGCCGACCTTCGAGCGCCACGAAGGAGGCCTCTCTCTGGCCGCCTGGACCCGGATCACCGAGCGAGCGCGCTCCCTCGGCGTCTCGACCTCGGTGGTGCTGCTGGCGGCCTGGGCCGAGGTGCTGGCCACCTGGAGCGCTCGCCCCCGGTTCACCCTCACGCTGACCCTGTTCAACCGCCTGCCCGTACATCCCCAGGTCGATCGCCTGGTGGGTGATTTCACCTCCCTGACCCTGCTGGAGATCGATGTCCGCCCGGGCGAGAGCTTCGGCGACCGGGCGTCGCGGATCCAGGAACGCCTGTGGGAAGACCTCGACCATCGCCACGTGGGTGGAGTCTGGGTGCTGCGCGAGCT
>CAZMEL010000478.1:0-3384 GCA_964565225.1 uncultured Thermoanaerobaculia bacterium | reverse complement strand
CGGAGCCGAGGACGACAAGGTCCGCGGCCTGCGTGCCGGAGCCGACGACTACGTGACCAAACCCTTCGGCGCGAGAGAGCTGTTGGCCCGGGTCGAGACCTTCGAACGGCGCGCCCGCAATGCGCCGACCGGCCCCGAGCTGCTCGAGATCGATGGATGTGAAATCGACCTCGGGCGTTGTGTCGCCCGGCGGGACGACGAAGAAGTCGTGCTCACGGCCCGAGAGGTCGGCATTCTGCGCTGGCTCCACCGGCACCGGACCCGCAGCGTCTCGCGCGCAGAGCTCCTGGAGCAGGTCTGGGGCACGGTCGGCACCTTGCAGACCCGCACGGTCGACATGACCATCGCCAAGCTGCGACAGAAGATCGAGAGAGATCCGGCGACCCCGAAGATCGTGGTCACGGTGACCGGTATCGGCTACGCATGGGCCTCCGAATCCCGCTGAGCTACCGGCGTACGGCGGTGGCCCTGGTCCTCACCCTGGGGGCCGTGGCCGTGCCCTGTGCCGCCTGGTACCTGGCCGGTAGCCGAGAGATCGAGCGCTCCTTCCAGCAGGAGAAGGCCGATGTCTTCCACCACGCCTACAAGAAAGCCGTGAAGCTGGCCGATGGCCTGGCCAACCGGTTGGAGAAGATCCGCGAAAACGAGTCCCTGCGACCTTTCTTCCACTACCAGAATCTCTACCACGATCCGGAGACGGCGGCGGAAGGCGTCTCGATCACACGCTCTCCCCTGGCTCTGCACGGCGCGAAGAACGCATGGATCCGGGCCCATTTCCAGATCGACGAATCGGGCAAGATCACCCTTCCGACTCTCAACGACATGTTTCCCGACCTCGGCTTGTGGAGCGAGGAAGCGGAGTATTGCTCGCTCCTGGCCGAGCTCTCGGAGGTCAGCGCCTACTGCACCGGCGGTGCCGTAGGAACCGCGGAGGCCGGGGTCCACGCCGAGGAGAGCTGTACCAGCGACGACTGGTTCTTCGCCGGTGACGCTCACCTGCTGGTCGATCTGCCGGAGGGTGCCTGGGACGTGCACCTACGGGCCAACGAGCTCTACGCGGAGATCAAGGCCGGCCGAAAGCCCGAGGTGGCCTCTCGTGGCACGAGAGGTTGGGACGGCAGCGGCGATCGCACGGTGGAGGTGGGAGGCTTTCGCTGGTACACCCTGCCGGTGGGCAGCCAGGTCGGCCTGGTGGGTATCCGGCGCCTCCAGACCCCATCCGGTCCCTGGAGCCAGGGATTTCTGATCTCGGCGGACGCCGTGGAGCAATACCTCGACGGCGCATCGTTTCCGGCCTCGTTCGTACCCTTCGAAGGAGATTTCCGCGACACCCGGCCCGACCTGGCAGGCCCCGACCAGGTGACCTTTGCAGTGCAGGGAACTCCCTGGGGCGTGGTCCTCGAGCTCTCGGGGGAGCTCGAGAGCCTGCGGCGGCAGATGGAGGCCGATCGGGAATCGTTCCTCCGGATCTTCCTGATCAGCACCGTGGCGGCGGGAATCGCCGGATTGCTGGTCGTCCTGCTGGTCTTCCAGAGCGAGAAGCTGGCCCAGCAGCGGGCGCAATTCGCCGCCTCGGCAGCCCACGAGCTCCGTACGCCTCTCGCCGGGCTGCGCCTCTACGGGGAAATGCTGGCGGAGGGGTTGGGAGATCCCGCGCGCTCGACCAAATACGCCCGCCGGGTGGCCGGGGAGGCGGCCCGACTCGGGCGGGTGGTGACCAACGTGCTCAGCTTCACCCATCTCGAACGAGAGTCGCTCTCGGTCGATCCGGTGCCCGGGAATCTCGGCGAGGCGGTGCGCAACGCCTGCGAGCGGCAGAGACCGGCACTCGAAGAGAGTGGGGCGGTGCTCGAGCTGGACCTTCCCGCCGAGCCGGTCGACGCCGTGTTCGACCGCGACGCCCTGGCCCACATTCTGCAGAATCTGCTGGACAACGCCGAGAAGTACACTCGCGACAGCGAGAACCGCACCATCGTGGTCGGGTTGCAGTCGGCGACGGAAGAGGTGGAGCTGACCGTTGCCGACCATGGGCACGGAGTCTCCCCGAAGCTGCAGCGGAGCCTGTTCCGCCCCTTCACCCGGGGCGAGACCAGAGACTCTCCGGCCGGCCTGGGGCTGGGCCTGGTGTTGGTCAAGGCCCTGGCCCAGGCGCAGGGTGGGGGCATTCGCTACCGCGACTCCTCGTCGGGGGGGGCCGCCTTCACCGTTTCCTTTCCCGCCGCCCCCCGCGGGGCCTGACGCGGGCGACCCGCTCCCGACGTCTCCGCCTGCTGGCTACCGACCATGCGCCCAAGTCTCCTGCAACCCCGACTGCAGATCCTGGCCGCGGTCCTCCTGTTCTCGACCGGGGGCATGGCAATCAAGAGCTGTGGTCTCCCGGACTGGCAGATCGCCGCGTTCCGTTGTGGCATCGCTGCGGTGGTGCTGGTCGCGGTGTTGCCCGAGGCGCGGAAAAGGCCCGGGAAGGGTGCCTGGCTGGTGGGTGTGGCCTATGCCTCGACCTTGACTCTCTACGTGCTCGCCAACAAGGCGACGACCACCACGAATGCGATTTTCCTCCAGGCCACGGCGATGATCTACATCGTGCTCGCCAGCCCGCGGCTCCTGGGAGAGCGGGTGCGCCGGGCCGATCTTCTGCTCCTGGTACCGATGCTGGCCGGGCTGGTGTTGCTCCTCTCCGGCGAGGTCGAAACCACTTCGGTGGCGGCGGATCCGCTGCGAGGAAACCTCCTCGGGGCCCTGGCGGGGCTGACCTGGGCCGCGACATTGCTCGGACTGCGGTATCTTTCCTCTCGAGGTGCGGGCGGCGGCACCGACGCCGTGGTGGCCGGCAACCTGTTGGCCTTTTTCGGGGCTTTGCCCATGGCCTGGCCGCTGGCGGCGGGAAGCGTGGCCGACTGGATGTGGCTGGGTTATCTCGGTATCTTTCAGGTCGCCCTCGCCTACGCGCTTCTGCTGGCGGGTATCCGGCGTCTTCCGGCCTTCGAAGCGGCGTTGTGGATTCTCGTGGAGCCGATCTTCGGTCCGTTCTGGACCTGGTGGTTACACGGCGAGGCGGTCGGTGGCCGGGCTCTCCTGGGAGCCGGCCTGATCCTGGCGGCAATGATCTCGAAACCATGGCTCGACACCCGCGGGAACGGGATCGAGGGAGGCAACTAGGCTCGAATGCAAGAGGTGCTGAAGCTGCGCAATCCGATCCGGACCTACGAGTGGGGCTCACGGCGTGCCATCGCTTCTCTGCTCGGGGCTCCGGTGCCTTCGCCGAATCCCCAGGCGGAGCTGTGGATGGGTGATCATCCGCGGGCTCCCTCCGAGGTCTGGTGGCAAGGAGAGTGGCGCTCGTTACGAGATCTCATGGCGCAGCACCGGGCCGAGATCCTGGGA
>CAZMEL010000477.1:0-3406 GCA_964565225.1 uncultured Thermoanaerobaculia bacterium | reverse complement strand
AAACGGGCCATTGCATGGAATCGATCATCGAAGAGGCCCAACCTTTCCCCGCGGGGCCTACCCCGGCCGACCTCGGCCGACGGTACCCGCGGCGCGTACCCTCCCGGAAGCGGCTTGCGACCACCAGACGGTTCGAAACGTCTGAATTGTATCCCGTCGCCGGCTTCGACAGGTCCGGCAGTGGCATCGGGCGCCGTGCACCGCGGTGTCGGTCGGCGGTGACCGGTCGAGGTGCTCCAGGCCGATGAAGAACGACGCCGAGATCCGCCACTTTCGGACGCCGACTCCCGATCACCGTGACGAAGAGACCCGGAGCCTATGGTATAAAACTCTCCAGGTTTCCCATGGAATTCGACGAGGAATCCCTCGACTCCGGGACACCAGGAGCCCCTACCGGGCATGCCCGTAGCCCCGGGCTTCGAGACGTGCAATCGAAGCCTTGCACCCACCCGGGCCGAGGGATCGATCGCGATTTCCGAGTTCGAGCTCGCGGCGCACGTCGCCGTGCCTTTCTGCAACCGCCTCGAGCGGCGAGATCAAGACCAGAAGGAGTGGATTCATGGGCCATCGCATCAGTGTCGAGGTCAATGGTCAGCACTACGAGCGAGAGGTAGAGCCTCGGCGCTTGCTGGTGCATTTCCTGCGGGAAGACCTGGGCCTCACCGGAACCAATGTCGGCTGCGAGACCAGCCTCTGCGGCGCCTGCACGGTGCTGATGGACGGCAAGACGGTGAAAGCCTGTACCCAGCTCGCGGTGCAGGCCGACGGCTCCAGCCTCATCACCATCGAGGGGATCGGCGACGGCGATCGGATGCATCCGCTGCAGAGCGCCTTCCGCGAGGAGCACGGGCTCCAGTGTGGCTACTGCACGCCGGGCATGATCCTCGCCGCCCAGGGCTTGCTGGACGAGAACCCGAAGCCCTCCGAAGCCGAGATCCGTGAAGGGTTGAAGGGCAACATCTGCCGTTGCACCGGCTACCACAACATCGTCAAGGCGGTGCAGCGCGCCGCCGAAGGAGGTTGATATGGGCGCCGTCGGACAATCGCTCAAACGCCGTGAAGATCCCGCCCTCGTCAAGGGCCAGGGCAAGTACACCGACGACCTGACCCTGCCGGGCATGACCCACGCGGTCATCGTCCGCAGCCCCTACGCCCACGCCAAGATCAACGGTATCGACGCCAGCGCCGCCCTTGCGACCGAGGGCGTGCTGGCGGTGTATACCGGGCAGGACATCGCCGACAGCGAGATCGGTGGCGTGGTCCCGGTGGGCTGGTTGCTGCCGAACCTGGTCACCCCGCCCCATCCGATCCTCGCCATCGACACCGTGCGCTACGCCGGAGACGGCGTGGCCGTGGTGGTCGCCGAGGATCGTTACGTCGCCCGCGACGCCGCCGACCTCGTGGAGGTGGACTACGAGCCCCTCGACGCCGTGACCGACGTGCTCGCCGCGCTCGAGGAAGGCGCCCCCCAGCTCTACCCCGAGGCCCCGGGCAATGTCGCCTTCGACTGGGACCTGGGCGACAAGGAGAAGACCGACGCCGCCTTCGAGGCCGCCCACACCCAGGTGGCGGTGGACTTGCGCAACAACCGGTTGATCCCCCACGCCATCGAGCCCCGCGCCTGCCTCGCCAGCTTCGACCCGCTGAGCGGCGAGCTCACCCTGCGGCTCACCTCCCAGAATCCCCACGTGCACCGGCTCCTCATGTCCCTCGCCTCCCTCAACCTGCCGGAGCACAAGATGCGGATCATCGCGCCCGAGGTGGGCGGCGGCTTCGGCTCGAAGATCCACCACTACCCCGACGAGGCGATCGTTTCCTGGTGCTCCATGCAGCTCGGGCGTCCGGTGAAGTGGGTGGCCACCCGCTCCGAGACCAATCTCACCGACGCCCACGGTCGCGACCACGCCAGCCATGCCGAGATCGCCCTCGACAAGGGTGGCCGGATCACCGGTGTGCGAGTGCTCACCCGCGCCGCCATGGGGGCCTACCTCTCGACCTTCGCACCCTCGGTGCCTACCTATCTCTACGGCACCCTGCTCTCGGGTCAATACGACATCCCGGCAATCCACGTGCGTACCCTCGGGGTGTTCACCACCACCACCCCGGTCGACGCCTACCGCGGCGCCGGCCGCCCCGAGGCGACCTTCGTGATCGAGCGTCTGGTGGACCTGGCGGCCCGGACCCGGGGCGAGGATCCGGCGGAGTTTCGTCGCCGCAACTTCGTGCCGCCCGACCAGTTCCCCTACCAGACCCAGGTGGCCCTGGCCTACGACAGCGGCAACTACGAGCCCGCCCTCGACAAGGCCCTCGAGATCTCCGGCTACGCCGAGCTGCGGGCCGAGCAGAACAGGCGCCGCGAGAGCGGCGAGGGCAAGCTGCTCGGCATCGGCCTGTCGAGCTTCATCGAGGCCTGTGGCCTCGCTCCGTCCCAGGTGGTGGGTGCCCTCGGCGCCCAGGCCGGCCTGTACGAGAGCGCCAAGGTGCGGGTCCACCCCACCGGCTCGGTCACCGTCTACACCGGCTCCTCGGCCCACGGCCAGGGGCACGAAACCACCTTCGCCCAGATCGTTTCCGACCGCCTCGGGGTCGACGTCGACCAGGTCGAGGTCGTGCACGGCGACACCGGCCAGGTGCAGTTCGGCATGGGGACCTACGGCAGCCGCAGCGCGGCGGTCGGCGGCAGCGCCATCGCCGTCTCCACCGACAAGGTGGTGGCCAAGGCGAAGAAGATCGCCGCCCACCTGCTCGAGGCGGCGGAGGAAGACATCGTGTTCGAGAACGGCCAGTTCCACGTGGCGGGGGTTCCCTCGCGCTCCCAGGGCTGGGGCGACGTGGTGCTCCAGGCCTACCTGGCCCACAACATCCCCGACGGCATCGAGCCCGGCCTCGAGGAGACGAGCTTCTACAACCCGTCGAACTTCACCTACCCCTTCGGCTCACACGTCGCCGTGGTGGAGATCGACCGCGACACCGGCGAGGTCGACCTCGTGCGGTACATCGCGGTGGACGACGTCGGCAACGAGATCAACCCCATGATCGTCGCCGGCCAGGTGCACGGTGGCCTCGCCCAGGGCATCGGCCAGGCGCTGTGGGAGAACGCGGTCTACGACGACAACGGCCAGCTGCTGACCGCCACCCTGCTCGACTATGCGGTGCCCCGGGCCCACAAGCTGCCGAGCTTCGAGCTCGGGCGTACGGTCACCCCTTGCCCGCACAATCCGCTGGGGGTCAAGGGAGTGGGAGAGGCCGGCAGCATCGCCTCCCCCGCCGCCGTGACCAACGCCGTGGTCGACGCCCTGGCGCCGTTCGGAGTCACACATCTCGACATGCCCCTGACCGCCGAAAAGGTCTGGCGGGCGATGCAGAACGGGAGTTCCTGATGTTTCCTGCCCCATTCGAGTACTAC
>CAZMEL010000476.1:0-3412 GCA_964565225.1 uncultured Thermoanaerobaculia bacterium | reverse complement strand
GCTTGCTACCGTTCAGCACCCAACCGCCGTCGACCTTCTCGGCCCGGGTCTTGGTGGCGGCAGCGTCGGAGCCCGCGTCGGGCTCGGTGAGGCCCCAGGCGCCGATCTTCTCACCCGAGGTCAGCCCGGGCACCCAGCGCTGGCGCTGCTCGTCGTTGCCGAATTTGTAGATGTGATTGGTGCAGAGAGAGTTGTGGGCAGCAATGGTGATGCCCACCGAAGGATCGACCTTCGAGAGCTCGGTCACGATCAGGGCATACTCCACGTAGCCCATGCCGGCGCCGCCGAGCTCTTCGGGAAAGATGATGCCGAGAAAACCGAGCTCGCCGGCCTTCTTGATCACATCCATGGGGAATTGCTGCGATTCGTCGAACTCTTCGACGATCGGATCGACCTCGCCCCTGGCGAAGTCACGGGCCGCTTCTTGGACCGCCCGCTGGTCGGAGCTCAGAGAAAAATCCACGGAAGCCTCCTGGGGATGGCTGGTAGAGCTGGGTTCAGATGGGCCGATCGGAAAGGTACGGTGGCCCGCTTCCGAGAAGCCGGTTCTTGCCACTTCCGACACGCGACCGGCCTTTCATCGTATCGAATCCGGCCCCTTCTCGCCACATGCCGGGTGTACCATACCGAGCATGTTCGAACGAGTCGCGCTCATCGTCCTCGATTCCGTGGGAATCGGCCAGGCGCCCGACGCCGAAGCCTTCGGCGATGCGGGGGCCGACACCCTCGGCAACACCTCCCGCGCGGTCGGCGGCCTGTCCCTGCCTCACCTCGGGCGACTGGGCCTCGGCCGCCTGTCGGACCTCTCGGGTGTCCCTCCCGAGCTCTCCCCGACGGGCGCCTTCGGATGCCTCGAGCCACGTTCCGCGGGCAAGGACACCACCACCGGGCACTGGGAGCTCGCGGGGCTGGTGCTCGACAAGCCTTTTGCCCTGTTCCCGGACGGCTTTCCGCGCGAGATCCTCGAGCCCTTCGAAGAACGGACCGGCCGCGGCACGCTCGGCAATGTGCCGATGTCGGGCACCGAGATCATCGACCGGCTCGGCGAAGAGCACCTCGCCACCGGCAAGCTCATCGTCTACACCTCGGGCGACTCGGTATTCCAGATCGCAGCGCACGAAGAAGAAGTACCCATCGCAGAGCTCTATCGCGCCTGCGAGATCGCCCGCGAGATTCTCGATTCCTACTCCGTGGGGCGGGTCATCGCACGGCCTTTCCTCGGCGAGCGCAGCGGTGCCTTCCACCGCACCGCCCGCCGCCGGGACTTCTCGCTGCAGCCGCCTTCTCCCACGGTGCTGCGCAAGATCCACGACCACGGCCTGCCGGTGGTGGGAATCGGCAAGATCTGCGATATCTTCGCGGGCGATGGGATCAGCGAAAAGGTCTCGACGGCCAACAACGACGAAGGGGTCGCCCGCACTCTCGAAGCCCTCGAACGGCCCGGGCGAGGCGTGATCATGACCAACCTCGTCGATTTCGACGTGTGCTTCGGGCACCGGCGAGACCCAGCGGGTTATGCTCGATGCCTGGAGGCCTTCGACACCCACGTGCCCGACCTCCTCGCGGCCCTCGGGCCCGACGACCTCCTGATCCTCACCGCGGACCACGGCAACGACCCCACCCACCACGGCACCGACCACACCCGCGAGCGGGTGCCACTGCTCGTCGCCGGGCCCCGGGTCGCGGCGGGAACCGACCTGGGCACCGGCAGCACCTTCGCCGACGTGGGCGCCACCCTCGCCGAGATCTTCGGCGTCGAGCCGCCGTGCCCGGGCACCAGCTTTCTGCCTCGAATCGCTCCCAACGAGAAGCACGGAAACTCCTGACATGGCATATCTCACCCCAGAGCTCATCCGGATCAAACGCGACGGCGGCCAGCTGGGCCGCGACCAGATCGGGGAATTCATCGATGGCGTCACCCACGGCACCGTCCCCGACTACCAGATCGCCGCCATGCTGATGGCGGTCTTTCTTCGTGGGCTCGACGAGCAGGAGCTCGCCGCCTGGGCCGATGCCATGGTCCACTCCGGCGATGTGCTCGACCTCTCGGCCATCGAGCGTCCGAAGGTCGACAAACACTCCACCGGCGGCGTGGGCGACAAGATCTCCCTGCCCCTGGCCCCGGCGGTCGCCGCCTGCGGCGTGGCGGTGCCCATGGTGAGCGGCCGCGGGCTCGCCCACAGCGGCGGCACCCTCGACAAGCTGGAGTCGATCCCGGGCTTCCGGGTCGACCTCGACATCGACCACTTCCGCCGCCAGGTCGCCGAGATCGGCGTCTGCCTGATCGGCCAGACCGATCGCATCGCCCCGGCCGACCGGGTGCTCTACGCCCTGCGCGATGTCACCGCCACGGTCGAGTCGATCCCGCTGATCGCCTCCTCGATCATGTCGAAAAAGCTGGCCGAGGGGATCGACGCCCTGGTGCTCGACTGCAAGGTCGGCACCGGAGCCTTCATGAAGACCCGCGAGCGAGCCGAAGAGCTCGCCCGGGCGATCCAGACCATCGGCCGGGCGGCAGGCAAGACCGTGACCGTGGTGCTCAGCGATATGGACGCTCCGATCGGGCGCCTGGTGGGCAACGGGCTCGAGGTCGAAGAATCGATCGCGGTGCTGCGCGGAGAAGGCCCGGCCGACACCCGAGAGCTGACCGTTCGCCTGGGGGCCGAGATGTTGCTCGCCGGTGGCGTGGCCCCCGACGCCGAGACCGGCGCCGAGCGCATCGCCACCTCTCTCGACGACGGCACGGCCCTGGAGATCTTCCGGCGGATCGTGGAGGCCCAGGGCGGGAATCCGCGCGTGGTGGACGATCCGGAAGGTATCCTGCCCCGGGCACGAGAGCAGAAACCCGTGGGTGCCGGACGGTCGGGCCGGGTCCGGGCGATCGCGTCCGACGAGGTCGGGCTCGCCGCCCTGGTGCTCGGCGCCGGCAGAAGACGCAAGGAAGATCCGGTCGATCCGGCCGTGGGCCTCGAGGTGCTCGCGGCGGTGGGCGACGAGGTAGAAGAAGGAGAGCCCCTGGTGATGCTCCACCACAACGGCGTCGGCCTGGAAGAGGCCGAGCAGCGGATCCAGCGGGCCTACACGATCGACGACACCGAGGTCGCAGCCCCGGCGTCGCGAATTCTGGAGGTGCTGCGATGAGCGAAGAGAGCACGCTGCACGAGCGGATCCAGGAGTCGGTCGACGCCATCGGTGCAAAGGTCACCGGGCCCCGGCCGGACGTGGCGTTGATCCTGGGCAGCGGCCTCGGCAGCTTTGCCGACCGCTTCGCAGACTCCCAGGCCATCGACTACCGCGACATTCCCCACTTTCCGGTGTCCGGCGTCGAGGGGCACGCCGGCCGGCTGGTCTTCGGCCGCATCGGCCGGACCCGGTGTGTGGCGATGCAGGGCCGGGTGCACTACTACGAGGG
>CAZMEL010000475.1:0-3450 GCA_964565225.1 uncultured Thermoanaerobaculia bacterium | reverse complement strand
TCAGGCCGCTGTCCTCGGCGGTCTTCGAATCCGAGTGCCGACGCGCCAGCTCCAGGAAGCTGGCCCCGTCCTGGACCTCCCGGCGTAATCCTTCCAGCTCCTGCCGGACCCGCGAACGGTCCGCGGCGCCTGCCTCGGCCCGCTTGTAGATGTGCCGGAGGAGAATCCACGGGCGCGGCTCGCGGGGAGCCAGCTGTGCGAAGAGCTCGCGCAGCTCCTCCTCGGATACCTCCACGACCGGGCAGGCGCTCGCCAGGTATCTCCGCCCCATCTCTTGACCGGCGAGATACCGTGCCCGCAGGGCCAGGTCCGGGGCATCCGCCAGGGGTGAAGACTCGGCCCGTTCCAGAAGGATCTCGGACAAAGCCACGTCGACGATCCGCTCCTCGGTCCACTCTGCGAGGGACTCTCCCGCGGCGGGCTGGCGCCGGGCCGCCGGCAGAGAACGCACCCTTTCGTCGAGCTGGGCGCGCCGTATCTCGCCACCGTTCCAGGTCGCCAACCGATCGAGGTCGACCGCTTCGGGAGCCGGGCTGCAGCCCGAGGCCCAGACCTGGGCCAGGGCCAGCAGACCGACCCTCACGAGGCCGTTCGGTCTCCAGAAACGCGAAAGAGGGACGGCCGAGCCGTCCCTCCAAGAGCTCTTTCGCTTCGCCACAGAAATCTTATTCGATCGTGAAGCTCTCGAGCTCCACCGGCACGTTGCCGTCGACCACCAGGCGCACGAAGTAGTTGCCACCCAGACCGATGTTGTCGAGGGTCGTGGGTCCGTAGCTCAGAGGCAAGGTGTTGTTGGCGTTCGAGCCAGCGAAGTCACGGTTGTTGTTGGGACCCGTGGAGTCGCGATCGATAAACCAGCTGGTGGTTCCGAGGCCACCCAGACCCACCATCACGCTGCCGTTGGCGGTGGAAATGGTCGGCCCCAGGAGGGTGACCTGCTGGGTCACGCCGGTCGTGGTGCCGGCGGCCACCTGCGCGATGGGTGCGGTGGAGTTGGTGGGAAAACCGTTGGTGCCGAGAGGATGCCAGAAGTTGACGTTGGCGGCCGTGATGCCGGGATTGCCGGCGCGGATCCGAATGTAGGCACCACGAATCTGGAAGGGGACCAGGCCGGAGGTGGCGGCAGCACCGCCGAAGCGCATGGCGAACTGCCCGTCGTAGTGACCGCCGGTGGGTCCGAGGCCGTTCTCGAAGCTCCCGTCGTCCCAGGTGAGCACGTTGAGACCGAGGTCATTGGTGGCCTTGGCCGGACTCTCGAATTGCAACGAGTCGTCGGGCGCGGCGAATTTGGTCTTCTTCGGCGTTTGGCCTTCCTGCCCCACCACCATGGGGGTCGACAGGATGGCGAGACAGGCCAGGAGGGCCAGCCATCGGGTCTTGACGGTCATCGGTTTCTCCCTACTTTCGTCGGTTGCGGAGCCGCTCTACCTGGCTCACTCTTCGCCTCTGCTCGTTCCCGGCTTCCTCCGTGTCGACCTCGGATCGCCCCACCCCGCTCGGAGCCACCGCGACGCTCCAAGCTCCTCGACGAAAAGCCGGAAAGCTTCTGTCGTTATTGTAAAGAGGTAGACCCTTTCCGTAAACCCTGCCTGCCGACACGAGCCCCGAAAAATCTCTCTCGGAGCTCTCACTGACCCTCTCGGGCCCCTTCTTCCCTTCCCAGAGCGAGGCGGACCCGAAAGAAATCGAGCGCCGGACCGGCCAAGGGCTCGGGCAGGGCATGCTCTCGCTCGACCGGCACGAGGTGGGTCGCCACCAGCTCCCCGAGCTCCTGCGTCGACGGCAATCCCCAACCCTCCCGGGCGATCCCCTCGTCGAGCCCGCGCTCCGCGGCCAGGGCCAGGGCCAGGCGAGTCTCTGCCAGCGTGCCCACGCAGTCGAACGGCCGCTCCGGCGCCGTCGCCAGCACCCGGACCCACCTGCGCAGCCTCTCCGACCGCAGGGGATCTCCGCCGAAGATCTCTCGCACCTTCCCGGGATCGAGAAAAGCCGAGAGCACCACGAAGAGGAACCCGCATTTCGGGCAGCTCGCACACCAGCGACCCGAGCGCACGCCGTGGTTACAGCTCATGAAACCGGGAAAATACTGGGGGTACCCGGTGAAGATCTTGGCGATCTGCACCTCGTAGAGCGGGCGGAGCAGGCTGAAATAGGAGATCTCCTGCAGCAAGTGCTGCCGCACGTAGCGCTGGAAGCGCCATTCGAAGTCGAACGACTTGGTGTACTGGTGGTTGACCTCGAACCCCTCGTGCTCCAGGTTGCCGAAGCTCGCGGAGCGTTCGTTGGCGGCGACCACGTAGCGGGTCCGGGTCAGGTACGCGGCGAGAAGACCGAGGAATGCCAGCAGGTGATTGAAGGGCACATGCCCACGGTATCTGCGCAGCTTCTGCATTCGTCGGCGGTTGGCCCCCTCCTCGAGCACCAGCACCTCCGAGACACCCGCCGCCTCGGCGAGAGGTCCCATCGCCCGGTTGCGGCCGCAGCAGAGCCAGGTGATCGGCACTCCCAATGCCTTCAGGGTCTCTCCCGCCACCGCGGTGTCCTTGCCTCCGCCGTTGAAAACCAGGGCACCGTCGCCGAGCGACCCGGGGTCGGGCGCCTCGCCGTCGTCGCTGTCGGCTCCCAGGAGCTCGATCTCCCGGTGCACATCGAGCCCGTTGCGGTAGCGCAGCTCTCCCAAACCACCGCGCAAGATATGAGCGAAGAACGAGGCCCCCGCCGGGGAGAGCCCCTCCACCTCGATCCGTGCTCGTTCGAGGTCGCTGAGCCGGCAGAATCGCGGCACCAGGGCCACGCCCACGTGCAGGAGCAGGCGATGCAGGATCCGCGGATCGGCCTCTCGAATCGCCTCCTCGCCGACCCCCGTGAGAGACAACGTGCGGACGAACCGTTCGTCACCGATCCGGTACCCGAAGCGGCACCGCCCCCCTTCGAGCTTCATGGACTCGAACACCAGCTCCCGGCTACGGAGCGAGCTCGACGCCCGGAGCTGCCGCTCGCGGCGAACCTTCTGATACGACAATCCCAACATCTGAGGTGCCTCATCTCCCTGGTGATTTCGGGAGATTCTACTCCGCGGCGTCCTCCCCTGCCGACGTCTCCAGGAATCTACCTAATCCAGGACCCTTCGAGCCTGCACTTCAACCGGGTGATCTCACGGGCCATGCAGCGCTAACGCGGCGCCGAGGAAGGCGCTTCCCGGCTTTGGGGGTCGAGTTCTGAGTCGTTTCTTTGCCAGCTGGCAATGTCCGGCCTCGCCACGGTCACGAGATCCAGTATGTGCCCGTGGTGTCGGACAACCTAATTCTACTTTGTCAGATTGGAGATTCGGTTTCGTAAGAGTCGGCGTTCCTGGAGCCAGGTCGAGCGGGTCAACGACAATCGTGCCGAAGATGACTGAAGTGGACCCCATTGTCAAGACCATTTTGACCGAAATCTAAGTTAAATCCT
>CAZMEL010000474.1:0-3463 GCA_964565225.1 uncultured Thermoanaerobaculia bacterium | reverse complement strand
GTGCGGCCCGGGCCGGCTCGCCCGGGCCGCACGAGCATGGGATACTCCCGGGACCACGGAACCAGGCAATCGGGAGAATCTCCATGCGGCCCACCACCCTTTTCGCGCTCTGCGCAGCCCTGCTCACGATCTCTGCTCCCCTGGCGGCCGACGAAGGCCTGCGCGATGCCATCGCCCGGGACTACGACGCTGTTCTCGGCGAGCTCTTCGTTCATTTTCACCAGAACCCCGAGCTCAGCTTCCGCGAGACCCGCACCGCGGCCCGGATCGCCGAAGAGCTGCGGGCGCTCGGGATCGAGGTCACCGAAGGCATCGGACAGACCGGTCTGGTGGGGATGATTCCCAACGGCGAAGGGCCGCTGGTGATGGTGCGGGCCGACATGGACGGCCTGCCGGTGCGGGAAGACAGCGGCGTCGAGTATCCGTCGCGGGCGATGCAGGAAGATATCGACGGCGTGGAGAAGCCGGTGATGCACGCCTGCGGGCACGACGTCCACATCACCTCGCTGATCGGCACCGCCCGCCGGCTGATGGCCAGCCGCGACCGCTGGTCGGGCACCGTGATGCTGGTGGCCCAGCCCGCCGAGGAGCGGATCGGCGGCGCCAAGGCGATGCTCGACGACGGCCTCTACGAACGTTTCGGAGCACCCGACTACGCTCTCGCCTTCCACGTCTCCGCCGGCAAACCCGCCGGCAAGGTGGCGATCCGCAGCGGCCTGGCCTTTGCTTCGTCCGACAGTGTCGACATCACGGTGCGAGGCATCGGCGCCCACGGCGCCTCGCCCCACCGCGGCAAGGACCCGATCTACATCGCCTCTCAGATCGTGGTCGCCCTGCAGAGCCTCGTGAGCCGCGAGCTCAGCCCTCTCGAGCCCGGGGTGGTCACGGTGGGCTCGTTCCACGCCGGTTTCAAACACAACATCATCCCCGACGAGGCGAAGCTGCAGCTCACCGTGCGCTCCGACAGCGAGGAGACCCGGGCCACGCTGCTCGCCGGAATCGAGCGCATCGCCCATGGCGTGGCGCGCACCGCCGGACTGCCCGAGGAGCTCCTACCCGAGGTACGGGTGGGCTTCGAGTCGACCCCCACCACCGTGAACGACCCGGCCCTGGCAGCGCGCCTGCTCGAAGTGTTCCGGCGCGACATGGGAGCCGACCGCCTCTACGAAGACGAGCGCACCGGCATGGGCGCCGAAGACTTCGCCTACTTCGTGCAGACCGATCACCAGGTGCCGGGTGGCTACTTCACGGTGGGCGGCACTCCCCAGGCCGAGCTCGACGCCGAAGCCGCGGGCGGGCCCAGAGTCCCCTCCCACCACTCTCCCTTCTTTCGCATCGAGCCCCGGCCGGCGGTGACCTCCGGCGTGGAGGCCACGGTGCTGGCGGTGTG
The DNA here is from genome assembly GCA_964565225.1 of uncultured Thermoanaerobaculia bacterium. Classification (GTDB taxonomy): domain Bacteria; phylum Acidobacteriota; class Thermoanaerobaculia; order Multivoradales; family J023; genus CAZMEL01. The sequence goes on along the minus strand of CAZMEL010000474.1, from coordinate 2,073 downwards.
GGATTTGATGGCCCCGCGGTAGAGCCCTGCCCGGCCCCCGTGTTTCCTGGCGAGTCGCTTCGGCTCGAGCGCACGGGAAGCAGGCCGAACCGGGCGAAGATCGCCGGTTCGGCCTGGTGGGTGCTCCGTGGCGAGCGCCAATGTCCGTGGGTCTTCGCCCCGGTCGATCAGAGGCAGATGTTCTCGAAGCACCTGTAGTTGATCTTCATGTCCACACGCCACTCACCATATGGATCGAAGCAGACCGCGGCGTTCGAGCACGAGTCGTCGCAGGGCAGAACTCCGACCGGGGTTTCGCGGCACGAGAAGCACGGAACCTGGGCCGAGGCCTGGTTGATGGCGTCCGTCGTGGCTGCAGCGCAGGTGCTGCCGAATCCCCAGGCGGGTCCGGTGACCCCTCCCGCCAAACACTTCACACACACGGCGGCATCGGTTTCTTCGCCGGGCAGCAACCACACGGCCGAAGCCGCTCCGAGCAGGACGAGAGCAAAGAGCAAAGTCTTCTTCATGACACACCTCCTACGTTGCGGCTGGCCTCGAGAGGCGCGAGCCGCTGGTTCAGGACACCCCGAATGGCACGGTGCCTGTGAGGCGTCCGGATTTCCGAAAAACCTTGGCTCCAGCGAGTGGATGCAGGAAATCAAGTCGAGAGAAACATGAGGCCTGGAACCATTGTGCGGCGGGAGAGGATAGCTGTCAAGGGAATTGGCTAAAATTCTTCGCCCAAGAGGGGCTCGCTTCGATCCCCCCGGATCAACCCGCGTCGAACGCCGCGAGGGCTCGCTTCGGAGCCACCGAACGATACCCCTCCTCGAGCAGATCCTCGACTACCTGCCAGTCGGGGTCGCGGTCGAGGCGCATACCGACCCAGCCGCTCGGGCCGAGGTAGGGCGGGACGAAGTAGGTCTCGGGGTCGGCCTCGACGCGGGCTTCCTGCTCCAGGAAGGTCGACTTCACCCAGATGGCGAGCCGGCCGTCGCCGTGGTGGTTGTCGACGAAGCGGGCGAAGGTCTTCTTGCCGCCCCACCAGGTCGGCGCGCCATGCGAGAGCTTCTCGTGGGTCTCGGGCCAGGAAGCGAGGAGGGTGCGGAGGCGTTCGAGGGTTTCGGTCGGGGTGGCCATGGGTAGATCCTACCGGCTGCCACCGGCGCCGGCAATCGCCCTCTCCCCGCCTCGTGCCGTCTCAGTGAGGGAGCCGCTCGGCGAGGGCGGCGTAGACCCGAGTACCGAGGAGCGCGGAGAGCAGCACCACGACCGCTCCTCCCGAGCCGTAGCCGATCAATGCGTAGGCCGGGCCCGGGCAGGTGCCGGCGAGAGCCCAGCCCAGGCCGAAGAGGGTGCCGCCGATGGCGTAGCGGCGGCGAGAGCCCGGTCCCCAGGTCTTGCCGGGAATCGAGATCGGCTCGCCGGTGACGGCGCGCAGATCCAGAGCCCGGGCCAGGCGCAGGAAGAGGGCAGAGGTGGCGACGGCGGAGGCCAGCACGCCGTAGAGGTGGAAGCTCTGGAAGCGGAACATCTCCTGGATCCGAAACCAGGAGACCACCTGCGACTGGATCAGGACGATGCCGAAGAAGACTCCCACCGCGAAGTAGGCGGCCAGGGGCCACCAGCGAAGCGTGCGGCCGGCCGGTGCGGGCTCGGGTCGACGAGTCTTCATGGTGTGCTTCCCGAGAGCAGCCAGGGCAAGAGCACGTGGGTGGCGAGCAACCCCCCGGCGAAGAATCCGAGCACGGCCACCAGCAAGGGCAGTTGGCCGTTGGCCAGGCCGGTCACGCCGTGGCCCGACGTGCAGCCGCCGGCATACCGCGCACCGAAGCCCACCAGGAAGCCGCCCAGCACCATCACCAGCAGGCCCTGGGGAGTGGCCAGAGCTTGCAAGCTGTAGATCTCCGGGGGCACGAGCCCCGGGCCGGGCTCGACGCCGAGAGCCTCCAGCGCCTCGGCGGTGGGCTCGGCGACCACCAGGGGCTCGGCACCCGCGAGCAGCTGGCCCGCCAGCAGGCCACCCACCGCGATGCCGACGACGAAGGCCAGGTTCCACAGCCCGGCCCGGCGCCAGTCGTAGCGCAGGAG
>CAZMEL010000473.1:0-3474 GCA_964565225.1 uncultured Thermoanaerobaculia bacterium | reverse complement strand
AGGTTGGATCGACCGCGAGCTGGCCACGCTGGCCGCGGCCGGCTTCCGCGCCGCCGCTCTCGGCCCCTGGATCCTGCGGGTCGAGAGCGCCATGACCGCGGCCGTGGCCCAGCTCGGTCTGCTCCGCCGACTCTCCCCCGACCTCCCCTGAGCCAGGCGAAACGAGCCAGGCGCCGGGGGGCCGCGACTCCGGCGACCGTGGTAACATCCGTCATTATCCTTCTTTCACGGATCCAGCTCCGGAGAGGTGAACCGAGCGGCCGGAGCCTCGCCGATTGTGCAATGGGCGTCGAATGGTTCGAGAAACACGGAGGCAAGATGAATCCCGATTTGGGTCTCTACCGGGCTGGAGGCGAGGCATGACCGACCGCTGGAAGTATTTCCTCGAGTTCCAGAACCAGAGACACGAGCTGCAACCCGAGCAGCAGGTCGTTGGCCGAAGCCGAAAATGTGATCTCTCGATCCCGGACCCGAGCGCCAGCCGCAAACACGTGGTGCTGACACCGGGAGAGGGACTGATCGCGCTCGAGGATCTGGGATCGAGCAACGGCACCTTCATCAACGGGGAACGCATCCAGGGCACGGGCATTCTGCGCCACGGCGACCGGCTGGGCCTCGGCGACGCCGAGGTCCAGGTAGTGATCGAAGCCGCCTTGCCCCTCGAAACGGTGCGTCTGCCCACCGACGACCTGGCCGTTCCCGACGCCGGGGTCGGCGAGGCGACCACCATGCTGCAGGCGGCGTCCGTCCGCCTGGCGCAGGATGCCATCGGACAGCCGCCGACCACCGCAGGAGCCGCGATCCAGGAGCTCGATCCGCAGAGCCTGCCGACCTCCGGCAGCCACATGGCACCACCTCCCGTCGCGCCACCCGCTGCCAGCTCCGGACAACATATGGCACCACCGCCGACGGGGAAGGGCTCCGGACAACACATGGAACCACCGACGCCGGAAGGGGAGGCCCCCGAGCCACCCGCTCCGGGCGATCCCCTGCGGACGGCTCGGCTCGACACCGCCAGCCTCGCCGGGGCGATTCCGCCTTCTCCGACGCCGAGAGATTCGGGGCCGCAAGCCGAAAATCCCCTGGCCACGACGGTTCTCCCCACCGACGTTGGAAACAAGGCCGGTGCCGATCCTCTGCTCACCGCCCGCCTCGATGCCCAGGCCCTCCGGGAACCGACGGCAGGTGCGGCAGATCCGCGGCAGACGACCCGCATCGACACCAGCCAGTACCAGGCCCCCGAGGCCCCGCCAACGGCCTCGGAGCTGCAAACCTCTCCGGCGCCCCACCCCGGCTCCCCGGAGTTTCAGGCATTGCAGACCAGCCGCCTCAGCCCCGAGCAGCTGCGGGCCGTGCAGGATCAGCTGGCCCCGGGCACGGGGGAAACGCCACCCGTGGAAACCGAGCCTGGGCGAGCCGAAGCGCCGACGGCCGAGCTGGTGCCGCCGCAGCCGATACCCGACCTCGCCATCCCACAGGTGCCGTCGTTCGACCCCGAGCCCGTGGCGGCTTCGGAACCGGCCGAAGCCTTCGAGCCGCCCCCGCTCGAGGCTCCATCCCAGGCCGAGCTGTCTCCGGACATCGATCTGCCGTCGCTGGAGGCTCCCGACATCGAGCTTCCACCGGAGCTCCAGCCCGAGCCCGCGGCGAGCACCGAGCCTTCGTTCGCGGAGTCGGCGGAGGTGCCGTCGTTCGATCTGCCGACCATGGATCTCCCGGCCTTCGAGGCTCCCGACGCATTTCCGGCACCGCCGACCGCATTCGATGCTCCACTTCCGGGAGGCCGGGATCTGCCCTCGTTCGAGGCTCCCGACTTCGGCTCGACGCCCACCGATCTGCCCGCCCTCGACCTGGAGCCACCGGCGGTCACCGAGGCGCCGCCCCTGGAGCCGGCGCTATCGGCGCCATCCACGGTCGAGCCGCCGGCCGCCCCGCCGACGAGCTTTGCGCCACCGGCGGTTCCCCCACCGCCCGCTCCCGCCGCGAAGCCGAAAACGCCCGACAGCTCGTTCGGGCAGGGTGCCTATGTACCTCCCCCGGCCCCAACACCCCTCGACGTGCCCGTTCCCGATTCCGCGATTCCCGATCTCCGCGATCTGGCAGCACAGAAGCCAATGGCCGGCGATGGCGAGATGCTCCCTTCCCTCGAAGGTTTCGACACCACCCTGGGACCGGGCGCCGAGCTGCCTCCGAGCATGCAACGAGCGCAGGAGAACATGGCCCGCACCCGGGAAGAGGCCGAGGTCGAGCAGGCGCCGGCCGCGAGCAATCCCTATGTCTCGCCGGAGGCCTCCAAACCGCCGGCCGGTTTCTTCATCCGCGCCGTCGCGGTGATCCTCGATTCTCTGTGGATGGGTGCGTTGAGCGCGGCCGCGGCAGCCGTTCCGCTCTTCCTCGCCGACGTGGTGCCGGCCGAGATCGGCGGGTTGCCGGTCGCCGCGCTGCTCGGCACCGGGGTGCTGGTCTTCAACCTGCTGGTGGTCTTGATCGGTTGGAGCGTCTGGGGCCGCACCCCCGGCAAGAAGCTCACCGGTCTCGCGGTGTGTGACGCCCAGGGCAAACCGGGGATCGGTTTCGCCAAGGCCCTGGTCCGGCTCTTCGGGTACTTCCTCAGCTCGCTCCTGCTGGGAATCGGGCACCTCCTGGCCCTGGGCAAGAGCCGAAAGGCGCTGCACGATCACCTCGCGGGCACGACCGTACGCAAGATCTGAGGCACGAGCGGTAACGCGTCTGTAAATCCTCGGCCGATCGGGCCCTGGCGGCCCTTTCATTCTTGCTCCGGACCGATCAGGGTCGCTACGATCCGTGATCATGGACGAAGTCTCTCTCCCCCGAGCCGACTCCCCCGCCTGGCAGCGCACCCTGGGTTACCTCGGAGGTGCCTTTCTCGGCGGCGTGCTGCTGGTCGCGGCGTGGGCCAAGACCCTCGATCCGTCGGCCTTCGCCGGCCAGATCACCCAGGAAGGTCTCGACTTCCTGCTCCCGGCCATGGCCGTGGCCATTTTCGCCCTCGGCCTCGAGGTCTTCCTCGGCAGCGCTCTGGTGCTCGGCATCCGGCGTCTCTACATTCTCGGCCCCAGCGCCGCGCTGGTGGTCTTCTTCCTCTTTCTGACCGGCCGCTCGTACTGGCGATACCTGCAGGGAATCGAGCCCGAGGAAGGCGCCAGCTGTGGCTGCTTCGGCAACCTGGTGCAGCGGACCCCGGCCGAGGCCTTCTGGCAAGACACCCTGCTGATGGTCCCCGCCCTGCTCCTCGCCTTCCTCGCCTGGCGAACGACCGCTCGCTGGCCGGTCGCCCGGCTCGCGGTGGTCTCGGTCCTGACCCTGGCGACGGTGGTGGTCGCCTGGAAGGCACCGGAGCTCCCGCTCGACGACCTGGCGACCCGGCTTCGCCCGGGCACCGACCCGGCAACTCTCTGTGCCGGGTCGGAAGAAAATGGCTCTCTCGTCTGCCTCGATGCTATTCTTCCCGAG
>CAZMEL010000472.1:0-3509 GCA_964565225.1 uncultured Thermoanaerobaculia bacterium | reverse complement strand
GCTCAAAGAGTCTTCACGAACGGACGCAGAGAAGATGGCTCGAAGCCCAGGGACCCAAAGAAACCGGCGATATCCTGCATGTCTTCGTCGACCAGGGTTCGGACCGTTCGGGCGCCTCGTTCCGCGAACAGGTCGAGCATTCGCTCGGCCAGGCGTTTTCCCAGAGATCTTCCGCGGCATTCCGGGTCGACCCCCAGAACCTCGATCCAGCCGGTCGGCTCTTCGAGCCCGAACTCGCCCGAGCGAACCTCGCCCAACATGAAGCCGACGACCTCGCCGTCGACCTCGGCCACCAGGGCGGCATCGGGATCTCGGCGGAGATAGTAGCCGATCCGTCCTTCCCAGACCTCGGGCCGGTATCTACCGGTGATCTTCTCGTCGATCTCCACCACTCGCCCGATGTCGATGGTGTCGAGGGATCGGATCACGGTCTCGGGGGTGCCGGTCGTCATCATGGAATACGCCAAGGGTTGGTTCTCGGATGTTGGTCGGCAGAGAGGAGCTCGCCCCCTCGCTGCCCCGGGTGGATCCCTTCGATTCTATCCGCGGACCGGCACACCTTCAACCGACCACCCGAGCGGCCGCGGGCGTACCGACATGTTCGTGGGCGTGGTAGGAGCTGCGCACCAGGGGGCCGGACTCGCAGTGCAGGAAACCGATCTCGAGCGCATGACGTTTGAGATCGGCGAACTCTTCCGGGGTGACGAAACGAGCCACCTCCAGATGCTCGGGGGTGGGCTGGAGATACTGCCCGATGGTCATGACCTCCACCCCCGCCGAACGGATGTCGCCGAGGGTCGAGTGGATCTCCTCCAGAGTCTCGCCCAGACCCACCATGATGCCGGTTTTCACCCGCCCCTCGTACTCCCCACGGTCGCGGCGGCGGGCAGCGTCCGCGAGCAGCTCCAGGCTGCGCTCGTAGCGGGAGCCCGGCCGGGCCTTGCGGTACATGCGAGGCACGGTTTCCATGTTGTGCGAGAAGACTTCCGGGCGAGCCCCGAGGACGATGTCGAGCGCGTCCGCGACCCCCCGGAAGTCGGGAGTCAGAACCTCCACCGCGGTGCTCGGATTCAGCTCGTGCACCGCCGAGATCACTTCCGCCCAATGGCTGGCGCCACCATCCGGAAGGTCGTCGCGGTCCACGGAGGTGATCACCGCGTGTTGCAGACCCATCACTCTGACGGCTTCCGCCACATGGCCGGGCTCTTCGGCATCGACTCCCGCCAGCGGACGACCGGTGGTCACGGCACAGAAGCCGCACCGCCGGGTGCAGATGTCTCCGAGGATCATGAAGGTGGCGGTTCCGTGCTCTCCCCAACACTCGTAGATGTTGGGACAACGGGCTTCCTGACAGACGGTGTGCAGGTCGAGCTTGTCGACCAGCTGTTTGACCTTGCGATATTTCTCCGGAGTCGCCAGACGGATCTTCAGCCATTCCGGGCGCCTCTGGCGGCGAGGACGCGGGGATTCGCCGCGGCCTCCGATCTGAACGAGCTCTGCCATGGTGCTCCCACGGGGTGTCCCGGTCGATTTTCGAAGTCTTCGGGTGTGCAGCTCCCGGGCCTGTTGGCCGAGAGCGCGAGGCCGCCGATTCTCTACGGCGCACCCTCTTAGGTTACCATGGGCAAGATTCTCCGAACGCTGCTCGTTTTCCTCTCTTTTCTCGTCCGACAGGGCCTATGGAGACCACGTTGGATCGCCACAAGACCCGCGAAGAGCTTCTTCTCGAGGTGCAGACACTGCGCCGGCAGGTGGAGGCGCTCCGCGCAGGAGCCCAGGCTTCCCCTGCGGAGCGAGCCTCCGCGCTCCGCGGACAGCAGGTTCTCGACGCCATTCCTTCCCCGATCACCGTGTTCGACCGCGGCCTGCGCCTCCTCTACGCCAATCCCGCAGCGGTTCCCGAGCCCGGCCTGCGCACCTGGGCCCTGGGAAGGGAAGAAGCGGAGCTCGAGCGCCGGCTCGGGCGCGACCCGGAGCTCGCCCGGCGCCGAGATCTCTGCCGCAAGCGGGCCCTGCAGGACCGCGCCGCCACCAGCCTCGAGGAGGAACGGAAAGATCGCGACGGAGCCCGGCTCCACCTGGTCACCCTGCATGTGCCCGTGATCGATCCCGACGGCGAGGTCCGGCGCGTGATCAGCTACAGCCTCGACCTCACGGAGCAACATTCCCTCCAAGAACAGCTGCGCCAGACCCAGAAGCTCGAGGCCATCGGCAAGCTGGCGGGCGGGGTCGCCCACGACTTCAACAACCTGCTCACCACCGTGCTCGGTTATGCCCAGATCATGAAGTCCCGGCTACCGCCGACCGACCCGTTGGTCCACCACGCCCAGGAGATCATTCGGGCCTCCGAACGAGCGAGCCTCCTGACCCGCCAGCTCCTCGCCTTCAGCCGCAAGCAGGTGCAGAGAATCGAGACCCTCGACCTCAACGAGATCCTGACCGACATGGAAACCCTGATGACCAGCACCCTGGGAGCCACCATCGAGCTGCGGCTCGATCTCGACCCCGATCCGGTGCAGGTCCAGGCCGACGCCATGCAGCTGGAGCAGGTGCTCCTGAACCTCACCGTCAACGCCCGCGATGCCATGCCCGGCGGCGGCACCTTCGAGATCATCACCACCACCATCGTGGTGCCGGCGGGCACGGTGGACCACGAGGGGGCTCCCATCATCGGTCGATTCCGCCGCATGACGGTCACCGACACCGGCTTGGGAATGGACCTCTCCACCCAGCGCCAGATCTTCGAGCCCTTCTTCACCACCAAGGAGCCCGGCCAGGGAACGGGTCTGGGCCTGGCCACGGTCTACGGAATCGTCAAACAGAGCCATGGGTTCCTCACCGTGAAGAGTGGTCCCGGCCAGGGGACGATCTTCGAGATCTATCTTCCGCCAGCCGAGCAGACCGAGGCATCGCGGGGGCCGATACGACGTTCCCTCGCCAGCGCCGACGAGCCGCCGCCCGGTACCGAGACGGTCCTGGTAGTCGAAGACGAGGAAGGCGTACGGGTGCTGGCCCGTAGCCTGCTCGAGGCGATCGGTTATCGAGTGCTGGAAGCTGCCGACGGGATCGAGGCCCTGCGGCTGGGGAACCGCTACCTGGAGCCGATCCACCTCATTCTGGCCGACCTCGTAATGCCCCGGCTGGGAGGCCGCGACCTCGTCGACCATCTCGTCGCCGCCCACCCCGAGGCCCGGGTCCTCTTCATGTCGGGGTTCAGCGCCGAGGCTGCCAAGGGCCAGGGACTGCTGGCCAAGGACCATCCCTTCATCGCCAAGCCCTTTCGTCCCGACGCCCTGGCCCGCAAGATCCGCGAGGTTCTCGACGCACGGCCGGATCAGCCCACGAGCTGACCGAGCCGCTCCTCCTCGTAGGCCTGCATCTGGGCGATCGAAGCATGGGGAGGAGCCGCGCCCAGAGCGACATTCTCCGGCCAGCGGAAGAGAGCGAGAGCCAGGCTGGCCTCGCTGCCGCCGCTGGCGTTGGCGGCGCTCGCCGCCGACGGCGGTCCG
>CAZMEL010000471.1:0-3511 GCA_964565225.1 uncultured Thermoanaerobaculia bacterium | reverse complement strand
GGGCCCGCTTCGTCTTCCGCATTCCCTTGTTCGAAGCGGCTTCCTCGCCCCGGGAGCTCGAGGACGGAAGAGGAGTCGAGGAGGCCTTGGCACCGGCCGTGCCTCCGGGCCGCGAGCCTTCGGCCGTGTTCGCCTCGAAGGTGCCTCCGGCCGAGGCGTCGGAAGACTCTGCGTCCAGGGCCGGACCGAGCCTCGAAGGGGTGCGGATCCTCGCGGTCGACGACGATCCGGTGAACCTGCGAGTGCTCGAGAGCTACCTGACCCACGAGGGATCGTCTCTGGTCCTGGTCGACCATGGAGATGAGGCGCTCCGGCTCCTTCGCGAGCAGACCTTCGACCTGGTTCTTCTCGACGTCATGATGCCGAAGATCTCGGGGTACGAAGTCTGCCGCGAGCTCCGCCGCACCTACTCGCTCGAAGAGCTACCGGTGATCTTCCTCAGCGCCCTGAGCCAGTCGTCGGAGGTGATCGCCGGGCTGGAGCAGGGTGGAAACGATTTTCTCTCCAAGCCGGTGTCGAAGGGAGAGCTCCTGGCTCGAATCCGGCCGCACCTGGAGCTGGTGAAGATCCATCGTGGCCTGGAAGACCTGGTGAACGAGAAGGTCTCCGAGATCAAGGTGCTCCAGGGGCTGCTGCCGATCTGTGCCTCGTGCAAGAAGATTCGCGACGAAGAAGGTACCTGGAACGAGCTCGAGGCCTATGTCCACCGGCACTCCGAGGCCGAGTTCACTCACTCGGTGTGTCCGACCTGTGTCGCCGAGCTCTACCCGGAAATGGCCAACCGCGTGAAGCAAGGGGCTCCTCCGACGGCGTGATCCGCCGACGCTTTCTCTTTGCTTTTTCTTGCCGCCACTGCTCGATTCGTCCCGCTACTTCTCCTGGCCGATGACAGCGTCGAGCATGCGGCGGGTGAAGTCGAGCTCTTCCGGGTGGATGGTGTGGCCCATGCCCGGATACCGGCGCAGCGTTGCTTCGGCCCCCACCTTCTGCATCACCCGCGCGCTCTTCTCGACCCGAGGCCACGGAACATGGGGATCGGGATCCGAAGAGCCGAGGAAGACGGGGGGCGCTCACGACGAGCTCCCGGCGGTGGAGTCTTCCTCTCCGATCACCGGGCGGGGAGCCCGGACCTCGGGAAGATCTCGGGCGATCCGGTCGCGGTGGGGCTCCAGCCAGGGAGGGAGCTTCAGATCGGTGCCCAGAGAATCGGGAGCCTCGTCGCGCGTGAACCCCGGCGGATCGGTGGCGAGCTCGAACAGGGTTCCGCCGGGCTCCCGGAAGTAGATCGATCGAAAGTACTGCCGGTCCTTGACCTCCGTGGGCTGCAGCCCTTCGTCCGCGAGGGTGGCACGCCACGTTTCCTGGGAGAGGTCGTCGGGCACGCGCCAGGCCACGTGGTGCACGGTACCCGCCGCGATGCGGCCGAAGCCGGTGTCGGGGGTGTGCAGGAGATCGATCCGGGTACCGATGCCCGGCTCGCCGGTCTCGAAACGAAAACGGTTTCCCTCCTCACCGGCCGAGCGCAGGCCCATGGTGGAGGTCAGAAGGTCGACGGTAGGGCCGAGGCTGCGCTCGCTCAAGGTGACGCTGTGGAAGCCGCGAATCGCCATGGCCGCGGGCACCGGCCCTGCCGTCCAGGGCCGGCCGATCTCGCCGCCATCGGCATGGGCCACGAGCTCGAGCTTCAGGCCGTCGGGATCGAGAAAGACCAGGGCCTTCTCGTCGAAACGTCGGTAGATGTCCTCCCGGGGCACACCGGCTCGATCGAGCCGCTCGGCCCAGTCGTCGAGGCTGCCCTCGGGCACGGAGAAGGAGGTCGTCGTCGCCTGGCCCGAGCCGCGGCTGCCGCGGCGGGCCATGGGCCAGGGAAAGAAAGTGAGAATGGTTCCGGGCTGGCCGAGCTCGTCGCCGAAGTAGAAGTGGTAGGTGCCGGGGTCGTCGAAGTTTACCGTCTTCTTGACCAGCCGGAGGCCGAGCAAGCCGGCATAGAAATCGAGGTTCTTCTGGGGATCGGTGGCGATGGCGGTAACGTGGTGAATACCTGCGATCGTCTGTGTCATGTCCACCTCTTTTCAGCAACTTCTAGAGGTTGCCATTTTCTTGCGAAAGGATGGATTTCATCATGGACCCACCACTGATTCTACTTTGTCAGGTGCACTCACGAGGTCGAGTCGGTGTTCCTTCCGCCAGGTCTCGAAGGGGTCGCGTCGGCTGCGAGCGGCTCCGAGCTCTCTTCAGGCGCTGTATAGAATGAGTGGCCCGTGCAGAAAGCTCGTCGAAGCTTCCACGAGCAGCTTCTGTTTCTGGCAAGGCGGTGCGGCACAGGAATACCGGGGGGCTTCGAGGAGCCCCAACGCCGCAAGGGGCGACGCAAGATCACGCCGGACCTTCCGAGCAAAGGAGAATTCGAGTGCAATTCCTACGGACGTTTCTTTCCCGACCCAGTCTCCTCGGCCTCATGGTCGTGGGTATGGGACCTGGCCTGGCCACGGACACTGGTGCCGACGACTTCGGAGTCGTCCACACGAAGTCGGTGCCGACAGCGCGCGACAACACCCTCTACGAATCGGCTACCGGCGCCCTTTCCAACGGTGCCGGAGAGTTCCTCTTTGCCGGCACGACCGGCCAGGGCGTGGACGACCTGCGGCGGGGCCTGCTCTTCTTCGATCTCGCCTCGGAGCTACCCCCCGACGCCTCGGTCGACAGCGTATCCCTGCGCATGCGGATGTCGGCTTCGATGGCCGGCGACACGACGGTGAGCCTTTTCCCGGCGACAGCCGACTGGGGCGAGGGCACGTCCGACGCTCCCATGGGAGAGGGAGTGGGTGCGCCGAGCACCGCCGGGGACGCCACCTGGATCCACACCTTCTTCGACACCCAGACGTGGTCCATGTCGGGCGGCGATTTCGGCACGACCGCCAGCGCGGCCAGCGTCGTGGGTGGCAATGGAAGCTACACCTGGGGCCCCACCGTCGAGATGGTGACCGACGTGCAGAGCTGGATCGACACACCCGCCGACAACTTCGGCTGGGTCGTGGTCGGCGATGAAGACTCGACCCCGCCCACCGCCAAGCGGTTCAACAGCCGCCAGAACTCCCTGCCGTCCTCCGGGCCTCGGCTGATCGTGAGCTTCCTGAGCGCCAGCACCATCTTCCTCGACGGCTTCGAATCGGGCGACACCGCCGGCTGGTCCGCGTCGACCGGCGGCCCTTGAAACTCCGTTCCGAGATGGCTCGCCGAGCCTGGAGTGGCCTGGCGGAATCTCGACGTCGGCGCCTGATCGGTCTATTTTGGAAGCTCTACTTCCATTTTTGGCCCAAAAATGGAAGTGCCGTTTCCAGAAATTACCAGAGGCGCAGCGTGCTCCATCCCCGATTCTTCCGCCTACCTCGCACCAGCTTCTTCCTCTTCGGGCCGCGCGGCACCGGAAAGTCGACCTGGCTGCAGCAGGTCTTGCCGGATGCCCTCTTCGTCGATCTCTTGCAGCCCGAGCCCTACAGGCTCTTAGACC
>CAZMEL010000470.1:0-3520 GCA_964565225.1 uncultured Thermoanaerobaculia bacterium | reverse complement strand
GGCTCGGCGAGAGCGAGATCGAAGAGCTGCAGAGCTCCCTGCGGCGGGTCGCGGGCCGGGTGTCGAAATCGCTCGGAATTCCCCTGGCCCTGAAGGACGGTGTCGGGATCTACGACGAGTCTCGGGCGGCGGCGGTGAGCGCCGAGCTCCCGGGAGAGGTCTCCCTGGTCGCCGACCTGGGTGGCGGAACACTCGATCTCTTTCTATCGGCGGTTCCGGTGAGAGGCGAGCAACTGCCCGTCGTCGCCGACAGCCTGAAGCTCGGAGGCAATCAGCTGCTGCGCCGGATCTCCGAGAGCGACCAGCGCCTGCTGCCGAGGGATGGTGGATGGAAGCTCACGGACTCGTCGACCCTGGTCAACCAGCTCCAGGCCTGGATGCGGGCCTACGGGGCCCCCAGCCTCTTCGGAACCGGGGCCGAGGGTCGCAAGCTGCTCGGAGGGGTGAACATCCGGGGCTTCGAGAACGGCTCGGAGAATCGCGGCGCCCGGGAAATGATCCACCGGTACTTTCTCTTGATCGGGGAGTACCTGACCCGAAACCTGGCGGCCTACCTGGCGCGTTTCTGGTATCCGGTGGTTGCGCCGGATGCCCACGACGAGCTGAAGCTCTCGGTCCAGCTGCGGGGGAACGGGTGGAAGATGCACTACGTCGACGAGGCGCCCGAGGTGAGAACTCGGGCCGTGCAGAAGATGGTCTGCGAGAGGCTGAAGAGCCTCTGGGCGATGGTGCCGGAGAGCGAGCTCTACCCCGATCCGTCGGACCCGGCTGTCTGGAGGGATCCTGCCGATTATTACTATGGGGATCCCAAGTCGACCTCGATCCGCAACGCGACCGGCCGGGCCATGTCCATCCAGGCTGTGAAAGACCGCTGGCTGACCTTCACCCTGGCCGACCTCGACCTCGAGCGATCGGATGGCCGAGATCGCATCGCGTGGACGACACCCATGCCGATGACCGTCCGCAACGGCGCGATCAAGCTGCGCGATATCTCGCCTTCGGTACGGCTCAGCTCGCCATCCGAAGAGCCACCGATCGAGGTTTCTTCCCTGAAAGTAGAAGAGATCGGGAAGCTCAACCAGGGCCTCGCCTCGGAGGCGATCACCGATCCGGGCGACGGCAGCTATATCGCGAAGATCGGCCCGTGGTTGTGGGAAGCTCTCTTCCACTCTCCGGACTTCTGGCCGAGGCGTTGAGCCATGAGCCCAGGAAAGACTTCGCGACCCCGTCCTCCAGGAATCGACGTCCGTTCATTGCAGTGGGCCCGAAGAGGTGTGGCCTGTTTTCTCGCCGGGCTGGTCGTCGCCCTTGCAATCTCCGCCGGTTGGTCGGGCGGCAGGGTCTTCGTACGGCCCGAACAGGGTCTGTTGTTGTCGGCCCTGCTCCTGGTCTGGGTCCTTTCCCTGCTCTTCTTGCGAGGGGCGTTGCAACCCCTGGTCGAGGCCGTGGAGAAGTTGGAGACGTCGGTGCGGAGGGTCGAAAGATCACTGCGGTCGGGAAGGGAGGGATTGCGGAGTGAGGACCGGGAGCCGGGACGCTCCGACCCGCCTCCCGAGTCGCCTCAGGTTTCCCAGCCCTTGCGCGGTACAGAAGAACGGAATCCTCCGGCCCGAGCCTCTGCGGAGGCACCGTGGGAAGACCGGGAAGCCGATGTGGAGCCCGAGACCCCTCCAGCCGGGGAGGAACGGCTCTGGGAGCCGGCCTTGTCGGGTCTTGTCGAAGAGAGAGCCGAAGCCGGGGGAGATCCCTTGCCGGTCGAGGCTCTGATGGCCGCCTGGGATCGCTACCTCTCGGAAGGGGATGGATCGTTCAACCGTGCCGGTTTTCTCGAGTTCTTCGAGCCTTCCCGCGGCCGGATTCAGATCTGGCCCGGAGACGAGCTCGAGCTCGGGACCTCGGTGCTGATCGCCGGCCGCTCTCTGAGAGAGGAGCTCTTGCTCCTGCCGAATTTCAACAAGGCTCCGAGAGAGCTCGCCGCCTGGTTCGATTCGGAGTCCGGCCCGCGAAACCCCCGCGTGCAGCATCTGCTTCGGCCCGCCAGGGTGAAGGGTTGGGTCCATGGAGCGAGGGTCGAGGTCCGCGGGCTGGTGAGCTGAGCTCAGCGGCGAGAGCACAAGCGAGCAGGGAGGAATCATGGCGAGAAAACGACGACGCGGCAAGCGGTCGAAACGGCAGGAAGACTTCGTTCTGCCGGGTCTTCTGGGGCTCGTGCTCGGGGGCAGTCTCTTGATCTTCGGGGTCGGTCAATGCCCTCGGAGCTCCTGGAGGGCCCTGGACTCGACGACGATCCAGGGCTCGTTGGTTCCGAAGTCCGGAGCCCGAGGAGACTCGAGCCGTCAGTGCTCGGAAAGCAATCCCTCGCGGGCAGAGGTGCGTCTCTACCTCGATACTTCGCAGCCGATGGGAGGGTTCCTCGGTTCCGGGGAGCAGGGAAATCTCTTTCGTAGCTGGTTCAAGCGGACCCAGGTCGAGCTGTTCCAAGCCTACGAAGGGAATCTCGCCTGGTACCGGGTCGATCAGGGGGCAGCGCCGCTCGGAGCTGGACCGCTGGGAGCGGAGCCTCGCCTCGAGAGTGAACAGGAGTTCCAGGGTGGATCTTCGAATCTGAACTGCGCCGTCGAGCAGATTCGAGAAGGCCTGGTGGGCGGTACCCTGGACGGGGCGGCTCTCGTCACCGACCTGGTGCCCACTCGCCAGATCAACGGGGCCGTGGCCCTGATCGAGTCGCTCCGCCCCTTGCTCGAGGACCCTCGAATGCGGTCCGGAGCCCTGGATCTCGGTCTGTTCTCGGTGAGGATTCCCTATCGGGGTGTCTCGGCAGGTGGCTCGTGTCGACGCCCCGGTGCCGGTGAGCCGGGTTGCTGGTTCAGTGAGGACGATCAGACCTGGCGCCCCTTGACGACGATGGCGCGGCGCCCGCTGCACGTGCTCGTGATCGGCCGGAGTGGCCGCTCGCCCCAGGCGGCGCAGGCTGAGAGTCGAGTCCATCAGGTGGGAATGGGCCTTCGCGAGTTCGCCGAGAGCCTTGGCTCCACGGAGTACCACTGGGAGCTCCTGTCGTCCGGGCTTCGAGCTCATCCCGCCGAGCTCGAATGTCGCGCGGAAGAAGAGCAGCATGCCTTGTGGATCGACGAGAGCTCGGCCTTTCGCTGCCAGCAGGAGGCGAAGGTTCCCGTGACCTGCACGGTGAGCTACGCCGCATCGGGAATCCCGGGTCTTCCGGAGAGCCTGCGGATCGATCGCTGGCAGGCTTCTTGGCAAGATCTCTACCTGCGAGCGATTCCCGGATCGGAAGATCGCCCCGGGCTCGGGCTGGAGATCGACTGTGCGGCGATCCGCGGCCGGCCACCGGAGGGTGACCTCACCTTGAGGCTAGGGCTCAGCGGCCGATGGTCCAGCGACCTGGCCTCGTGGTCGACCCACTCCGACAGCGCCGAGTCAGATCTCGACAAGACCCTCGAGCTGGTGTCGTTTCTCGAAGGGGTGCGGCCCGGAGCCTTCGAGCTCGAGCCCGAAGGAC
>CAZMEL010000469.1:0-3537 GCA_964565225.1 uncultured Thermoanaerobaculia bacterium | reverse complement strand
GCGATCTCGTTCTGGGCGAGATCGAGGACCCGGTGGTCGTCTCGGGTCACGGTGACGTAGAGCTGCTGCAGGCCGAGGTCGATCTCGTTGTCGACCCGGATCGCCGGGCTCACCAGCAGAGCCCGGCCGCTGATGCCGACGCCCCGGGCCACTACCTCGAAGCGGTGCGCCTCGTTCTTCTCGCCGACGTCGACCTCTACCTGGAATGGAGGGGTTTCTCTGCGGGCAACGAAGTTGCCGTCGACGAAGAAATCGACGGTCTCGACCTTCTCTGCGGGAGAGACCTCGGCCCGCAGCTCGAGCTCCCCGAAGACCGGGACCCCGGGTTGTGGATGGGTGATGGTGACGAAGAGCTCCTCACCGCTCGCTCCGGCGGAGAGTCCGAGCGACAGCAGGAGGAGGAACGAGACGGCCGATCTACTGCGCACCCGTGGCTCTCCTCCGGCCTCGGCCCGGGAGCTCCTGGAGAGCCTCGGCGAGCCTCTCCAGCTGCCCGCGTGAGGCCTGGTGGAGCCGGGTTCGATCTCGCTCGAGCTCCCGAAAGGGCCACCGGTTGAACTGGAAACGTTCGTTTTCGAAGGCACCCTGCCGCGGCTGGTCGAGCACCGGCAGCAGCCGAGCGGCCTGCTCGTGGTTCCCCAGCCGATCGAGGAGATACGCCTTCTGGAGGTTGAGAATCGGGTGGCCGGGCCAGCGCTCGAGGCCCCGGTCGAGGGTCTGCAGGGCGTCTTCTAGCGGTGCGTCGAGCTCGGCGTCGGACCGGGCGATCTCGCGCGCCAGCTCCTGGGTGGCGAGCACGGCGACCCAATCCTCCGCGCTCCGGGTGAGCGTCCGGAGCTCGGCGAGGGCTACGTCTCGATTTCCGTCTCGCAGGCGCACCAGGGCACGCCGGAGCCGGGCCTCGGCGTGCTCCGGTGTCGAGTCGAGCAGCGTCGTGAAGAGCTCTTCCGCCTCCGGGAAGAGATTCATCCGCGCCTTCAGGGTGCCCAGGCTGAGCAGCGAGCCGGCATGGTCCGGGTCGTATTCGAGGGCCCGGCGAAACTGTTGCTGTGCCGCGAGCCAGGTGCCCCGGCGTTGGGCCTGGAGTGCCAGGATCGCGAGGAGCCGGGCCGCTTGGTCGCTGCCTTCGTCGGTTTCGGCGAGGGACTCGGCGATGCCCCGCACCAGGCGTTCGCCATGGTGGGAGAGAAAGGTTCGCCGGCCCTCGTAGTGGGCCTTGGTGGCCCGCAGGTGCAGGAGGGCGACCGGTAGCAGGATCTGCCGTGAGTCCTGGGAAATGGCGGCCAGGGTGCTCGCCTGGGCATTGGCGAGGCGGTTGAGGTCGTAGCTGCCGCGGGCCGCCACCGCCCGTGCCTCGAGCGAGGTCAGGGTGCGCAGCGCCGCACCCTCCCGGCCGCTGGCCAGGGTGTCGAGCGCCTCGAGGTAGTCGCGCACGAGGGCCGATTTCTTGGGAGCCTTCTTTTTCTGGGCGGCTCTCCTCGTCTCGCCGGCCTCGTTGGTTGCGGTTCCCTCCTCAGCCTTCGGGGGCCGGCTCGTGGAGATGCTGCCGTTGCTCGGGTCGGCCGCCGCCTGGCCGAGCATCGCCCAGGGGTCGCTGGCGGGGGCCGTTACCCGGACCTCGGTCGCCGGTGAAATCGCCCGGCCGGCCTCCAGATCGAAGGCTTCCAGGCGGTAGCTGCCGGGTGCCAGCAACAATGGGTCGAGCTGGGCTTGTTGGGTCTGCCCTGGCCACCAGGCGCTGCGGTCCGGCGCCGGGCTCAGGTCGAGATCCTGGGTGTCACCGGTGGTGGTGTCGGTCACGCGAAGGACCCTTCCGGAGCCCCGGGCATCTTGCAGCACCACCTGAACGGGCACGGCCGGGTCGGTGGAGCCGAGCTCGGGGCGCACCGCCGGCAGAGGTCGAGCACCGATCAGCTGGGGGCCGGACGAGGCCTTTGCCGGCGTGTTCTCCAGCGGGACGAGCAGGCGCTGCCCGGGCCGGCTCTGGAGCAGCGGCGGCAGCGCCGAGTGGCTCGAAGCCTCGCCCGAACCGTCGGTGGAGGTGCCGATGACGACCGGTACCTCCGTCATGCCGAAGGCACCCTCGTCCGTACGGAGCAGGGCTCTCGCCCGGTGGGTACCGGATGGCAGAGGCAGATCGATCCGGAAGGTCAGCCGGGGGGCGGCGATGGCCCGGGGTCGGATCTCGAGTCGCCGGGCCAGGTGACCGAGGTTCCGGTTGCGTTCTCCGAGCACGTAGAAGAAGAAGTCGGTCGCGACCGATGCCGGACCGGCTCGCCACGGCTCGAGCTCCACCTCCACGAGAAAGGTCGTCTCGACGAGGGCATCGGGATTCGCTGCGGGATTCGCCGGATCCGGGGGCTCGCCGGGCAAAGGCAGGACATCGATCTCGAGCGGGCCTCCCGTCTGGTCGCTGAGCAGGAAAGCGGCGGTCTCCGCCCGGACCAACGCGGGTCCTTTCGACAGCACCGGTGTGGCCGAGGATCCGTCGGCAGCGGCCACCGAGAGGCTGGCCAGCAGGGCCACGAAGAGGCACCCGGCACCCGCGACGGCCGAGCCCTGGCCACCCCGGTATGTTTTCAACGGCCTCCCCCCGGTCCGCCGGTCGTGAGACCGCCGACGCCATCGAACGGCCCGCTGGGCAGGGCGTAGACCCGGGTCGAAAGAGCGGTCGAGAGGTCGTCGCGGACGCTCACCGCCACCGCTCCGGCGCTCGCCGGGATCTCGATCTCGAAGCTGTACTCGATCCGCTGCCCGAAGGCGTCCAGGATCTTCTCGTTCTCGACCCGCACGGGAATCACCGCCTTGCGCACCGGCAGCGTGCCGCCCCGCAGGTTCCCGGCGGTGTAGAAGAGCGAGAGCTGGCCGCTGTGGGCCCAGGTCTCCGGCCGCAGGGCGAGCAGGCTGAAGGGCACCCGCAGGGTCACCGGCCAGTGCACCGAACCGTCGGCGGAACGCGGATCGCCGAAGGTAAGCTCGATCTCGAGAGGATCGGCCAGCTCGTCGCCCGTGGCGATCAACAGAGCCGACAGGGTGCGGTCGGCCACTTCCTGGTCGGCGGGGCGGCTCCGGAAATAGCGACGATGGCGCACCTCGAGGTCTTGATGGGGAGAGACGAGGCGGACCTCCAGATCGTAGGTCCGCTCTCCCTCTTCCTGCGCCCCGGGGTCGGGATCCGGCGTCGCCGGGGGAGCAAAGGCGAGGGTGTAGGTCGCCCGGGCCTCGGCGAAGATCTCCGGCAGCAGCCCCGAGAGGTCGCGCCGATTGCCGAGCGCCCGGCCACCGGTGACCTCGGCCAGCTCCGCGAGTCCCTGGTGGTGGGCGGCCCGCTGGCTGCCACGGTAGTCGAGAGAGGCGCCGGTGAGGGATTCCGGGGAATGGCTCTCGGCGACGGACCGAGAGAGTGTCGAGCCCCGCAGGCTGGCGTCGAGGGTGTAGAAAGTCACGCCGCGAGCGCTCGCCAGCCGGCCGATGGCGGCGAGCACCTCGCCGCCGTTGTCGGGAGTTTCCAGCACGGGAAGGGTGTCGAATTGATAG
>CAZMEL010000468.1:0-3549 GCA_964565225.1 uncultured Thermoanaerobaculia bacterium | reverse complement strand
TTCGAGGGTGTGCCGGAGATCCAGCTGCAGATGATGTCGGCGAGCCCGGTGGATGTCGGCGAGCTGCTCGAGTACCTGGCCCGGGTGGGAGTCCGACGCCTCGACCGAATCCGGCAGTTGCTCGACGCGGAGCCGGAGGGTGATCGCCGCGCGGCGCTCCTGGTCGGAATCAAGCTCGGCATCGAGTGGCTCGAGCAGCGAGAGGAGCCGCCTGACCGCCGGGAGACCTCTTGCCGACCGGGCGCCGTGCGTCCGCGGCCCGCCGAGGCCCTCGACCTGATCGACGACCAGCCGGAGCCGGCAGTAGCCAGGGAACCGCCGGCAGCCAGGGAACCGCCGACTCCCGAGCCACCCGCCACCCGAAAACCGGAGCCGTTGTTCACCCTGGCGGAGCTGCGGGGTCGGAGGCCCCAGCTGTGGTCGGGGATCCAGCAATCCCTGGGCCAGGCAGTGGGCCGAGAGAGCCAGCGAGGCTCACCGAGACCATGAAACCAGCCGCCGGAACGTTCCGGTCGGCTCCGAGACAGGAGAAAGGTATGCGAATCGTTCCCGGAGATCGGTTCACCGTGAAGAGCAACACAGGCATTGAACACCGAGTGTTTTGCCGAGACATCATGGAGCCGGGCTGCATCGAATCCCTGATCGGCGGCGAGGAGGTGGCCGGCATCCTGGCCGATCCTCCCTATGCCTCGGGAGGCAACAGCCTGACAGTAAAGCGGCAGGACGTGAACCAGAAGTACGGCACGAGGCGATCGTACCTGCCGTATTCGAACGATGCGCTCGACCAGCTGTCGTGGATCACCTGGTCTCGTACGTGGATCCGCGAAGCCCAGAGCCTGGTACCGGAGGGCTCGGCCCTCATGGTCTTCGTCGACTGGCGGCAGCTGGCCGCGATGCAGACCGCGGTGCAGCTCGGCGGCTGGGTGTTCCGGGGGATCGCACCCTGGGACAAGACCAGCAGCTCCCGGCCCGCCTACCCTGGTGGCGGCTTCCGCCACCAGGCCGAGTACGTCATCTGGACGTCGAAGGGTCGGGTACAGCGGGAGGGCGGCAAGCCCCAGCTCGGGGTGTTCTCCCGCCCGGTCGACCGCGACAAGGTGCATATCCACCAGAAACCGGCGGAGGTCTACGGGTGGCTGATCCGAGGTCTGTTCAAGGCCGATGGCCCGGTCTTCGATCCGTTCGCCGGCTCGCTGTCGGCTGTGATCGCCGCGGACCAGGAGGAGCGGGAGTGCATCGCCGTCGAGATGAACCCGGCGATCTTGGCGAAGGGCCTGCAGCGGTTGATCGACAGCGGGTTCACGGTGAAGAAGGGCCGCGGTGTCTAGGCGCCCCTGCAGCTTCGCGGGCTGCTCGGCGCTCGTTCCGCTGGGGGCCGGGCTCTGCGACCGGCACCCGCAGGGGAGCCGGCCGAGCTCGACGGCGCGGGGTTACGGGACCGAGTGGCGAGACGGCGACCGCAAGGAGCACCTGGCGCGATTCCCCTTCTGTGCCGCGTGCGAGCGCGAGGGGGAGACCGAGCTCGCCACGGAGGTGGACCACCGGGTACCGCTCTGGTGGTGGCAACACCTGGAGCACCCGGTGCGGCCGGGCGGCGAGACGTTCGGCGCGTGGCTGGCCCGCACCGGCGGGCCCGAGACGGGAAACGATCCCCGCAACTACCAGAGCCTCTGCCGCACCCACCACTCCCGGAAGACCGCACGGCACGACGGGAGCTTCGGGGAGATGCGTTCGATCCCCGAGAGCTTCGCATGGGGGGCCCCTTGAAGTGTTGAAGGGAAACGACCTCCGGACCGCGTGTAGGTCTCGCGCGCGATGTGTTTTTCCCGGGCCAGAAAAAAAATCGGGCCATGAGTGAGTCCCTGGTCCCACCGCCGCCGAGCACCCTTTCGGCCATCGCCAAGCGGTGGTGGCGCAAGATCACGGCCGACTGGGAGGAGTTCGAAGAGCACCATCTGCTGCTCCTCGAGCAGGCGCTGCTCTCTTTCGACCAGGCCGAGCGGGCCCGCAAGGTGTTGAAGAAAGAAGGGCTTACGTTCCTCGACCGATTCGAGCAACCGAAGGCTCGCCCGGAGGCACAGATCGAGACCTCGAACCGGGCGCAGCTCCGGCTGCTGCTCCGCGAGCTCGGTCTCGACCTCGAGACCGGTTCGCCGGAAGACGACGATCGACCGCCCAGATTGGGATCCGGAAAGCGTGAATAACCGCCCGAAATGCCGCGAAAACGGTCGAAAATCCGCCGAAAACGGCATCAAAAGGGCCTCTCTTTGGTGCAGAGGGAGGAGCTCTTGACCGGTTTGGACTACTCGGCGCTGGGCGGCGGCTTTGCCGGCGACGACCAGATCCGGCGCCTGGCGTGGGAGCGCCATCGCGACGAGCTGCTCGCCTACTGGACCGGGACGGCGGAGGCCGGCGAATACCGCGGCGACCTGGGCGAGCCGCGACCGGGCGGCCCAGGGACCCGGCCCTGGGCCTGGTGGACGTACGACGCGCCGGAGGAGGGGCGCCGGATCTTCGGCAAGGGGGAGCCGGTGCCCGGAGCTCCGCTCGCGTTCGGGGTGCCGACCCAGTGGCTCCGGCTCGACCTCGAACACCGCCCCGTGCCGGAGGCCGAGCTCGCCTACCTCGAGCGCCACGGCCTGCTCGAAGACTTCGACGCGGAATCCTCGGGCGGGGATTTCGAGAGCAGGCGGGTTCTCTGGGGCGACCTGCCGGGCGGCGAGGTGGTCGACTACTGCCGGGCAGTCCTGCGCGGCGACCGGGTCGCCGGCAAGAGAGCTCGGCAGGCCGCCGATCGCCTCGCCCGCGATCTGCGCGACGGGGCGGCGCGTGGGCTGTATTGGGACGATGGCCGCGCGCGCCACGTCCTGCGGTTCTTCGACTTCCTCAAACAGAGCATTGGCGAGTGGGAAGGAAAGCCGCTCCTGCTGTTCCCCTGGCAGGTCTTCTTCGTGGGGCAGCTCTTCGGCTGGTGCCGTGTCGGGCTGCGTCGTTTCCGGACGGCTTTTCTGCTGGTGGCACGCAAGGCCGGCAAGAGCACGGTGCTGGCGGGGATCGCCAACTACATGTTCTCGGCCGTCGGGGAGGCGGGCGCTCAGATCTACATTGCGGCCGTCGACGAAGAGCAGGCCCGCATCATCCATGCCGAGGCCGAGGCGTCGGTCCGCTCCTCGCCGATCCTCTCGCGCATCGTGAAGACGCTGCGGGAGCGGATGGAGATCCGCGAGCGCCGGGCGGTCCTGCGGCCGCTCGCGGCCGGCGCACCCAAGATCAACGGCTTCAACCCGCTGATCGGGATTGCCGACGAGTACCACGAGCACCCGACCGACGCCGTGGTCAACCTGCTGAAGACCGGCATGGGAGCCCGAAGCGAGCCGTTGATCGTGATGATCTCGACGGCCGGCGACGAGGAGCTCTCGCCGTGTTACCAGGAGTACCAGTACGCGGAGCGGGTGCTCGAGGGAATCGTCGACGACGAGGTGGCGGACACCTACCTCACGGTGATCTACGAGCTCGACGAGGGCGACGACTACCGGGCGCGGGAGACCT
>CAZMEL010000467.1:0-3567 GCA_964565225.1 uncultured Thermoanaerobaculia bacterium | reverse complement strand
CTGACGAAAAATGGCTCGCTCTCGCTTGCGGTCGACTTTCACCACGGGCTGCTAGGCGAGGCGGAGGGTGAAGCAGAAGCAGGATCCGCGACCCGCTCCCTCGGACTCGACCCAGACCCGGCCGCCGTGGACTTCGATCACCCGCTGCACGATGGCCAGGCCCAAGCCACTCCCCTCGATCTCCGGGTCGAGGCGGTCGAAGAGGCCGAAGATCTTCGAGTGTTGTGACGGGTCGATTCCCACGCCGTTGTCGCACACGAAGAACACCGTTTCCTGCCCCTGGAGGCGGTGGCCGATCTCGATTCGTGGACTCTCCTGCGCACCCATGAACTTCACGCCGTTGGCGATCAGGTTCTGGAAGACCTGGAGGATCTGCTGAGCATTCGCGAAGACCGCCGGAAGATCTTCGGCCACGTCCACCCGTACCTCGGCCGCGGCGACCTGTGCTGCCAGCTGCTCGACGGCCCGGTGCGCCAGCTCCGAGGTCTCCACCCGCTCCATCGATGCCTCGCCGCGGCCGATGCGCGAGACCTCCAGCAGGCCCTCGATCAACCGCGCCATGGTCTGTGTTCCCTGGCGAATCCGTGCCATGTCGCGACGCATCCGCTCGTGATTTCCGGACTCCAGGTCGCGCTCCAGGAGGCCGAGAAATCCTTCGATCGTCACCAGGGGGCCCTTGAGATCGTGGGAGACCGTGGAGGCGAAGAGCTCCAGCTCCCGATTCTTCTCCGCCAGCTGATCGATGAAACGGCGCCGTTCGCCCGCCGCCTGCTCCAACACCCGGTTGCGGGCTCCGAGAGTGCGGGTTCGCCACAGGTGGAGCCCTCCGATGGCCAGTCCCGACAAGACGAGAACGAGGCTACGGAACCACCAGGTCTGGTGCAGCTCGGGAGCGATGTGAAAGGCAAGTCGGGCCCCTTCCTCGTTCCAGACGTCGTCGTTGTTGGCGGCGATCACCCGCAAGACATAGTGCCCGGGCGAGAGGTTGGTGTACACCGCACGCCGGCCCGCCTCATGGTGTCCGGACCGCGCCTCCATCCAACCGGAGTCGAAACCCTCCAGCCGATAGAGCACCCGCACTCGCGACGGGAAGCGGTAGCTGAGGGCGGCGAATCCGAACTCGAGGCGACGGGTTCCGGCAGGAATCACCAATCCCTGGTGCGGATCGAGAGGCCTGCCGTCGGCGGCTATCGCGCTGATCCGCACCGGTGGCGGAACCGGATTGATCGTGAGACTCTCGGGATCGACCGAGCTGATCCCGCCCAGAGTCGGAAACCAGAGATGACCATCGGTGGCGCGCAGGATCTTGCGGGCACCCGTACACTCGGCATTCTGCAAGCCGTCGGCAACCCCGAAGAGATCGGCCCGCGGCGCCGGTCCGCCCGCATCGAGATACGCCTGGAGCTCGACTCGTGAGACCCGGAGCACGCCCTTGGCGGAGGTCATCCAGAAGAAACCCAGAGAGTCTTCTTCGAGATCGTAGATCGAGGGCACGGGCAGGCCGTCGCTCTCGCGCAGCCCCGCCACCTCCCCTTCCGCGTACCGCGCCAGGCCGCCGTTGGTGCAGATCCAGATGGCTCCCGCGTCGTCGATATGGGTGCTGAAGACCAGGCTTCCCGGCAGGGTTTTCCCGGTTGGCAGGGTCTCGACCTCTCCCCCGGGATGGAGGATCACCAAGCCTCCGCGCGCTCCGAAGAGGAGGCGGCCATCGAGCGTCTCGTCGAAAGAAAAAGAGATCCCGTCGAGCACCGAGCCCCACGGCGCCTCGGACCCGAAGCGGCCATCGTCGCCGAGACGGACGACCCCGCTTCGAGTGCCGACCCAGAGCGTACCGGCCCGGTCCTGCCGCGCCCAGCGCACCTCGAGGCTGGGCAACCCGTCCTCGATTCCGAAGAGACGCTCGTCGCTTCCATCCAGACGCAACAGCCCGGCATAGGTGGAGATCCAATGGCGACCCTGGCGATCCCGGTAGAAATCCATGACCTGAACGCCACCGAGATCCGTCGCCAGGGGAACCTCGCCGACCCTGCCGCCACCTACGATCCGCTGGATCCGCCCCGCCTCGGTTCCGACCCAGATCTCCCCGCCGCCGGGATCGAAGGCCGCGTGGATCCTCTCCGAGGCCAGGCCGTCGCGGGTCGAGAAGTTGGAGAAATGCCCCGACGTCAGCTGGAACATGCCATGGTTCCGGCTCGAGAGCCACAGGCTTCCCTCGTGGTCGAAGCTCATCGAGGTCAGGTCTCCGAGCGGCAGCCCGGCTCCCCGCTCGAGCAGCTCTGCTTCCCGCCGCCTCGGATGCCAACGCATCACCCCTTTCGACGTCGCCATCCACAGATCGCCCGTCGGACCGAAGGCGAGATCCTGGATACCGACCTCGGGAATCTCTTCGACCGCGGAGCCGACCATGCCAGAGCCAATCGAGCCGTCGATTCGCCCCAGACCCCGGCGGGTGGCAGCCCAGATCTGCCCGGAAGGGCCCTCCGCCACCGCGTTCACCAGATCCGACGGCAACCCTTCGCCGTGGGTGAAGGAACGGCAGGAGAACGCGGCTCCGCGAGCCTCACAGGCGACCAGCCCTTTGCCTCGGGTGGCGATCCAGAGCCTGCCGTCGCTTCCCTGCTCGATGTCTCGCACCAACACGTCCCGCAGGGCCGGATCTTCGACCCGCCGGACGTCGGATCCCTCGATGCGGAGAAGAGCGGGCTCCTGCAGGCCGACCCAGATCACCCCCTGCCGATCCTCGAGCAAGCTCACCACCTCTCCCTGCACCGACAGGTCCGGATGACCGGGCCGGAGGGTCTGGCCGTCGAACCACCAGGGACCATCCCCCTGGGTACCGACCCAAAGGCGTCCGTCGCGGCCGGAGGCCATTCCGACGAAACCACTGGTGGCGAGGGCGTTGAAGTCGCGTTGGCCGAAGACGGTGAAACCCTGGCCGTCGAAGCGCGCGAGGCCGGTGAAGCTGGTTGCCCAGATGTAGCCATCGGCGGCCGCCAACACTCGATTCAGCGAGCTCGACGGCAAGCCGTCGTCGACCGACCAGCGGCGCACGACCCACTGGTCGAGAGCGGCCTCGGCCGGCGGCGACTCCATCGGCATACCCGCGGCAGGCCCCGCGGCCGAGACCAGCGAAAGGAGGAGCGAGAGCCTCAAGCTTTCTCTCACCATGATTTCGAGCGAGGTCACGAATTCCCGAATCTGCGTCGTTCCTGCAAGCCAGTCGCCGAAGAGCGCCGAAATCTCTGCACGATAAATCAAGGGACCTGAGCAGCTTACCATTTGCCCGTCGATCCGAAACCTTTTCGAGCACCGAGGTGCCGCCGGTCCGTGTGGTACCGTCTCGGGCACCACGACCCGCCCCGAAACCAGCTCTTCCGCCGATTCTGCGAGAGGAAGCCCATGCCGCGAGCCCTTCGAGCCATCCCGTGTCCGAGAGCCCTCGGGTTCCTCGGTCTCCTGCTCCTCACCCTGGCCTGCGGCCCGGCCGAGAAAGGCCCGGATGCCACCGTGGAGCCGACCGCCGACCTGCTGATCGTCAACGGCAAGGTCTACACCTTCGCCTGGGAC
>CAZMEL010000466.1:0-3588 GCA_964565225.1 uncultured Thermoanaerobaculia bacterium | reverse complement strand
CGCCCCTTCGGATCCTTCGGGCACCGAGAGAAAGGCCAGAACCGGTCCGTTGTCGCGGCGCCACCAGTCGTCTCGCAGCAGCACCTTGCGGAAGCGAACCCGCGAGGCATCGCAGATCTGCCGCAGGCGCGCTCGCGGTGGCTGCTGCTGCCGCTTTTCGAGCGGAACCGGAGGGGCCACGATCTCCACCCCCTGGGCATGTCCGACCCGCGAGCAGCACTCGAGGAGCTCGTCGTCGGTCTTGTCGAGGACCGACCGTACAGGCCCGCTCTCGCCACCGAGCACCGAGGCCAGGGTTTGGTACGAAGCGTCGAGCGTGCGTTGGTCGAGGTCCGCCCGGCGCTCGAGCCGGCGGCGCTCCGCCTCTTCGGCGGCTCGAACCTGGAGGCCCACATACCGAGACAGCAGACCGTGAAACCTCCCCAGACCCTCCCACAGAGCCCCGCTGCGCAGCAGGTGGCCGGTCTCGACGCAGGAGAGCACCGTCTCCTCCCGGCTCACGAGCCAGGTGTCGTCGGCGATCGGCAGGAGGTGCTCGGCGGGCTCGATCACCAGCTCGTCGCGGTCGAGGAAGCGGGAGCTCCCCTCCACGTGACGAACCCAGACCACGCCCCGGGACGAACGCGCCACGCGTCCTTCTTCTTCGAGCCGAAGCTCCTCTCCCGGCTGCAAGGCCTCGAAACGCTGGGGTGCCACCCTCTTCGCGAGCGGCCGAAAGATCTTGGCGACCCAGGTGTCGATCGCCGCCGAGAGCCGGGGCACGTCGCCGGGATTCCGCGCCAGGCGCACCAGGGCCCGGGTGGTGGTCTCGAGCAGCCGGGTGCCGGGATGGGCAACCGCCAGCAGCGAGACGTCTGCGGATGGATCGGAGGCCGGGCGGCGCAAGAACGGGCGCGGGCGGTCCGGGCCGATGCTCAGGAGGAGCTCGTCCCGAGCGATCGAGGTCAGGTGGATCCGGGCGCCGTCTTCCTGCTCTCGATCCGGACGGGCCCGGAGGGCGAAGATCTCCACCCCGCCTTCGAGCACCAGCCAGGCCTTCTGGCTGCCGTCGAGCCGGATCGGCTGGTTCCCGCCCAGCTCCCGGATCTCTCCCTCCTCGGCCAGGAGATCGCGCAGCGAAGAAGGTGTTTCCATGCTCGAGTCCCGAGCCTACTGGGCCGCGATGAGCCGGTGGTAGGGCCCATCTCCCTCGGCCACCAGCTGTTGGTGGGTTCCCCGCTGCACGATCTTGCCGCGCTCCAGGACCACGATCTCGTCGGCGTCTCGAATCGTCGACAGCCGGTGGGCGACGATCAGGCAGGTGCAGCCCCGGCGGCGCAGGCTCTGGTCGATCCACTGCTCGGTGGTGGGGTCGAGGGCGCTGGTCGCTTCGTCGAGCACCAGGAGCGACGGCCGCACGGTCAGGGCGCGGGCGATCTCCAGGCGCTGCTGCTGGCCGCCGCTCCAGTTGCTCCCCCCTTCGTCGACCGCGCTGTCGTAGCCGCCGGACCGGGCGGAGATCTCGTCGTGAATGGCCGCGTCCTTGGCGGCGGCCACCACCTCCGCGGTAGGAATGGTGCGATCCCAGAGGGTCAGGTTGTCCCGCACCGAGCCCTCGAAGAGCAAGATCGACTGATCGACCGACGCCAGGGACACGTTGAGCACCGCTTCCGGATGATTCTCCCGCGGCTCGCCATCGAAGAGGATCTCTCCCTTCCAGGGTTTGTACAGCCCCGTCACCAGCCGGGCGACCGTCGACTTGCCGCTACCCGATCCCCCCACCAGCGCCACCCGTTCACCGGGACGAAGGGTGAGCTCGAAGCCCTCGATCAGGGGAGGATCGAGCGGGCTGTACCCGAAGGCCACCTCTCGCAGCTCGAGACGCCCGGTCAGCTTGGCGGGCGCCTCCACCTCGCGCTGCTTCTCGGATCGATCGGGATCCACGCCGGTGGGATACCGGAGCACGTCGTCGAGGCGATTCATGTCGCCTTCGACGAGCTGCAGCTTGCTTCCCAGCCCGACCAGGCGCTCCACCGGCGAGACGAACCGCATCATCAACGCCTGGAAGGCCACCAGCTCCCCGAGGGTCAACGCTCCTCCCATCACCCGCAGGCTGCCGACCCCGAGAATCGCGGCGGTGTTGATCGCGGTCAGCAGAGTGGGAACCGCGTTCAGGAACTGGGAGTAGCGCTCGAGATCCTGGCGGATGTTGACCACCTTCGCCTGGTAGCCCGACCAGCGAGCGAAGAAGTCCGATTCGCCGCCGGTCGCCTTCAGGGTCTCGATGATGCGCAAGCCGCCGATGGCGACTCCATGCAGCTTGCCCTGTTCCTGCTGCAGCTGCCGATTCCCGTCGACCCGGCGGCGAGACACATACCGCAGGGCGATCACATTCAGGGAGACGACCCCGATGCCGATGGTGGTGAGCAGCAGGTCGTATTGAATCATCAGGAGGGCGAAGAACAGAATCAACACCGCCGCCAGGAAGTGGGTCGCCAGATCTCGCGACAGGAGCTCCGCGACCCGATTGTTGATTCCCACCCGGTTGGAGATGTCGCCCGCGTAGCGCTGATTGAAGAAGTCGACTGGAAGCTTCAACACGTGCCACAGGAATCGGCTCGAGCCCGACAGGGAGATCCGGGTCTCGAGGCGTAGGAGATAGGTCAGCTGCAGCCAGTTCAAGACCATGAGCAGCACCGCCGTCCCTCCCATGGCGAGCAGCAAGGGCCCCATCCAGAGCCGGTTGTCCTGCAACAACACATTGTCGATGAAGACCTTCGAGAACACCGGGGCGACCAGCTGGGGCACCACCAGGGCGAGGCCGGTCAACAACACGAAGACGAGAGCGCCGGCAGAGCCCACGAGCCGACGGGCGAGGGCCGGGAAGAAGCTCGGCTTGCCGCCGCTGGGCTCGAACCCGGGGCCGGTACGAAAGGTCAACACCACCCCGGTAAAGCTCTCGTCGAGCTCTTCCTCGCTCACGACCCGCGGGCCGGACCCTGGGTCGTTGAGGTACACCCGACCCTTGCGGATGCCGTCGAGCACCAGGAAGTGGTTGAAATTCCAGTGCAGAATCATCGGCCCCGGCAGGTTCCGAAGCGCACCCGGCTCGGTCTTCAGGCCTCGAGGAATCAGGCCGTATTTGCGCGAAGCCTTGACGATGTTCGAAGCCTTCGAGCCGTCGCGGGAGACCCCGCAGGCCAGCCGCAGCTCCTCCAGGGCCACCCACTTCCCATGATGGGCGAGCACGATGCCGAGAGAGGCAGCGCCGCATTCCACGGCTTCCATCTGCAGCACCGTGGGGCTCCGCACGCGAGGTTTCGGCAAGCGGAGGCGCTGGCGCACCGCTTCCCCGGACTTGCGCAGCCAACCGCCGATCTTCGTCTCAGAGGCCAAGGTTCTTGCGGGTTCCGGGAATCAGAAGAGAAAAGGGGCGATCCGAGCGTAGGATGATGCTGCTCGAGGCCAAGGTGCCGCTGGTGATCTCGAGATCGGGCCCCTTCGACGACGACCAGCGAAATCCCGTGGGGGTCGTCGGGTCCGTCGCCAGCCGCACGTCGACCTGGATCGGAGGGCCTTCCAGCATCAGGCGGTTGACCAGCTCCTGGT
>CAZMEL010000465.1:0-3588 GCA_964565225.1 uncultured Thermoanaerobaculia bacterium | reverse complement strand
CGGATCTTCATGAATCTACAGCGTTACGCCGCCCTTCCGCTCCTCGACAGACCGCTAGTATGCCTCTCAGCGAAATCATCGATGGGGAATGCTCAATCTGTGGTAGTTTGGAGTTTCTACCTTCCCATTCGATGACTCGGCACGTTCTTGTTTTTTCCCGGGACTCGCATCGTCGGCGGGCTGTCGCCTCGGCGCCTCGAAGACGGCACCGAGCCGGCGTTCTGCCTCTGGTGGCGGTGATCGGGAGACCACCGAGCCCCGTAGCGGCCCAGAGCCGTCACGAACCGACCCCTGCTCCACGGCAGAGGTCCACCTTTCGAGACTTTGAGGAGAACATCATGCGGACACCACAGATCTGGCTCCTGACCTTCGCGATCCTGGCACTTGCCGTAGCGGTCGTCGCCGAGGATGGGGCGGGCTCCGGGGAGGCGAGGCCCGTCGCCAGCCCGGTTGCCGAAGGGGTCGGAGCGCCGAGCTCGATCGGCCAGGAGATTCGACTCTCCGACCCGGGCCGGCTCACCCTGAACGAGGAGCTGGCCCTCGACACACCCATGACACTCGCCTCGGATGCGCCGGACGAGGGATTCGGCGGTGGCTGCTACATCGGTTGCCTCGATGCCACTTCGAGCCAGAACATCTGCGGCCCGGGCAAAGTGGCCGAGGCTCTGGTCACGGGGCCGATCAACAACTGCGGTCTGGCCGACATCACGTGCAAGACGACCTGCTCCGGCCCGATCGTCCGGTGCCGCTACTTCGCCCTCTGCAATCTGTAGGAGAGAGAGACTGCAACACAGTCCACTCGCGCCTTGCATCTACCGAAAGCCAGTAGGGGCGGGCAGCCCCTACTGGCTTCCTCGGACCACGAAGAGTCAGCGCGGAGAAGCGCTCAGCTGGCCGTTGGTGCCCAGCACCAGGTAGCTGACCACCTCGCTGGTGTGGGCAACCTCCGTGTCGAGAGTGGTGTCTTCTTCCACCCGCACCTGGACGCTGGTCGACCCGAGATTGCGGTAGCGCAGAGCGGCATTGTTGCCGCCGTCGTAGGTCGCCATCGAGGTCAGGGCATGGGGCTGGGACCCCACGCTCGCGAACGAGAGGGTGAAGAAGGCATCGGTCACCGCGTTGGGGGAATTGCCGGCGGTGTAGGGATGTCCACTCCAGGTGCCCTGGCTGCTCTCCATCGCCAGCCAGCCGATGGTCTCGACCTGGGCATGGGGAGCCGTGGCCGCCTCCTCTTCTTCGAGAGCCACCTGGAATCCGCTGATATTCGCCGCCCTCTGCCGCGTCTTCAACCAGCCCGCTCCATTGGCCGTCTGCACCTGGGTGAGAACGACCGGTGCGGCGGTGAGAGAGCTCGGAAGAGTCACCTGCTGCCATTGGTTGGCGAAGCGTTGACCTACGGTCCGGTTGGTCGCCACCTTGCCGACCTCGAGCCGCACTCCGCTGGCCAGCTGCCAGGACCCCGCCTCGAGCACCACGTAGTGGACGGTCTCCGTGGTGTGGGCACCGTCCATGTCGGGGGCTTCCTCGACATACACCGTGAAGCGGTCGGACAACACATTCCTCACCCGCACCACCGCGACGTGGCTGCCGTTGTAGGAGGCCGATTGGGCCAGCACCACCGGGTTCTGGTAGCTCCTCGAGAGCACGACGGTCTGGGCGACATGGGTCACGTTTCTCGAACCGACCTCGCCCATCACCTCCTCGGCGCCGATGCCGGTGACGTCGATGAAGACCTTGCCGGTATCCCGGAGGCCGGCGCTGTCTTCGATGGTGTAGTCGAACATGTCCAAACCCACGAAACCGCTGGGCGGGGTGTAGTTGAACCCACCGATATGCCCGGTGTCGTTCGTGCCTCCTTGCGCCGTGACGAGATCGTAGCCCACCAGGCGGAGACCGTTGCCGATGTCGTTGCCCAGGAGCGTTCCCAGGAAGATCGACAATCGGGTGTCCTGCGGGGTGGTGAGGAAATCGTCCACCGCCTGGGGACCGGCGCTGCAACCCGCGGGTCCACCTCCGTTGAGATGGGCGTTGAGCAGCAGCTCGGGGGAGCCCGTGCCGATGTCGTATTCACCGCTGGTGGCGAGGGTGCCGCAGGTCGCGCCCTGCACCAGGGCCTGCTCCACCTGGGCCGGGGAAGCCCCGGGATTCTGCTCCAGGTAGAGAGCCACCACACCGGTCACGTGGGGAGCCGCCATGGAGGTGCCGCTCAGACGGCAGGTGCCGTTGAGATCGTCCTTGTCCGCCGAGGAGATATGTGCGGCGGGAGCCCAGAGATCGATGCAGCTCCCGGTGTTCGAGCCACAGTCGCCGATGTTCGGCGTGCCGGTGGTCTGGCTGGTGCTGTCACACCACACCGAGTAGCTCGGATCCGCGGGATTGCCCGTCGTCTTCGCACCTTCGCGCCGCCAGCGGCCGTCTGCGTTCGAGCCACCGACCTGGACCAGGTCCGAGCCGCCGGCAACGATCACCCCCGGCACGGTGCCACCCAGGGACATCGTGCAGGAGTCCACCGTGGTGCCGTTGGTCAGGCGATCGTCCTGGTTACCCGCCGACTGTACGAAAGGAATGCCGGCATTCAACACGTTCTGCACGCTGTTTCGCAGCGTGGTCGACCAACCCACGGCGTTGCCGCCACTGAAGCTCACCACCGCCGGGAACTGGGCGTTGGCGAGGATCCATTGGATGCTGTCCATCACCGTGATCTCGGTGCTGCCCGAAGGGGTTCCCGGGCAGGGGTCGAAGAACTTCACGGGGTGGATCGTCACGTCCTTGGCCACGCCGGAGCGGGTGCCGCCGATGATGCCCGACACGTGGGTCCCGTGGCCGTGGCTGGTGCAGTCGGTGAGATTGTTGCGGTCCGGGTCACCCACCGGCACCACGGCGTTGACACCATTGCCGATACGCCCGATGAACTCGGTGTGATTGGTGGTGATTCCCGTATCGATCACGTACACGTGGACCCCGGAGCCGGTGGCGGTGTAGTCGTAGGTCCCGTTCAGGGGCAGGGTTTGTTGATCGATCCGATCGAGCCCCCAGTTGTCGGGGCAGTTGAAGCCACCCCGGGGATCGTGGTCCGGGCAGGTGATGCTCTGGGAACCCGTGACGCTCGGCGGCCCGCCGGTGAGAAAGGGCACGCTCGAAGAGCAGCTGTTGTTCACCAGCTGGGGGATTTCCACCCGCCGGTTCTGCTCCACCAGGGCCACGGCCGGGTCCCGAGCCATGCGCCGTGCCTGTTCCTCGCTCATTCGAATGGCGAAGCCGGTGGCGGCCAGATTCCACACCCGCTCCACGGAGCCGCCGTAGCGGGCTGCAAGAACGTCGGCCGCTCCTTCGACGGAGGCTTCGAGGGCGGGACCTCCTGCGGCCCCCAGACCGGCTTCTTTCAGAACCACGATGTACTCGCCCGGGATCCCGTCCGCCGGTGCAGCGGCAAATTCCCCCGCCAGGGAAGGCGCGGCCAGGAAGACGGCCAGAAAGACGGCCAGAGAAACTATAAAAAAGTCGAGAACGGTTCGTCGCATGGGAAACCTCCTACTAGTGGCCCGTGCGGAAAGCTCGGTGAAGTTTCCACGAGTAGTTTTTGTTCCT
>CAZMEL010000464.1:0-3688 GCA_964565225.1 uncultured Thermoanaerobaculia bacterium | reverse complement strand
GGTCTCGTTCAACCTGGTTTCTATCCAACGTCACGGAACCGGTTGCGGCGAGGGGTAGCTGCGTGCCGTGACATCGGATAGAAACCTTATGAGTTCTGCGCAGGAGGCGAGCTGGTCATGCCGAGCTAATGGCGACTCCTGGCTGGCAAAGCGGAAGAGAGTTCGAATGCTGCCTTGTAGCGGCGTGAGGTAGACTGGATGACTAGACTAGAGATCTAGCGATGGGGAGTAAGCAGGGGCCAGTGCCGTAGAGCTCGGCTTCAGACACCTCCCACGAGCCACTGCCCGCCTACCCAGGCTATGGTCTCGGAAAAAGAATTCGAGGAGGTTTGCCGCTGCTGGCGACTCAGCGCCTGGCCTGCTAGGAAACCTGATGGAGATCAAGACACCTAATGGACGTGTAAAGCTCCGCTTGGATGGAGAGCTATCGGGGGCGGACCTTTCAGGGCAGGAGTTGCGGGGCGTGACCTTCGAAGGGCAGGACTTGCGGAACGTCCGCT
Organism: uncultured Thermoanaerobaculia bacterium; assembly: GCA_964565225.1. Classification (GTDB taxonomy): domain Bacteria; phylum Acidobacteriota; class Thermoanaerobaculia; order Multivoradales; family J023; genus CAZMEL01. The sequence continues at coordinate 3,188 of CAZMEL010000464.1, read as the reverse complement.
TCTCAAACGCCAACCTGGAGCTGGTGCATTTTGACAATGCTGATCTACGAGGCGCCCAACTCAAAGGAGCGAACCTCTTCGGATCGTCCCTCTACTACGCGAATCTCGAGCGAGCAAACCTATCGGGAGCGACTCTCTACGGCGCTACTCTATTTAATGCAAATATGGCATACGCAATTCTCGAGCATGCCAAGTTGCAGGGTGCCGACCTCAAAGGTGCAAATCTCCGTGGCGCCGATCTGTCGTACGCAGATCTTGGCTGCGACAACATGGGAGGCGCCGTCCAGCTTTGTGGAGCTGACCTGACGGAAGCGGCACTCGTTGGGGCGAATCTCCGAGATGCGGAGTATTCTGACAAGACTCGCTTCCCGAGAGGCTTCCGGGTGGAAGCAGCCGGAATGAGAAAGGTAAGGGTGACGTCTTGAAATGCCAAAGAGGCGCGCGAAGTCAGGCAAGAGAACTGGAGCTCGCCTGAATCCAGTTTCGGGGCAGGTGGCTTGTCGAGAGAATGTCGACGGCGCTTCACAAGCCTACAGTCGGCAGGGGTTCTAGACACCATTATCTCACGTGAGGCGCAGAACACAGCGGCCGCAGCGGACGCGGAGCGCCGCTGGCCCGCTCAGCCGTTGTACTAAGCCGCTCCGCGGCAGTCTACCCACCGTAAAACCTTGCCAATAGGTGATCCCTCGGACACCAACAGGCTGCCCTCCCGCCCACCCCACCATCTTCTCGAGCTCTAGATTCTGCAATCGAGCCTCCGCCTCGCGGAGCTCTTCGCGTTGAGACCGACCTGACACCACCGACTCCAGGCTAACCTCCTTCGATGGACAATTCCACCCACCAGATCGACAGAAGGTTCTCATGGCCCACGATCACGCGAAGACATTGCATCGGGTGGAGCAGGAGCTGAAGCTGGCAGGGTACAGTCCGCGGACGGTGAGCTCGTATCTGGGAGTGGCCAGCCGGTTCTTGCGCTTCTTCGACAAGCCGGCGCGGCGGATCGGACGCACCGACATCCGTCGGTACTTCGTCGAGCTGACCGAGCGGAAGCAAGCGGCGAGTAGCATCAATCAGGCGCACTTCGGAGTGCGTTTCCTCATCCGGGACGTGCTGAAGAAACAGTGGCGCCAGCCGCTTCGACTTCACAAGCGACCCCAACGGGTGCCGATCGTGCTCAGCCGCGCTGAGGTCAGCACGCTACTGTCGGTGACCGAGAGTCTTCGGTACCGCACCATCTGGATGGCGCTGTATGCCTCGGGTCTTCGGGCCAGCGAAGCAGTGCGGCTGCGGGTCTCAGATATCGACAGCCAGGCAATGCGGCTGCTGGTGCGCGACGGCAAGGGAAAGAAAGATCGGTATACGGTGTTTGCCGGGTAGCTTGCTGGCCCAGCTGCGTCGGTTCTGGAAGCGCTATCTGCTCGACGAGATCGACCAGGCCGCGAATCGGGGCGAGCGGCTCTTGCCTTCTGCACCTACATGTGCTGCTCGTCGGATTCCAGCGGCTGCGGAGCTACGGCCTGCTCGCCAACCGACACCGCGCGGCCAACCTCGAGACGTGTCGCCTGCTCCTGGGCTGCACCTCATCGCCGCCGGTGCCCAGCGATGAAGATGTCGCCAAGGTCGAGGATGTCGAGGGTCTTTGGGCGGATGAGGTGGGGCGGCTGACGGGAGAAGACCCGAGGCGGTGCCCGGTCTGCGGCGAGGGCACCCTGGTGCTGCTCGAGGCCGTGCCCTCCCGCGACGAGCTGAATCTACGGTCCGCGCGGGCGCCACCATGATCGCCGGTTCGTCGTCCCCGCAGTGCTCTTCAGTATCGGCCCTTCGCCGGGCCCCGGTCGAGGTGCGGCCACCCGCCTGGAGATGAGCTATAATCTCCGGCAGCAGAATCGCAGGAGCTTGGTTTCTTCCCTTACGATCGGCGGAGGTTCAGGTGTCGTGTTCACTCCCCGTCACGCTCGAGGGTACGAGTTCGCCCAATGCGGATGAGCGGCCATGATGCGTGTCCATCCGCCCAAGCGCGAATCCGTCAGAGGGCAGAAAAGTGATCGGCGGCGACCAACCACGTGTTTTTTCTGAGATGTACAGGGTTGGAATGAATCGGTCAGCAGAACCACTCTTTGAAAGGTTCATTTGATACGACTTGAGTTGAGAGATTGCACGCCTGTGATGGCTTTGGCCAGATCTCGGCGTGTGGCACCTAGCCTGGATTATTCATCAGCCTCCTGCTGCGAGGCCGGATCTTCATGAATCTACAGCGTTACGCCGCCCTTCCGCTCCTCGACAGACCGCAAGTATGCCTCCGTCGCTCCAGGCCGCCAAGCCTTGTATATTCAAGAACCTACGGCCTCTCACGACGAAGCCTGATGAATAATCCAGGCTAGAGCAAGGAAGGAGCGGATGAGCAGATCCAGCGAGATCGAGGTGTCTGCAGCCTCTGCCTTGGCCACGCGGCTTTGGCTCGAGCCCATGCGGGCAGCAAGCTCGACTTGGGTCAGCTGCTTCTCCTTGCGAAGCTGTCTCACGGCGTCGCCAAGGCAGATTCGGAGATCGATGTACTCCGCCTCTTCGGGTGATAGGCCGAGAAACTCTTCGGCGCCTGCAACCCTCCATCCTGCCTCTTCGAGCTTCTTCTTCTTTGCCTGCTTCATGGTTGATCCTCTGAGGTCTCTCCAAGTCGGTCGTAAGCCCCGAGCCTTTGTTGGCACGCCTCGATGGTCTTCTGCCGCGTGGTGCGGGTCTTCTTCGTCTCGACTCCCAGAATCAAGATCGCGTCTTCATCGATCCTGTAGAAGACCCGCCACGAGGTCGTGCCATCTGGAATCCGGAGCTCGTGACATCGCGTGCCGATCGCTGGCATGGGGCGCGAGTGCGGCATCGAAAGGCTGTCTCCGCGTTGGAGTAGCCGGAGCAGGTAAACCAGCCTGCAAGCGCGCGTTGCTGGAGAGCGGCGGCGTTCGAATCTCGCCGTGGAGCCAGACCAGTGGCCTGTCGTCCCCGCTCATCTACTTGTTCTATGTCGAATCCGACATTTGTCAACTTTCTTCATAGAGACCACCTCCCCATGACCATCTTGCTCGCCGTAATGAACCTTGGTGGCACTGCGGCTGCGGAAGCAATCAAGCTCACTGTTTATCCTGGAAAATTCATGAAGGGGTATTGGCAAATGGGGCAGCCACGGCTAAGTTACG
>CAZMEL010000463.1:0-3706 GCA_964565225.1 uncultured Thermoanaerobaculia bacterium | reverse complement strand
CGTGAAGATAGGCCGCCTTGGCGAGAGCGTGCTCCGCCGGCGGGCCGGTGAGGACCAGGAAGACCAGGATCAACACGAGCTTGACCGAGGCCAGGGAGAAACCCGCCTGCACGATCAGCCCGAGCAGGATCAAGCCGGCGCCCAGGGTGTCGGTGATCGCGGAGGCATGGATCCGGGTGTAGAAGGTGGGCAGTCGCAAGATGCCGTAACCGGTCACCAGGACGATGCCGGAGCCCGCCAGCAGGCAAGCCCAGCTGATCACGTCTCGCAGGATCTCCAGACCATTGCCTCCCATCGCTCACTCCCCTCCGAGATCGTCGCCGACCCGAGTGAGATCGCCGTAGCGGGAAAAGCGGAGCACGGCAATGGTGCTGATCAGATTCATCAGGGCATAGACCAGGGCGAGATCGAGAAAATCGGGGCGCCCGTTCAGAAATCCCAGGACGGCGATGAGGAGCACGGTCTTGGTGCCGAACGTGTTGACCGCCAGGATGCGATCGAAGAGCGGCGGGCCCTTGATCGCACGCACCAGCAGCAACGCCATGCAGACCAGGATCGCCGCGATGGTGACGGTGAACATCTAGCGTTCCCTTTTCGTCATCTTGGAGCCCTCCTCCAGCCGGACGATGCGTCCATCCATGATTCCCCTGGCCAGCGCCTCGCCGACCGTGCCATCGATGGAGTGCACCGTCAGCACATCGTCTTCGAGATTCAGCGTCAAGGTGCCCGGAGTCAGGGTGATGGAGTTGGCGTACGTCACCCGTCCCAGGTCGGTCTGCTGACTCGCTCGGACCCGGATCACCTTCGGGTCGATCGAGCGCCCGAGGCGCAGGATCCTGAGCACCACATCGATGTTCGAACGCACGACCTCGCGCGTGAGCCACGGCACATACCGCAACGTCGGCAGGGTCAGGTCGAGAGGCACGATGTCGTGGTCGACGATTCCCATCCGCATGCAGAGCAGCACGACTCCGATGGCTGACAGAATTCCCAGCCCCAGGACCAGAAACGAGCCCTCTTCGGCGAGCCCCGGGAGCGAGTAGGGGCCGGACCAGAGGAACCACAGGCCCAGAACGGCGATCAGCAGGTGAAGGGCAGACTTGCGATGTTTCATACGTCGGTGGATTCCGGTTTCTCATCATACCAGTACCCCGACCGATGTGACGAGCACGCATCCGTTCCCGAAGCCAAGGCGAAGTACCAGGGTGAGCGACATCGCGACGCCGGCACACGAGATCTCGACGCCACGCCCGCCCGTTCGCCGAACCACTACAACGAACCGAAACTCGAGGATTTATCCCATGACCCGTATCACTCTCATCGCCCTTTCTACCCTGTTCCTGCTCACCGCCAGCGCTCTCTTCGCAGGTCACCACACCCACGATTCGAAGGACATCGTCGACACCGCGGCGAGCAACGGCTCGTTCTCCACGCTCGTAACCGCGATCGAAGCTGCCGGTCTGGTCGACACGCTCAAGGGCGAGGGCCCGTTCACCGTCTTTGCACCCACCGACGAGGCTTTTGCCAAGCTCCCCGCCGGAACGGTCGAGAGCCTTCTCGAAGACAAAGCCAAGCTCACCTCCATCCTCACTTACCATGTCGTGGCCGGTGAGAAAACCGCCGCGGACGTGGTCGCTGTCAAATCCCTCGAGTCGGTCCAGGGCAAGGCTCTCGAAATCGACACCACCCAAGGGGTAAAGGTTGGTGGCGCCACGGTCGTCTCTACCGACATCCAGACCTCGAACGGCATCATCCATGTCATCGATACGGTCCTGATCCCTTGACCCTCGGCACCGCGGAGACCGACCCGTAGAGTCTCCGCGGTGTTTCGGTCGTCTCGATCGATCCGTGCGCCGCCATCCGCCGCCCCGCTCGCCCAGGAGAGACTGATGTCCCTTCCCAATCCTGCTCCTTCGACTTCCCCGTCCAAAGGCAGATATGATCGGCCGACAATCACCCTTCGGAGTAGCAGAAATGAACGGACTGCCACGGCGGCACAGGATTCGATCGAGGGAGACGACATGGTTCTGACCAACGCCGCAGAGCTTCGTCTCTTCGGCCGTGCCCCATCCCATCATGAAACCGGCCTGCGACTGGGTCGCTTGTGGAGAAAGAGAAAACCCTCCCAGAAGACTCCACCCGATCTCGCGATGGCTCACAGCCGGACCGCTGCCGCCGACAGTTCAGGCTCCGGATCGAGTGTCGTCCGCCAGATCAAGGCAGGCCAGGAAAACCTTCTGCCCAAGCTGAGCAACGGCGACCCCAACGCCGCCAAGGAATGCCTCGATCGGTACGGACGACTGATCTGGTCTCTGGCCAGGCGCCGAATCCGCAATACCCAGGAGGCCGAGGACGCGGTCCAGGAGATCTTCCTCGCCATCTGGAAGAACGCCGATCGTTTCGATCCCAGCAAGGCCTCCGAGCCGACCTTCATCACCATGATCGCCCGTCGGCGACTGATCGACCTCTACCGCCGCAAGGAACGCCAGCCCAAGACCTCCGGCTCGGAAGAAGAGCTGGCCATTCTTCCCGGAACCCTCTCCGAGACCCTGGAGCATCAGGCCGATGCCAAGCTGGCGCTACGGGTCATGAACGATCTCGACGAAAAAGAACGCCGGGTCATTCTTCTCTCGGTCTACCAGGGCATGTCCCACAGCGAGATCTCCAACCACACACAGATTCCACTCGGAACCGTGAAGACCTACATTCGGCGAGGTCTGCTGCGGGTCCGAGAGGCCTTGGAGAAAGGCCGCTCACAGCTCAGAGGGCCCGAAAAATGAACCCTGCGAGCGAGCGAGCGACCGAGCTCCTGGTCGATCGAGCCACGGAAGGGCTCGACCCGGGAGCCGAATCCGAGCTTCGCGGACTCGGCCTCGCAGCCGGCGGTTTCGACGCCGAAGCCTTCGAGCTCGCCGCCGCGGCCATCGATCTCGCCCACGGCTCGCAGGATACCGAGCTTCCCGGGGGGCTCTATCAGCGGCTCTCACTGCAGGCGAGGGCATGGGACCAGGCCACCCACACCTGGGAGCACCGCCAATCGGAAGTCGCCAAGTTCCCGACACCGCCTCCTCCGGCGCCCGGTTCGACGATTCCCGCGCCGTGGGCCGGTTGGGCCGCTGCCGCGGCCTGCCTCGCCCTCGCGGTGGCCGGTTGGTGGCCGTCCCAGGAAGCCACCAGCCAGAACCCGTCGATCGCCGAAAACCCGTCGGCGCAGACATCCACCCCCTCTGCCACTCCGACCCTCGCCAGCCTCCGACAGGAGCTCCTCACCGAGGCCCGAGACCTGCAGCAGCTCGGCTGGACCGCCACCGACGACCCCGCCGCAGCGCCCGAGGTCACCGGTGACCTGATCTGGAGCACCGCCCGACAGGCAGGGTTCATGCGGATCTCCGGGCTCGCCGTGAACGACCCCACGGTAGAGCAATACCAGCTCTGGATCTTCGATCCGACGCAGGACGAACGCTACCCGATCGATGGTGGGGTGTTCGACGTCACCAGCAGCGACGAGGTCATCGTTCCCATCGATGCCCGGCTCCCGGTGACCCGTCCGACCCTTTTCGCCATCACCGTCGAAAAGCCCGGCGGAGTCGTGGTCTCCAGCCGCGAGCGGCTCCCGCTTCTGGCCTCGGCTGCCTGACCCGGAGCGCTCCTCTAATTCTACTTTGTCAGATTGGAGATTCGGTTTCGTAAGAGTCGGCGTTCCTGG
>CAZMEL010000462.1:0-3725 GCA_964565225.1 uncultured Thermoanaerobaculia bacterium | reverse complement strand
CTCGAGATGGAGATCGCTGCGCAGCTGAACCACCACGTAGGGATCGACCACGGGCTCGCCGAGCTCGGCGAAACGCTCGGCGGCGATCAGGGCGGCTTCCGAGCGGGTGATCTCCCAGGTGCCGGGTTGCACGGGGAAGAGATTCGGGAACGCGGCGACGATCATCCAGCCGCCCACCACCGCGACGGCGATCCACAAGCAGAGCTCTCGGGTGTGTTTCATATTCCTTGGAAGCTTCGAGTTTCGCGGGCGCCCGATCGAGGTTCTTCCAACCGGAGGACGAAACCGCGGGAACAGGGGCGATGCAGAGATTCTTACGGATCTACCGTGCTCCCTGTTACGCCTCGGATCTTCTCACCTCTCGGTCGGCTGCCGGGCTGCGGCAAAAACAAAAGGGGCCCCGAAGGACCCCTCGTCGAACGGTTCCGGAGCTGGACGATCAGAGATTGCCGATGATCGCGTCGCCGAACTCGGAGGTCTTGAGCAGAGTGGCACCGTCCATCTGGCGCTCGAGGTCGTAGGTCACCCGCTTCTGGCCGATGGTGGTCCCGAGAGCCGTCTCCACCGAAGCGGCGGCGTCGAGCCAGCCGAGCCAGCGGAGCAGCATGACCCCGGAGAGGATCAGGGAGCCGGGATTGACCTTGTCGAGACCGGCATACTTCGGAGCTGTGCCGTGGGTCGCCTCGAACAGGGCCATACCGTCGCCCTCGTTGCTGCCCGGAGCCATACCGAGACCACCGACCTGGGCGGCCAGGGCATCGGAGAGATAGTCACCATTGAGATTGGTAGTGGCGATCACCTCGTATTCGGAGGGACGCAGCAGCACCTGCTGGAACATGGCGTCGGCGATCCGGTCCTTGATCACCACCCGGCCTTCCGGCGCCTTGCCGTCGTGTTGGTCCCAGAGCTCCTGCTCACTGATGGTCACGTCGCCGAACTCCTCGTGGGCCAGCTCGTACCCCCAGTCCTTGAACGCACCCTCGGTGAATTTCATGATGTTGCCCTTGTGCACCAGGGTGACGCTGGAGCGTCCCTGGGCGATGGCGTACTCCACCGCCTTGCGCACCAGGCGTTTGGTGCCGAAGGGAGAGATCGGCTTGATGCCGATACCGCTGTCGGGCCGGATCTCCTTGCCGAGCTCGTCCTTCAGGAAAGCGACCAGCTTGCCGGACTCCTCGGAGCCCGAGACGAACTCCACTCCGGAGTAGACATCTTCGGTGTTCTCCCGGAAGAGAACCATGTCCACCTTCTCCGGCTCCTTCACCGGCGAGGGCACACCCGAGTAGTGCTTCACCGGGCGCACACACGCGTAGAGGTCGAGCACCTGCCGCAGGGTCACGTTCAGACTGCGGAAGCCGCCGCCCACGGGTGTGGTGAGGGGACCCTTGATCGCACCGCGGTAATGACGGATGGCTTCGAAGGTCCGTTCCGGCAACCACTCACCGGTGTGCTCCTGGGCCTTCTCACCGGCGAGGATCTCCATCCAGGCGATGGACTTGGAGCCACCGTAGGTCTTCTCGACCGCGGCATCCACCACTCGCCGGGTGGCGGCCCAGATATCGGGACCGATGCCATCCCCTTCGATGAACGGGACGATCGGGCGATCGGGGATCTCGAGCTTGCCGTCGTTCCAGCCGATCTCCTGTCCATCGGCCGGCGGGGTATAGAAATCTTCCTGGCTCACAGAGCTACCTCCTCCCGCGAGGCGGGTCTACGATCAACAGCATCCTCGGGGGTACCGAGGATCCCGGGTTTGAGAAATTGGGTGATGCTGAATCGTCTCGGAGACGACACGGGAACACGGTATCACAGTTGACGTGCCTCTCCGGGACCCGCCTCCACGCGGGTCTACGTGCTAGAGTTCGACGATGGACTGGGACAAGCTCTACGAGAAAGCACGGGACGCACGGCTGCAGGCCTATGCTCCTTATAGCGGTTTCCAGGTGGGTGCCGCGCTGCAGGTCGGCGACGGCCGGATCTTCACCGGATGCAACGTGGAGAACCGTTCGTTCGGGCTCTGTATCTGTGCCGAGCGCACAGCGGTGGCCCGCGCGGTGGCCGAGGGCTGTCGCGAGCTCGTGGCCCTCGCCGTGGTGACCGACTGCTCCCCCGCCGCCCTGCCCTGCGGCATGTGTCGCGAGACCCTCAACGAGTTCGCTCGCGAGCTCCCCGTGCTGGCCGCCAATCTCGATGGCGAGCGCCAGCTGCTCGAGCTACGGGAGCTCCACCCGTCCCCCTTCGAGTGGCCGGAGAACCTCGACGTCCAACCCTGAGAGACGGTTGCCTCGAGGCGCGACGGGCGGGCTCTCCTCCACCAGCGTGCCGGTGAGGTCGCCCCAGGCGAGATCGATCTCGAATCGCAGCGGCAGGCGTCGCGGACCGGTTCCGAGCCACAGGCGTATGGCCTTCTTCGACGCCAGCTTTCCCTCGATCTCGGCACGGATTTCGAGCGGCCAGGCCTCGTGCTCTCCTACCGGCACCCGAACCCATTCCGGTTCCCCGACGCGGATCCGGGCGAGACGATTCTTTCCGTTCTCGTGCACCGGAATCGTCAGCTCCGCTCCCGCCACCAGCTCGGTTCGGCGCAGCAGGAACAACGACGAAAGGGCGTCGTGCGCTCCCGACTCCATGGGATCTTCCCGATCGATCGAGTCGGGGCCCCGTTTGCGGTGGAACTCCCGCCGTCGCCGGTAGTGGGCCACGCCTTCGTCATGGTCGTAGAGCACCCAGCGCCGTCCACGCTCATTGCTCTCGGCGACCCGGATCTCCAGAAAACGCGGCAGGAAGCGCTCCGAGTCGACCCAGCCATCGATCTCGTCTTCGACCCGATAGAACGTGGAAATCCAGCGCGCCGAACGCGCCGTGCCGCGGAATCTCCAGTACGAGTCGTGGTCGAGAACCGGCTCGAGCGAGGCGAGGGAGGCATCGAGCACGGGATCGTGGGAGCTCTTCGACACCTCCAGCGACAGCTCCCCACCCTTGATCAAGCCCCACTTGATCTCGTAGCGCAGGGTCTCGCCGGGGCCGAAGGGTGGCGGCAAGAGATCGAGCGGGGCGCCTGCCGCAAGAGACGTCGCCCCGATCCACAGGCTCCCGAGCAGGACTCCTAGCTTCGTTTTCATGGGTTGGCACCGAGCCACGTTCGTCTCCTCGTGGATGCCGGGGACGTTCCGCTCCGAGCCGGGTGCAAGTCCCGGCCCCGGGTCTCTCCGGAACCGGTAAGCTACCACCATGGCTGCTCGACTTCCTCACCTTCTCGCCGTCTCTCTCCTCGCGCTCAACTGGCTCTTCGCCACTCCCGCCGACGCCGCCTGCCGGCCGCCGGACGAGCTGGCTCGGGTTCTGGTAGACAACGGCGCATCGGGCGAGCTGGAGCTCTCCGCCCGGTTCTTCCTCGACGAAGACGCCCTTCTCGAAGGTCGGCCCCTGCGCTCGGCCGTGGAGATCCACCTCCCACGCGACGGGATCCGGACGCTCGGCCGGGCGAGCCCCACCCTCTGTGTCTCCCTGGTGGTCGAGGCCGACGGCGAGCTGCTGGGGATCTATCACCGCCGGGTGGAAGTGGACCTCGAAGGGGCCACCGGGTGGATCTACCAGCTCGAAACCGATCTGCCCGACGGCACCTCGCAGGTGCTGGTAGTGGTCCAGGACGCCTCCGGAGGCGCCTTCGGGATCGCCGCCGCCGACCCGGCCGAAGACGGCCTGATGCCACGCGGCCCCGCTGC
>CAZMEL010000461.1:0-3731 GCA_964565225.1 uncultured Thermoanaerobaculia bacterium | reverse complement strand
ACCAACCCCGGGACCGCAAACCCACCTCTCTCGACCAGCTGCCGATGTCGCTGGGAGGCGAGATGGCCCGGATCTTTCGATAGGAGCCTCGACGATGCCCGACGAAACCCACGACACGAACGAAGCCACCCGCGCCGAGGAGTCCCGACACGACGCCGAGCCATCGAGACCGGCCGAGCCTGTGCTCTCTCCCGCCACTGTGCGCCGGCTCGGTGGATGTGTCGAGATCGAGACCCGGTAGGGCGCCGAGGATGGCCACCCCCACCCAGGCCCGCCAGCTGGCTCGCCGTCTCGGCGTGGAGGTGCGGCGGCCGTCGCTCTTCGCGGCGCAGGTCGGAGGCGTGCCGGTGGAGCCGATCGGGGATCCGGTGTTGCGCGAGCTCGCCGAGTATCCCGACTGGCGCGAGTACGAGGGCCTGATGCGCCTGCCCGAGGTGTCGGACCCCTGGCAGCATGTGACGTCGTCGGTGTTCGCGGCGCCGTTCGAGATCCAGGCCGGGCGCAACACCCCGGCCGCGAAGGTGCTGGCGGCGAAGGCTCGGTGGTTATGGTGTCGGCTGCCCGGGTCGGAACGGGGGATCCTGCTGCAACGCATCCTCGACGCCGAGTGGCTCGGCTGGCGGCCCCTGCAATGTGTGCTCGAACACGCTACCTGGCCCGGCGTGGGTGAGGCGTCGCGCCAGACTTTGGCCGTGCCACGGCGTATCGTCGACAAACGCGCCCACCACTTCCGGTTCACCCCGGGCACCCAGCGCAGCCTGGTGTTCCTGCCCTGGCCCGGCCAGGCGCCAGTGATCTTCGGCCCCGAAGAGGTGCGCGCCGGCTGGCTCGTGCCCCGGGTCCGCACCCTCGACGACCCCTACGGTCTCGGCCTCGGCTACTTCGCCTGGAACATCGCCCAGGCCGCCTGGATGGTGGCCCGCAAGTTCTACGGCGCGGTCGACCGGCAATGGAACATGATCAAAGTGGGGCTCACCGGCGGCGGCGTGAAGTCAGGCGCGCTGCGGGAGGAGCTCGAAGCCGTGGCCGAAGATCTGCAGACGGTCACGTCGATGCTGGCCGAGCGGAACATCCTGCTCGAAGCCGGCAAGTTCCAGACGCAGTTCATCGAGAAGCTGCAGTTCATCCAGTCCGGCGTCGCCCTGCTCGAACACATCCGCCGCACCCTGCAGCTGCTCTTCCAGGGCGGCCACCTCACCTCCGAGACCTCCACCGCCGGCCCCTCCGGCAGCGCCAAGGTTCACCAGAAGGCCGAGACCGACTACGCCCTCATGCGGATCTCGTGTGTGGAGAACACCGTGGCCGAGCTCTTCGCCAACATGTTCTGGCTCAACGGCGAAGACGCCGACCCCGAAGACCTGCCGCTGTTCGTGTCGTTCCTGCGCCTGCAGCTGCGCGAGAGCACCGTCCAGACCCTCTTCAACCTCGGCGCCCCGCTGCGCGCCCACCGCGTCGCCGAGCTCCTCGGCGCAACCGACGTGGTGGCGTCGGGCGAGGACGAAGGCGGGCTCGTTCTGCAAAAGGTCCCGAGCCCGACGATCACGATCAAACCCTCGGATCCCGATGAGGAGGTACCCACCGATGGCCCGTAACCCGATCGACCCTCGCGACCTGGCACCCCTGCGGGAGGCGCTCCGAGAGTGGCGCCTTCGCGAGGGGCTCACACTGGAAGAGGCGGCCGAAGTCCTCGGCCTATCCGATGGGAGCGCCGTGCTGCACTACGAGACGAAGGTTCGGGCGATGCCGGTGGCGTCGGTGTGGTTGGGGATTACGGCGCCGCTGGAGATGTCACGGGTGGAGCTTCTCCGGGCTCTCGGGTATCTCCCACTGCCGCAGGGATGTTCGTTGTAGGATCTTGGGGAAGGAGTGGCGATATGGCCCAACATGCTCTGAACATCCCGTATTCCGAAGACCTCTTGCTGTCTCTGAAGGAGACCCCGGAAGAGTTCGAAGCCGAGGCCCGGCTTCTGCTGGCAGTCAAGCTGTACGAGCTCGGCCGCCTGACCACGGGCCGTGCCGCCGAGCTGGCGGGAATGGGTCGGGTCGAGTTCATGTTCGCCCTCGGCCGATTCGGTCTCTCGCCAGTGGGTGTCGACCCGGAAGAGCTGGAGCAAGACTTCGCCAATGCCTGAAGGCCGACGGGTCGTTGTGGTCAACGCCACGCCGCTCATCACCCTCGCGCTCGTCGATCAAATCCGTCTGCTGCGCGATCTCTACGACAAGGTGGTGATCCCTCCCGCAGTCTTCCAGGAGGTGATCGCCGGAGGGCCTGCCCGCGCAGGTTTCTCGGAGCTCCAGGCGGCCAGCTGGATCGAGACCGTACCCCTGGCCGATACCACCCGCGCCGATCTACTCTCGGACCTCGACCGAGGCGAAGCGGAGGTCATCGCTCTCGGTCAGATCCTGAACGCTGATCTTGTGATCATCGACGAGCGCCTCGGGAGACGCCACGCCCGGCGCCTGGGCCTTCCTCTGACGGGGACGCTGGGAGTCTTGCTGAAAGCGAAGACCGAGGGGCTGATTCCGGAGATAGGCGCGATTGTCGGTGAGGTTCGACGTCGTGGAATCCGGCTCAGTGAGGCTCTTGTGGCGAAGGTGCTGGAAGTGGCTGGGGAGACCGACCAGTAAAATCAGATTTATCAAGCTCTAGCTAGACGACAGAAGGTTCACAACCTTTCTTGCTCATATGACAAACTAATTAGGACAGGAAACTTTCAGTGAACTGTACGGAAGAAAAATCAAATCTAAATATCCGCAGACCAGACCCTTTGCCAGATGCTATATGCAAACATTCCTTTAAATCCTTGATTTTGGTTACTGGTGGCGGCCTACTAACAGGCTGTGTCGATTACGGAAGTCCCGGAACTCAGAGTCATCATCTAGCCTATTTTTTCTGTTGCGCTTTCTTTGGCCTCTCTCTTATTTCTGGTTTCTCCGCTGTCTTTTCTTCAGATGGAAAAGAGAGGATGGATAGATTTGGCATTGCCGTGGGGGCTGCAACGATTGCAATGATATTGTTGGCGTAGTGGAGCTGATTTTCGGGAATTGACGCTCCGCTTCGGATCTAGATTCTATCCCTTGAGTCCGCATCCCGACCCACCATCAAATGTCCCCCATGGGGACACGCTTCTCATCTCTCGCCAGCGACGTAAGGGACCTACTTTCCCCACTTCTCGGCCCGTCCACGATCGAGCTGGCCCCAGCCCGGTGGCTGGTGATCGCCAGAGTCGAGGACGACCGTAGCGACTTTCCCGAAGCCAGACGAATCACCCACCGAATGCTCTCGGAGTTCGTCGACACCTTCGACCCGGAGGTGCGACGGGTGCCCGTCATCTGCTCGCAAGGGGAAGGCGTCCCAGCCCATTGGGCCGACCCGTTGCCGCCGGTGGGCCGGGTGACGGCGTTGGAGCGGGATCACCTGAACCTGTGGGGTGAGGTCCGTTCTTTTGTCGACCCGGTGCTCGGCTTGCCGCGCATCGATGTTTGCGTGGCCGATGGCTTCACGCAGCAGAGCATCGGATTCCGCACGACGTCGGCGGAGACGGGCGGACGGGCGCGGATCTGGCACCTGGCGCAGCTGTCGGAGGGGGAGCCGCCGGGGATCGCGAATATGCCTCGGCTCGACGAGATGGGCTTCGGGCTCGACGACGAGCAGCTGCGCCAGCTCCGGGAGCGGCGGGCCGGCAATGCGGCCGCGGGGCGGTTCGGGCTGGCGGCGCGGCAGGTGCTGG
>CAZMEL010000460.1:0-3753 GCA_964565225.1 uncultured Thermoanaerobaculia bacterium | reverse complement strand
GGTGACCTGGGAAGTCGTGGTCTACCCACCCGGGGCACGGCCCCGAGACTGGGCCTACTCGGCCTGGATCACCCGCGAGGGAGAGGTGCTGGCCCTGCGCCGCCGCGGCCAGGGCCGGGACGTGCGGAAGCTCGGAGACGGTGAGCTCCGCCGAGCCGCGGAGAAATATGTCCGCACTCTGGGTATTGTCCGGGAAGACTACGGTCCGCTCACCACCGCCCACCGGGAAGACCTGGGCCAGGACGCCCAGGCGCGGATCCGTTTCCACAGCCGCGAAAGCGTGCTGGGCGAAGGATTTCCCTACGGTCTGGAGATCTTCTTCGACGGTCCTCGGGCGGCAGGCTTCGCCCCCTGGTACGAGGATCCGAACCGCGACGAGATCGACCTCCTCTTTCGCAACAATCAGATCGTCGCCCTGAGCCGGATCGTCTTCTTCTACTTCCTGCTACCGGTGGTCGGTGTGCCGTTCCTGCGCAGGTACCACGACGGCGAGCTCGGGGTTCGCCGAGGCACCCAGCTGGCAGTCTTGAGCCTCGCCTCGGGCATCGTCTTCGCCGTTCTCAACGCCAGCATTTTTTCCCAGGGAACCAATCTCGGCTTTCTGAATCGCGAGCAGACCAGCTGGCTCATCGCCGGTTTCCTCGTCGTCTTCCAGGTCATGGGGGTGGCGATTCTCGGCTTGATG
Source organism: uncultured Thermoanaerobaculia bacterium (assembly GCA_964565225.1). GTDB lineage: Bacteria > Acidobacteriota > Thermoanaerobaculia > Multivoradales > J023 > CAZMEL01. The sequence continues at coordinate 3,068 of CAZMEL010000460.1, read as the reverse complement.
TCCTGGTGCGTGGGGGAGTCTCTCTGCCGCCAGCGCTGGAGCCAGAAGCTCGCCACCTTCGATGCTCTCTTCCGCCTCGACTGGCAGAACGCGGCCGTCGCCCGGTCCAGCCTTCGGGGCTTCGCCATCGGCCTGGCCCTCGTCGGCGTTCTGGTGACCCTGGCCACCCTCGGCCACGGCGTCGGCGCCTGGGCGGTGAGCGGTTTCGTCTTCGGCGATGGCATCGACGGTCCCTTGCCCTCCCTCTCGGTGCTCGCCGGCACGGCGGGTCTCGGCCTGCCCGTCTTCCTCTTTCTCTACCTCCTGGTGCCGTGCTGGACGGTCCGCTACCTGGGGCCGGGGCCGGGGCTCCTGGCCTCGGCGCTGGTCGCCGTCGCCGTGGCGCCGCGGCTCCTGGTGCTGCCCTTCGGCTGGGGCTGGGCGATGTACGCAGTGGTCGCCGCGGTGCCGGTGCTGGTCTTCCGCTGGGGCGACCTGCTCTCGGCCCTGCTCTGCGGCTTCACCCTGCACGCGATGCTCGAGATCTTTCCCACCTTCTTCGCCGAGGATCCGTGGATCGTTTCCCAGGGCTGGATCGTGCTCCTGGTGCTGGCGTCGCCGGCTCTGGTGAGCCTGCGATTCTTCTCCGGCGAGCGCAAGCTCTCCTACACCTGGGACGACATTCCGCCCCACGTGCGCCGGATCGCCGAACGCGAGCGCCAGCGGGTAGAGATCGAAACCGCACGCAACATCCAGAGCTCGATCCTGCCCAGCCTGCCGTCGCAGCTCCTGGGGGTGGAGATCGCCCACTCCTACCTGCCCGCCAGCGAGGTAGGGGGCGATTTCTACGACGTGTTGGCCCTCGATGACGGCAGGCTCGCCCTGGCGGTGGGCGACGTGGCGGGGCACGGGGTCTCCAGCGGCCTGGTGATGTCGATGGCGAAGTCGGCGCTGGCGGTGCAGGTCACCTTCGATCCCGCCGTGGAGTCGGTTCTCACCACCCTCAATCGCATGGTCTACCAGAGCGCCCGTCGGCGCCTGCTCTCCACCCTTTGCTACGCCCTGCTCGATCCCCGCAGCCGGGAGCTGACCTACGCCAGCGCCGGGCATGTCTTCCCCTACCGCATCTCACAGGAGGGTGAGGTCGATCCCCTGGTCTCCGAGTCCTACCCCCTCGGTGTCCGCGACCAGCTCGAGATCCGGGTCCGGCAACAGCCGCTGCGAGCGGGAGACACCCTTTTCTTCTACAGCGACGGGCTGGTGGAGGCGACCGCGGAGGAAGACGACGATCCCTTCGGCTTCGACCGCCTGCAGGAGAGCTTGCGTCGGCTCGCGGGCCAGGGCCCGGCCGCGGTTCGCGATGGAGTGTTGGAAGATGTCGATGGCTTCACCGGTCGCCACATCCGCGACGACGATCTGACGGTCCTGGTCCTTCGGCTGCCCGCCGCCTGAGCCTTCGGGGCGGATTTCGGAATCCGCAAAACTTACGCTACACTTCCGCCTGGGTTGCGTTGGTACAATCGCGCGACTCCGAATTCTTCGACGAATCCACTGCGGGGACACCAGATGGCCAAGAAGGCCGTAGCCTACGACGAAAAAGCAATCCTCACCCTCGACCCCCTGGCCCACATCCGGCTGCGCACCGGCATGTACATCGGTCGCCTCGGGGACGGCTCCAATCCCGACGACGGGATCTACATCCTGCTCAAAGAGGTCGTCGACAACGCGATCGACGAGTTCATCATGGGCAAGGGCAAGAGAATCGAGATCGGCCTCGACGGCGACCGGATCACGGTGCGCGACTACGGCCGCGGGATCCCCCTGGGCAAGGTGGTCGACTGCGTGTCGCGAATGCACACGGGAGGCAAGTACAACGACGACGTCTTCCAGTTCTCCGTCGGCCTCAACGGGGTCGGCACCAAGGCGGTGAACGCTCTCTCGGAGCAGTTCGAGGTGTGCTCCTGGAGAGAAGGGAAGTCGAAGAAAGCGATCTTCGCCCAGGGAAAGAAGCTCGACGAGATCGACGGCTCCGACCCGAAGGCGTCCAACGGTACCTTCGTCTCTTTCCTGCCCGACCGGGAGATCTTCGGCAAGTACGGTTGGCGCGAAGACTTCATCCACCGCCGGCTGCGGTACTACTCCTACCTCAATACCGGGCTCACCCTGGTCTACAACGGCAAGCGGATCCGCAGCAAGAACGGTCTCAGCGACCTGCTCGAAGAAGAGCTCGGCGAGGAGTCGTCTCTCTACGAGACCATGCATCACACGGCGAACAAGCTGGAGTTCGCCTTCACCCACACCAACAACTACGGCGAGACCTACTTCAGCTTCGTCAACGGGCAGCACACCTCCGACGGCGGTACCCACCAGAGCGCTTTCCGCGAAGGCCTGCTCAAGGGCATCAACGAGTTCGCCAAGAAGAGCTTCGCCGGAGCCGACGTGCGCGACGGCCTGGTGGGGGCGGTGGCGGTGAAGATCCAGGAACCGGTGTTCGAGAGCCAGACCAAGAACAAGCTGGGCTCCACCGACGTGCGCTGGATCGTGCCCGAGGTCAAGGACGCGGTGGTCGTCTGGCTGCACAAGTTCCCGGAAATCGCCGAACGGCTGATCCAGAAGATCGAGGCCAACGAGAAGCTCCGCAAAGAGCTCGCCAGCGTCAAGAAACAGGCGCGGGAGCGGGCCAAGAAAACGGCGATTCGGATTCCCAAGCTGATCGACTGCAAGATCCACCTGGGAGACAAGAAAGCGCGCGCCGAAGAGTCGAGCATCTTCCTGACCGAGGGAGACTCCGCCGGCGGCTCCATGGTGCAGTCTCGAGATGTCGATACCCAGGCGATCTTCAGCCTCAAGGGCAAGCCGCTCAACTGCTACGGGCTCAAGCGCGACGCCATCTACAAGAACGAAGAGCTCTACAACATCATGCGTGCCCTCGGCATCGAGGACAGCATCGACGATCTGCGCTACCAGAAAGTGGTGATCGCCACCGACGCCGATGTCGACGGCATGCACATCCGCAATTTGCTGCTGACCTACTTCCTGCGCTACTTCGAGGAGCTCGTGGCCCGGGGCCACGTGTATATCCTGGAGAC
>CAZMEL010000459.1:0-3761 GCA_964565225.1 uncultured Thermoanaerobaculia bacterium | reverse complement strand
GGGATGAGGTGAAGGATCGCCTGCACTCCCTCGGCAGCCTGCTCTCCGGTGGCCAGCAACAGCGGTTGACCATCGCCCGGGCCCTTTCGCAGGAACCCGAGCTCCTGCTCCTCGACGAATTCTCGATCGCGATCGACCCCGTGACCACCATGAAGATCGAGGATGTATTGCAGGAGCTGCGGCAGGAGATGACGGTGATCCTGGTGACCAATCTGGTGCAGCAGGCCCGTCGCCTGGCCGATCGCACGGCCTTTTTTCTCACCGGGAAGATGGTCGAGGTCGGCAAGACCGAAGACCTCTTCACCGGCGAGGTGGCCGATCCACGAACCCGTGCCTACGTGGAGGGACGTTTTGGTTGACAGCATCATCCAGGCGGCAGCGCCCGAGACCGATCGCGAGGCCGCGAGCCACGCGATCCAGACCCGAAGTCTGAACCTCTGGTACGGTACTTTCCAGGCTCTCTTCGACGTCGACCTCTCCATCCCTGTCGGCCGGATCACCTCCATGATCGGTCCCTCGGGCTGCGGCAAGTCGACCTTCCTGCGGAGCGTGAACCGGATCAACGAGCGACTCGGATACGTGCGCACCACCGGCTCGATCGAGGTGCTCGGTCACGACATCTACGCCGAGAGCGTGGAGCTGGTGCAGGTACGCAAGCAGGTGGGAATGGTCTTCCAGCGGCCAAACCCCCTACCCCTCTCGATCCGAGACAACGTGCTCTTCGGCTATCGCTTGCACCACCCGGCGCAGCGTCGGCTGGGCGGCGCGGAAGCCGACGAGATCGTCGAGCAGGCGTTGCGTCAGGTCTTGTTGTGGGACGCGGTGAAAGATCGACTGGCGAAGCCCGCCTCCGGCCTTTCCCTCGAGGAACAACAGAAGCTGTGCATCGCCCGTCTGCTGCCGGTGAAACCCGCCGTTCTGCTCATGGACGAGCCTTGCTCTGCTCTCGATCCCGCGGGCACGGAAGCCGTGGAGGAGCTGATCTGGGGGCTCCGGGGGGACTACACGATCCTCATCGTCACTCACAACATGGCCCAGGCGAGAAGGGCGAGCGAGGAATGTATCTTCATGCTGCTCGGCAAGGTGGTCGAGCATGCACCCACGGGCGACATGTTCGTCACACCCCAGAACCAAGAGACCGCAGACTATATCGAGGGTCGTTATGGTTGAGCCGAACGTGAGAATGGTCAGATGGAAGAGCTGAGGATCGGTACCTTGGTGATGGGCCTCCTGGGTGGGCTGGCGCTATTTCTCTACGGCATGGAGAAAATGACCTCGGCGCTCAAGGTTCTGGCAGGGGAGCGTATGAAGGGCCTGCTCGCCCGAATGACCAGCAATCGTTTCAAAGGATTGCTCACCGGTGCCGTGGTCACCGCCATCATCCAATCTTCCTCCGTCACCACCGTGTTGGTGGTGGGTTTCATCTCCGCCGGCCTGCTCTCCCTTTCGCAATCGATCGGCATCATCATGGGTGCCTCGATCGGTACCACGATCACCGCCCAGATCGTCGCCTTCAAGGTCACGCAATACTCCCTGACTCTGGTGGCCGCCGGTTTCTTCCTGACCTTCGTGCCCAAGTCTGCGACGCTGCGTCGCTGGGGCACCATGGTGATGGGGCTCGGGCTGATCTTCTTCGGCATGGAGCTGATGAAGGACGCCACCAGCCCGCTTCGTGACTACGAGCCCTTCATCGAAGGAATGCAGAACTTGCGTCATCCGGGTGTGGCAGTGCTCTTCAGCGCAGGCTTCACGGCCCTGGTGCAGAGCTCGTCGGCCACGACGGGGGTGATCATCGTGCTCGCCAGCCAGGGTTTCTTGACGCTCGAAGCGGGCATCGCGCTGGTCCTCGGCGCCAATATCGGCACCTGCATCACCGCATTTCTGGCAGCGATCGGCAAACCCCGGGAGGCAGTGCGAGCTGCCCTGGTGCACATCCTCTTCAACAGCCTGGGAGTGCTCCTCTGGATTGGTTTCATCGACCAGCTGGCAGACCTGGTCCGCTGGATGTCGCCGGTGGCCGAGAGCCTCCAGGGCCTGGCAGCGCTCCAGGCCGAGACGCCGCGCCAGATCGCCAATGCCCACACCACCTTCAACGTGGTCAATGCCTTGATCTTCATCGGCTTCACACCGATGATCGCCCGCGTCGTGGAGTGGATGGTGCCCGATCGCTCCCTCGACCAGAACGATGCCCCCGACCGCAGATATCTCGACGACATCCTGGTGCACACTCCCGCCCTGGCCCTCGACCTCGTGCGCATGGAGCTCGCCCGGCTCGGCGCGGCGGCCCTCGCCATGGTGCGTCGAGCCATCGATCCGGTGCTTTCCGGCAGCCGGGAAGACCTTCAAGAGCTGGAGGACATGGACGAGGAAGTCGACCGGCTGCACGCCGCCCTCGTGATCTACCTGGGCCGCCTCTCGCGCGAGCCTCTGACAGAAAAGCAATCCCATCTGCTGGCACGCCACCTCGGCGCTGCCAACTACTTCGAGAACATCGGCGACATGATCGAGACCAACCTGGTCGAGGCGGGACGAGCCCGGCTCGAGGGGGCGGTGGAGATCAGCCCTTCGACTCGCGAAGTGTTGCGCGGTCTACACGAGAAGGTCCAATGGTCGGTAGAGCACGCCATCGAAGCGGTGGCGTCTCAGGATCACGATCTGGCCTCGGAGGTGCTCGGCGCCAAGGCGGAGGTCAACCGCCTCGCCCACGAGGCGGAGAGTCACCTCGCCGGCAGGCTGGGAGCGCCGGAGCCCCACCGTCTGACGGCCTTCCGCATCGAGAGCGAGCTGGTGGAAGCACTGAAACGCATCTATTATTTCTCCAAGCGGATTGCGCGCTCGGTACCGACGGAAACGACCACCGGCTCCCAACCTGCACCCTTCGAGCCAATATCCCTTGGCCCCCGAGAGCCCGGAGAGAACTGAGATGGCCCAATCATCCCCGCGACCGGTGGCCCGGCCCATCCTGGTCGCCATCGATTTCTCGCCCTGCTCTGCCGAAGCCCTGCTCTGGGCAGCGCGCGCGGCGCGGTGCTCTGATGCACGCCTGGTGGCGCTTCACGTGGTCCACGACCCGGAGTCTGCTCCCGGCTACTACCAGCGCGCAAAAAAACGCAAGAAGCATCTCCAACGCATCGAGACAGCGGCCGAGAGCATGATGTCGGAATTCCTACATCACCTTTGCAAGAAGCATCCGAAGCTGCTGGCAGACCTCGAAGCTCATCTGGTGATCGGCCTGCCCGTGAGTCGAGTGCTCGAGGTGGCCGAGAGGCTCGACGCTCGACAGATCGTGGTCGGCAGCCAGGGACGCACGGGCCTCGACAGGCTGCTGCTCGGCTCCAAAGCCCTGCGCATTGCCCAGCTCGCACCGATTCCGGTCACCATCGTCAAGATGCGCGACCCGTCGAAGGCGCCGGCCACACCCGGTTGAGGCGGCGACGCCGGAGCCGATGCGGTCGAAAGATCCTTCGGCAAGTGCTTCGCCGGGGGTCGTCTCGAGCTCTGCCAGCAGGGCCGCTACCCCTTCCTCCCTGAATACTGGGAGCCTCTCGAGAAGGAGCAATACCGACAGGGCGTGAGAGGGCCCGAAGACAAGACGCCAGATTCGTGACGCAGTCCACTAGCCTGGATTATTCGTCAGGCTTCGTCGTGAGAGGCCGTAGGTTCTTGAATGTACAAGGCTTGGCGGCCTGGAGCGACGGAGGCATATTTGCGGTCTGTCGAGGAGCGGAAGGGCGGCGTAACGCTGTAGATTCATGAAGATC
>CAZMEL010000458.1:0-3769 GCA_964565225.1 uncultured Thermoanaerobaculia bacterium | reverse complement strand
CCCGGTGGGAGTCCGACGACTACCCCGAAGCGTCCGGGGGCCCGGTCTACGGCTCCGGGGAGCTCCGGGCTTCCGAGCACCGGGAGCTGAGCCTCGGGCTCGATCTCGAATGGGGAGAAGACGACTCGGCGAAGCAGCGATGGAGCCTCGGCGTGTACGAGCACCGGCTCGATCGCGCCAGCCCGGCCATCGGATTCCTGGTGCCCCGCTCCGAAGAAGCGACCCGCTGGACCCGCTCCCGCCTCGGCTGGATGTCGACCCGGCACTCCGGCTCCGGCGTCCGGCTCGCGACGGGTGTCACCGTCGACCGGGAACGGGCCTGGAACCGGAGCCTGCTCTTCCTGGCGCCGGAGCTCGGCGGGCCGACCCCCGGCGACTACTCACGGACACGGACGACCCCTGGAGCTTTTGCCGAGGCCTCCTGGAGCCACGGCTCCTGGCACCTGGACCTGGGCTCGCGACTCGACCACCTCGAAGACGACGGTCTGCGCTTCAGCCCCCGTCTGGGCCTGGCCTTTCGCCCGGCCGGCGCGTCCTGGCGGCTGCGCGCCTCGGCCGGAGAGTCCTTCAAGCTCCCCAGCTTCTTCGCCCTCGCCAGCCCCGGCGCCCTCGGCGGCAACGCCGACCTGCGCACCGAAACCCTGCGCGGCTTCGACCTCGGCGTCGAGATCTCCTTGGGAACGGGCCAGCTGGCGCTGACCGCCTTCCACCACCGCTATCGCAACCTGGTGGACTTCGACTTCGCCTCGTTTCGTCACATCAATCGTGGCCGGGTGGTGGCCACGGGCCTCGAGCTCGAAGGGTCCGAGAAGCTCGCCTCGGCCCTCGAGCTCTCCGCCGCGCTCACCTGGCAAGACGCCGAAGACCAGACCTCCGAGCAACCACTTCTCCACCGTCCCGAGTGGACCGGCGCCCTCCGCCTCACCTGGCAGCCGCGTCCTACTCTCGACCTCGACTTCCACTGGCGATGGACCAGCTCCCGCTTCGACAACCAGCTGCCGGTGCCCGAGATCCCCAGCGTCGACAGCTACTCCGTTTCCAGCCTCGGTGCCCGCTGGCGGCTCTCTCCCGACCTGCGCCTCGAAACCCGTCTCGACAACCTCTTCGACCGCGACTACCAGACCCAACTCGGCTTTCCCGGCCCCGGCCGCTCGGGCCGGATCGGCCTCCGCTGGCGCCTCGGCGGGGACGATGACGAGCGAGGGTGCCGGAGAACCGACACCCCCGCCAAGCAAGGGTGCTGACTACCGACCGATCGTCCAGGTCAGTCCGGTGACCAGGCTGGTGTGGCGGTCGCGATCGAAGAGCTCGGTGTCTTCCCAGAGGCTGGAGAGCTCGAGCCGCCAGGCCAGGCGACGGGCCGAGCCGAAGTAGACGTGGGTGCCGAGGCCGACCTGGTAGGCGAGACCGCCTTCGGAGACGGACGGCTGGTTGCCGAGGAACTGGACGTCGGTGAAGCGAGCGTGGCCGGCTCCGGCCATCACGTAGGGCACGACTTTCTCGCCGGGCCGGAGGTCGTAGACCCCATTGAGCATCCAGGCGGCCAGAGAGGCATCGAAGATGGCGGAAGCCGACATCGCCTGGGCCTCGAGGGCAAATCGGTCGGTCAGGTACTTGGCAACCCGAAACTCGCCCCGGAGATCGAGGTCGGGTCCTTCGCTGCTGCCGAGATCGCCGCTGCCGACGGCGAAGCCGAGCTGCCAGGGTCCGGCGAAGGCGGTGCCGGTGGAAACCAGAGTGAGCAGTAGAGCCAGGATCAGGCCGCGGAGCGTCCGGCGGCCGAGCGTGTTCGATGGGGTGGATACACGGTTGAACATGAGAACCTCCTCGGTGATGTGGGCCCGCCGGGAGAGCCGATCGGCTCCCCCTCACGAGCCATCTCACGATATGGAAGATCTCTGCCCGTGCCCATTCGCCGATCGGCGGATTCGCCGGCCTATTCGCCAGCCTACGCCAAGGTCTCCTCAGGCCTCGGGCGGCGCGAGCAGCCCCAGCACCCGGCACCGGGTGATGGCCTCGACCCGATTGTGCACGCCGAGCTTGCCGTAGATGTTCTCGAGGTGTTTCTTCACCGTGCTCGAAGAGATGTAGAGCCGGCGCCCGGCCTCGTGGTTGGTGAGGCCCTCGGCAATGGCCGCGAGCACCTCGACCTCGCGCTCGGTGAGCACCTCGACCTCGTCGGTCGCGGTCGCGGCTCCCTCGCCCGGCTCGGCCGAGCTCGGGCCCGGGATCCGGGTGACCAGGGCCTGGTCGAAGCGGGTGCGAATCTCGGGCGCGAGCCCGGCGAGCAACTCCTGCCCGCGGCGGCTGCGCAAGCGAGAAGCGATCCAGGGGATCTCGTCGAGCACGACCTGCAGGTAGCCTTCCGGAGCGGCCAGCTCGAAGGCCCGACCCAGGGCTCGATCGGCGGCGGCCGGAGCGTCGCCGTGGGCCTGCGCCTCCAACAACCAGGTCTCGATCTCCGCCCGGCGCCACTCCCCTTCCACCGCCGTCGCCCGCACCCGCGCCAGCCACTCCAGCGCCTCGGGGTAGCGCTCCTCGGTCAAGAGCCATCGTACGGCGCAGAGGAGCGCGGCTTCCCTCGGGTGATCGGGCAGGAGGTTGGCTTCGAAACGTTCCGGGTCGAGCAGACGGTGCTCACGAATCCAGCTCTCGAGCCTCTCCCGGGCGGCAAAGGCTTCCGGGCTCCGAGCCTCGAGGGCCCAGACCCGCGCCCGATGTGTTTCCTGCATCATCTGCCAGGCGGGTGCCGAGGTATGGGTCGTGAGCTCCTCGACGAGGCCGACCACGGCCAGCGCCTGCTCGATCTCGAAACGCGAGCGGTGGATGGCGACTCGCACGGCGAGAGCACGAACCGAGGCCACTGGTGAAGCCTGCGGACCCAGCGCCAGAACTTTCTGGGCCAGGCTCTCCGCCGCCTCGTAGGCTCCCATCTGGTGCAGCACTTCCGCCTGGCCGACCTCCAAGACCGCCGCTACCGACGGTGCCAGCCCCGACTCGGCCTCCAACCTCGCCAGCTCCCCGCGGAAGCGATCGTGGGCCCGGTGGAGCTGCCCTCGCAACGCTTCCATGTTGCCTTCCAGAAAGCCGGTGAAGGCCATGGCGAAACGATCTCCGGCCAGGCGATGCCATCTCCTGGCCTTCTGCAGCAACCCGCGCACCTCTCGGTACTCTCCGAGGCTCACGAGAGCCGCCGCCAGGCAGACCGCCGCCGTTCCGCGCATCGCGCTGGCGTCTTTCGGCAGCAGGGCCAGCGCCTTGCGAGCACGGTCGGCCGCCCGGGCCGGCTGCCCCACCGCGGTGGCGAGCACGGTCTCGAGGGTGGCCAGCTCTCCTGCGAACGGAGGGTCCGGATCTTCGATCTGCAGCCGGGCCGCGTTTTCCAACACCACCACCAGCTCGTGCCAACGGAAGCTGAGAAAAAGAGCCATGGCGTGGTCGATCACCAATCGCGGGTCGTCACCGAGCCACTCGGCTGGAGTGGCATCGAACCAGCCCATCACCGCGCAGATATCTCCCTGGCGCATCCGCGGCCCGGCCTCGGCCCGCAGCAGCTGGCAGACCCGTTCCCGGTCCTTCGCCGCCAGGGCATGCTCGAAAGCTTCGTCGGTCAGACCTTCCCCACGAAACCAGTCGCTGGCCCGGCCGTGCAGTTTCTTGCGTTCGGACGTGTGCAGGCGGCGCCGGCTCTGCTCTCGCAGCAGGGAACGAAAGAGATGATGGAAACGAAACCAGCGGCGGTGGTCGTCGAGGGGGACCAGAAAGAGAT
>CAZMEL010000457.1:0-3777 GCA_964565225.1 uncultured Thermoanaerobaculia bacterium | reverse complement strand
GCCACCAACACCAGCGCCGGTGCCAACGACGTCGACGGGGGAAACTGCATCGTCACCTCGCCGGTCTACGCCGTGGCCGAGGCCTCCGACCTGTCGATCTGGTACTTCCACGGCCAGCGCGACGCCGGAACCGACGCCGGTGACTTCTTCCGCCTCGAGCTCTCCACCGACGGCGGCTCCAGCTGGACAGACCTGGTGAGCCTGGGCGACGTCACCTCCAACGCCGCCTGGACCGAGGCCACCGCCTCCGTCCCCGCCGGCTCCGACGTCCAGCTAAGGGTCCAGGTCGCCGACGGCACCGCCGCCGGTGACCTGATCGAAGGCGGAGTCGACGACCTGGCGATCTGCCCGACTCCCTGATCGGGGTTTCGGCAGGCATTTCCAAGAGGGGACCGGCCAACGGGCCGGTCCCCTCTTTTTCGTATTCGGATTCCTGGCCGAAAAAGCTTCAACTCGCTTCCACGGCCCAGGCCGAGATCGCTACTCCATCAGAGATCTACCACTGGCTGATCCAAAGGTCGGTGATACCCCAGCCACCCAGACCGATGTCTGCAACTCCGACCTCGGAGAAGCTCTTGTTCTGGATCGTCTTGCCGTCGGTTAAATCGATCTCCGCACACATTGAAGAGTTGGTCCCCGGAAGGGGTACTCCGCCGAGACACCGATCGGAGGTAACCGGCACCCATGCAGCCACGGGCGCTCCTTCGTTCTCCTCGACTTCAAGTCTTTCAAGCTGCCATTGGACATCCGACGTGCTGACATCGACGGTGATCCGGTGGAGCGTATTCAAGAAGGAGACGTTCTTGCATTTGATGACCTTGCTCCAGTCATCTTTATCCGGGTCCTCTTCGTTGGGCACACTCTCGGCCAAGTGAAAGTTCTCGATGCCAATGCCGAAACAAGGGCCCACGTGGCCGATCACGATTCCTGTTCCGATGTAATGAAACTTTGAACCATTGGTCCAGTAGCGCCCCCTTCCAATGACGGCCATATGCCCTTGCGGCCGAGGGTTGTTTGCCAGATTCAGCCCTGGATCGAACTCGAAGACGATTCGCTGGGTTTTGTGGTCAGGTACGTCTGAAATACCCTTGATCGCTAGAGGGACTTGCGGCCCGATCTGGTGGGCACCATATCCAAAGGTGGTAGCAGGGCAGACTGGACAGTTGAGCGGAGAAAAAGCCTCTGCCCTCTGGCTCATGAGGCCGAAGCCCAAGACCAACATAGGCACGACAAGAGTTACGCTCTTCTTCATTCTTACCTCCTGAAGTTGGCTCGAGATCATTCCCGGCCAAGAAAACGCAGCTGAAAGACTCGGCTCCCCCAATATCTAGCCTTATCTCAATCGTTCTACCTTCACCTAGTAGGGCGAAGACGAGATCGGAAACTGGCCACTCGCTTCTCTACCCACTCCCCGTAGTGCTCACGCCTCAGGCAAGAAACCTGCGAATTCTGGCCCATAGGCTGCGCATACACGGCTCCGGTACGCAGGTCCGAAAACAGGCAGCCGGCTCATCCGACAAAGACTGCTGCACGAAAAGACGGCCCTCCGCAAGCCACACCGTTTTCGATATTCTCTCTACCAAGTTATGGACGAGTCGCAACATTCGGAAACAACGCAGCGGAAGACTGCGAGGGTCGGGCAGGCGCCAGGGGCTTCCCGGACCTACCGGGTCTTCGCCCACCTGCAGGCCGAGAACGCCCCTCTCTACCGCCGAGTGATGCGGGTTTTCACCGACGCCAAGGCGCAGTTCACGCTGCATTTGCGTCCCCGGGAGGTAACCGTTCGGCTGGGTGCCGGGACCGACGGAGCCGCCGCCGACCCGGAGACGGTCGAGCGAGCCCTCGAGCAGTTGGTGAGCTGGGGGAACCTGGAATCCCACCCCGACACCGCCGAGGTCGCCACCGCGGAAGACTTCTACCGGCGCCGCCAGCTCTTTCAGCTCACCCATGAAGGTGAAGCCGCCGAGCTGGCCCTCGAGGCCTTTCGGCAGAACCTGGGGCAGGAAGGGGAGCTCCAGACCGCCGCTCTCACCGATATCCGCGCGTTGCTCGAGGAGCTGATCCAGCTCTGCGAGTCCGAGCCGCTCGACGCCGGCAAGGCACACCGCACCCTCCGCGCCCTCGTCGAACGTTTCACCGAGCTCACCCAGCGTGCCCAGGCCTTCATCGGCGGCCTGCAGCGCACCATCGACCTGCAGGGCATCACCGTTGACGATTTCCTGGCCTACAAAGAACGACTGATCGAATACCTCGACCACTTCGTGAACGAGCTGATCCTCGCCACCAGCGAGATCACCACCCTTCTCCGCCGACTCGCTGGGACGGGAACCGAGCGCCTGCTGCAGGTGGCCGCCGATCGCGATCTCGCCGATGCCGTCACCGCCGACGAAGGCTCACGGGCAGCGGCCCTCGACGCCTGGCACCAGCGCTGGCGTGGGCTGGTGGCCTGGTTCCTCGATCCCGAGGGCACGCCCCAGGCCGAAGTGCTCCGTTCCCGGGCCCGCGGGGCCATTCCCGCCTTGCTCGGCGCGGTCGAGGCGCTGCACGATCGGCGGGTGAAACGCAGCGACCGGATCAGCGACTTGCGGACCCTGGCCCACTGGTTCGCCACCTGCGACGATGATCGCCAGGCGCACCGGCTGTGGCGCGCCGCCTTCGGGCTCGGCAGCAGCCGCCACCTGCGGGTCGATGCCGCGACCCTCGACCGCTTCGACCAGCTGCAGGTGCCGAACGACGCGAGCTGGCTCGAGGCGCCACCTCTTCTCCTCACCCCTCGCCTGCGCAAGACCGGACGTTATACCCGCCGCGGGCGAGCCACGAAGATCGTCGACCGCAGCCGCGAGAAGGCGCACCTGGCGGAGCTGGCGGCGGCGGAAGCGGCACAGATCGGCGAGGCCCGGGAGCGACTGGCTAGCGGCGGCTTTCTGCGCCTCTCCGAGATCGGCCACCTCGACCGCGACTCCTTCGCCCTCTTCCTCGATCTGCTGGGCGAGGCTCTGGCTCGGCGCAGCGGCCAGGCCAAGGTGCTGGCCAACTCGAGCGATGGCGCGCTCGAAATCGAGCTCGAGCCCCTGGACCACGGCACCGCGGTCATCGAAACGCCCCACGGCCGGTTCAGCGGCCGCGACCACCGGGTGCGGATCCGCGCCCTCGGCGTGCCGTGATGGCCCGGCCACGCGCCCTCGCCCAGGGGCTCGCCGAGACCGACCGATTCGAGCGCCGACGCGCCCTCAAGGCTCTGCTCCGTCGCCCCCTGCTGACCGCCGATGGCCCCGAGGCGGAGAGCTTCGTCCTGGTCCGGCGCCACACGCCCTGGCTGCGGGAATGGCTCGGGCGGCACCCCGACTGGCGACTCGAGGTCGACAGCGAGATGGCGCGCCTGCGCAAGCTGCCCGCCGATCTCGACGACGCCACCCGCCCGGCCCGGGATCCCCGCTCGGGCACCGCCTTCTCACGACGACGCTACGTCTTGTTCTGCCTCGCCCTCGCCGCTCTCGAACGCGGCGAGCGACAGACGACGCTCGGCCATCTCGCCGAGAGCGTCTTCCAGCTCGCGAGTGGAGACCCCACGTTCGAGGAAGCGGGGCTCCCTCTCGACCTCGAAACCCGCGACCAGCGGCGCGACCTGGTGCAGGTCGTGCGCCTGCTCCTCGACCTCGGGATCCTGGTGCAGCAACACGGCGACGAGCAGCAATATGTCGATGGCCGGGGCGACGTTCTCTACTCGGTCCGCAAGGCGGTGCTGGCGGCCGTGCTCAACGCCCGCAGACCTCCTTC